>NZ_BAABBM010000001.1:2214388-2531277 GCF_039537965.1 Sphingomonas limnosediminicola | reverse complement strand
CGCTTGGCGCCATCGACGGCATTGCGGAGGCCACCGCGAACTTCGCTAAGCTCGCATCCGGACGGCTCTCCGACCGCAGCATGAAACGCAAACCGTGGGTCGTCGCCGGCTACGGCCTCGCCGCATTGTCGAAGCCGCTCTTCCCGCTCGCCGCCAGCGCAGCGGCGCTCATGGGCGCACGTTTCGCTGACCGTATCGGCAAGGGCATCCGCGGCGCCCCGCGCGACGCCATGCTCGCCGACGAAACACCAGCCGAAATTCGCGGACGCGCATTCGGGCTTCGGCAGTCGCTCGACACTGTAGGCGCGCTGCTTGCTCCCATTGCGGCCATCGCGCTCATGGCCTGGTTCGCGAGCGACATCCGCGCCGTCTATTGGGTCGCGATCATACCCGCCTTCTGCTCGTTCCTGCTCGCCTGGCTGGCGCTTCGCGAACCGGAACATCATCTCAGACCACTCAAGCGCGCGCCTTTCTTCGCCGGGTTCAAAGGCCTGGACCAGGAAACGAAGCGCCTGCTGGCCGTCGGCTTCCTGTTCGCCCTGGCACGCTTCTCCGAAGCTTTCCTGATTTTGAAGGGCATTGAAGTCGGCCTCAGCGAAGCCTGGTCGCCGCTCACGCTCGCACTCTTCAATCTAGCCTATGTGGTGCTCGCCTACCCCGCGGGAATTCTCAGCGATCGCATGAGCCCCAAGTCGATCTTGATGGCAGGCATCGCCCTGCTGATCGCCGGCAACCTCGTCCTTGCGAAGACCGACAGCTACGCCGGCCTGACGCTTGGCGTGATCCTGTGGGGTGCTCACATGGCCCTTACGCAGGGCATTTTTTCAAGAATGATCGCGGACACCGCTCCGGAGGAGTTGCGGGCGACGAGCTTCGGCGCATTCTGGTTCGTGTCGGGCATCGGCGCCCTCCTCGCCAGCCTTGGCGCGGGCTACCTCTGGGACCGCGACGGCAGCGCCGCGACCTTCATCACCAGCGCCCTTCTCGCCGGCGTTGCACTGGCGATGCTCAGCCTTCTGCGCGACGACCCTGGCCGACGACCACTGGTTCATCTACGGGGTCTCTGAATGGCGGCATCCTTCCCGCCGCGCGGTCCTTGTCGATGAACTGGTGCTTCAACGCCGCCGCCGCGTGAATCACTATCAGTGCGATCAGGACCCAGGCGAGTGCTGAGTGAATCTCGCCTGCCGCTTCACCCATCTGTTCCGATATGCCGGGGATCACTGGGAGGGGCACGCCGCCGAGCAACGGCGTCGTCGGTCCGCGCGCGTGGCCCGACACCGCGATCAGACCTCCAATGGGAAGCCCGATCAGGAGTATGTAGAACAGGCGATGGTTCCAGGTTCCCGCAATCTGCTCCCACCGCGGCAAGTCCGTAGGATAGGGCGGCGGCGGGTTCGTCAGGCGATAGGTCAGCCGGATGATCGTCAGCAGCAGGATCGTCGCGCCGATTGTCTTGTGCCACGTGAACAGGTTTCCGCGCGCGGAACCCTGCGCCATGTCGGCGAAGCTGAGACCCAGCCAGATCTGGAACAGCACGAGGACGACTGTGATCCAGTGAATGGTCACCGCCGTGTTGGAGTAACGGCGCAGCGCCCGTTCCTGTCGGGCTTCCGGAATCGTCGTCGCCATGCTGATCTCTCCATGCCTTGCACGGGTTAGATGCTTCGCGAGGTCAAGGGTTCCCTCGGCCTCAGCCAGTAAAGCGCTCGCCCTTTTCAGCCTTGTCGAGCAGAAGCTTGGAGAAGCTGAATTCCGGCTTCATGCGCTCTTCCTGCCGCTTCAGGCCCTCGACGATCTTATCGGGGCCGACCGTGTCCGCCCAAAACATCGGCCCGCCGCGATAGACCGGCCAGCCGTAGCCGTAGACCCACACGACATCGATGTCGGACGCGCGCTGCGCGATGCCCTCCTCCAGGATCTTCGCGCCCTCGTTGACCATCGTGTAGAGCGTGCGCTCGACGATTTCCTCGTCGCCGATCTGACGGCGCTCGACGCCCTGCTTCTCGGCGAAATCCTCGATGATCTTCTGGACGACCGGTGAGGGAGTCGGTCGGCGCTTCTCGTCGTAATCGTAGAAGCCCGCGCCTTTCTTCTGGCCCCAGCGGTCAATCGCGCAGAGCGCGTCGCGCACGTTCTCGATCCGGTTCGGATCGCGGTGCCAGCCGATGTCGACACCCGCGAGGTCGGCCATCTGGAACGGTCCCATCGGCATGCCGAACTCGACGTGGGCGCGGTCAACCTGCTCCGGCGTCGCGCCTTCGAGCAGCAGCTTGGTCGCCTCGACCTGACGCGGCATCAGCATGCGGTTGCCGATAAAGCCGTGGCACACGCCCGCGACCACTGGAACCTTCCGGATCTTCTTGCCGAGCTGCATCGCCGTCAGCAGCACGTCGGGTGACGTCTTGTCGCCGCGCACGACCTCGAGCAGCTTCATGACGTTCGCCGGCGAGAAGAAGTGCATGCCGACGACATCGCCCGGCCGCGAGATGCTCGCCGCAATCTCATTGATGTCGAGGTAGGATGTGTTGGACGCGAGGATCGCACCCGGCTTGGCGATCTTGTCGAGCCGGCCGAACACTTCCTTCTTCACGTCCATGTTCTCGTAGACGGCCTCAATGATGAGGTCGCACTCGCCAAGCGCCTCAAAGTCGAGCGTCGGCTTCAACAGCCCCATCGCCTTTTCAACCTGCTCGGTCGTCATCCGGCCCTTCGAAGCGGTCGCTTCGTAATTCTTGCGCATCACGCCGGTGCCGCGGTCGAGTGCTTCCTGGCCCATCTCGACGATCGTCACTGGGATGCCCGCCGACAGGAAGTTCATCGAGATGCCGCCGCCCATCGTGCCGGCGCCGATGACGCCGACCCGCTTGATGTCGCGCGGCACCGTGCCTTCGGGGAGGTTGTCGATCTTTGCCGCCTTGCGCTCGGCGAAGAAGAAATATTGCTGCGCCCGCGCCTGCGTGCCGGTCATCAGCTCCATGAACAGCCGGCGCTCGTCCATCACGCCTTCGGTGTAGGGTTTCTGAGTCGCGATCCGCACCGCCTCGATATTCTTTTCGGGCGCGTCCAAGCCGCGGAACTTGCGCGCATTGTCGCGGCGGAAATCGTCGAACACCGCCGGATCGACGTTGCCGACCTTCTCTTCAAAAGCCGACGAGCGCGGCAGTGGGCGTATGTCGCGCACCTCCTCCGCATAAGCCACCGCGTGCGGCAGCAGCTCGCCTTCGACCAGCCGGTCGATCAGCCCGCATTCGAAACCTTCGCGCGCGCCGATCGGGTTGCCGGTCGCCGTCATCTCCAAGGCCTTGCGAACCCCCGCCACGCGCGGCAGCCGCTGAGTCCCTCCAGCACCAGGCAGAAGCCCGAGCTTCACCTCCGGCGTGCCCAGCTTCGCGCTCGGATCCGCGACGCGATAATGGCAGCCCAGCGCCACTTCGAGCCCGCCGCCAAATGCCGTTCCGTGGATCGCCGCGACCACCGGCTTGGAACATGCCTCGATGATGTCGACGACCTGCGGAAGCCACGGATTCTGCGGCGGCTTGCCGAATTCCGTGATGTCCGCGCCGGCAAAGAAAGTCTGGCCTTCGCAAGCGATGACCACCGCCTTCACGCTTTCGTCGGCTTCTGCTTCGGCGATAGCATCGACCAGGCCCTGGCGGGCGGCTGTCGACAGCGCGTTCACCGGCGGGTTGTTCGAAAGCACGATCAACACGTCGCCATGCTTGCGGGTGGAGATCGGGCTGGTCGTCGGCTTTTCCCTCACGTCGGTCATCGCGAATGCCTCGTTACTGTTTGCGCTCGCGCTAAGCCGCTGCATGGCGCGAAACAAGACCGCCGCATCACTTTCCTGACACGACGGTAAGTAAGCTCGTCGAACCCCGCCTTCTCTGAAGGTTCGCGTGAAATCTTTCGTGAGCGGACGAAAACCTCGAATACTCGATCTTGATCTTCGCCCTTCGTTAAACTTTAAATTGCAACCTACGTTAGAAGTCAGCAGCTTCACTAGGCTCGGCCAACCCCGCTTGGCCGAGCCTTTTTAGCCCCGACTTTTATCGCTAGCCGGGGACCTAAGTTGCCTTCGACCCATTCGCCCAGCATATGCCCTTCGCGCTTCTGCAACGCGCACAATCCGATGCAGCGATTAGTCACCAAACATCAGGCGGATCAGGTCAACGAACCCGCGCTCGACGGCGCCATCCTTTGTGCCGCATGTGGCTGCGTCTGGGTGCGCGACAACGCGGGCAAGTCGCACATCCTCGGCACGCTGCGGTGGACTGGCGCGGCCTACAAATGGAACTCGCCATACAACGCGAAGCCGGCCGAGCGGACAAACTAGGCCTTCCCTATTTGCAACCGCCGTGCTTGGCTCGACGCATGGCCGCAAAGGATCCAATCGATGGATATGCCGGACGAAACCGGCTCGTCAGTGCGAACTTTCGGAACATTCGCCGATGATAGGGGCAGGAATGGCTGAACTCGACAGCTTTCGGTCGGAAACGCGCGCATGGCTTGAGGCAAATTGCCCGCCCGAAATGCGCGAGCCAATGCGCTCCGAGAGCGAAGCGTGTTGGGGCGGCCGCAATTGGACCTTCTCTTCCGACGCACAACGCGTGTGGCTTGAACGAATGGTCGAGCGCGGCTGGACTGTTCCGCACTGGCCCAAAGACTATGGCGGCGCTGGACTCTCGCCCGCGGAAGCCAAGGTGCTCAAGGAAGAGATGGCGCGGATCGGCGCTCGCAATCCGCTCTATAGCTTCGGCATCTCGATGCTCGGCCCTGCGCTGCTCAAGTTCGGCAATGACGAGCAGAAGAAGCGCTTCCTGCCCGAAATCGCGCGCGGGGAAATCCGTTGGTGCCAGGGTTATTCGGAGCCCGGTGCGGGGTCCGACCTCGCCGGCCTCCAGACCAAGGCCGAGGACAAAGGCGACCACTGGCTGGTCAACGGACAGAAGGTGTGGACCAGCTATGCCGACAAGGCCGACTGGATCTTCTGTCTCGTCCGCACCTCGACCGAGTCCAAGCAGGGCGGCATCAGCTTCCTGCTGTTCGACATGCAGACGCCCGGCGTGTCGACCAAGCCGATTCTGCTAATCAGCGGGAATTCGCCGTTCTGCGAGACCTTCTTCGACGACGTGAAGGTGCCCAAGAACCAAGTCGTCGGCGAGGTGAACCGCGGCTGGGACGTCGCGAAATATCTGCTTGGCCACGAACGCGAGATGATCGCCGGCATGGGCCTTGGCGGGACCGGCGGAACGCTCGGCCGGATGCTGAAGCCCGACGATCCATTCCTGCGCGCCGAAATCGCGGCGTTCGACGTCGACGCCCTCGCCTTCGCCGCGATGAGCGAGCGCTTCTTCGAAATGTTCAAGGCCAGCGAAGCGCACCCCGCCAGCCCGTCGATGATGAAATATGCGGGCACCGAGCTGAACAAGCGCCGGCACGAGCTGATGATGGCGGCTGGCGGGTCGGACGCGCTCGAATGGGACAGCGACCGGTCGAAGGGCGGCAAGACCCCGCGCGACTGGCTGCGCACCAAGGCCAATTCAATCGAGGGCGGCACGAGCGAGATCCAGCTCAACATCGTTGCCAAGCACATCCTCGGCCTTCCGGGAGCCTGACGTGGCATTGCTCAACGATGACCAGAAGATGCTGCAGGAAACGGCAGCAAGCTTTCTTGCCGACGAAGGTTCGATCGCGAAGCAGCTTCGCCACTGGCGCGATACCGGCTGCACCGATGGTTATGGCACAGCACTGTGGAAGCAGTTCGGTGAGCTTGGTCTCACCGGCATCTGCATCCCCGAAGCGCAGGGCGGGCTCGGTCTCGGGTCGGTCGAAGCAGCGCTTGTGTTGGAAGAGATCGGCCGCAACCTGACGCCCTCGCCCTTCCTGACCACGGCGGTCGCGGGCGCACGCGCGATCGAGGGAACAGCGCACGCCGAGCGCTGGTACCCGGGCATTCTGTCTGGGGAGACGGTGCTGGCGCTGGCCGTCGATGAAAGCAGCCGCCACGCGCCGGAGAAGACGGCCCTCGCTGCCGAGCGGCGTGGGAACGGGTTCGTGCTCAACGGGCAGAAGCAGCTCGTCGTCCACGGCAATTCGGCGGACGTGATCCTGACGATTGCGCGCACGGCCGGTTCGCCCGGCGAGCGCGAAGGCCTGACCCTGTTCGCGGTTCCGAAAGCGGCCGCCGAGGTTGAGAGCGCGACGCTCGCCGACAGCTCAAAAGCGGCGCACATCACCTTTTCCAACGTCGAGCTCGATGCAGACGCGGTGGTCGGCGAGGTCGACGGCGGCTGGGCGCCCCTCGCCCGCGCTCTGAACGCCGGCCGCGCCGGAGTCTCTGCCGAGCTCGTAGGCGTCGCCGCGGGCGCGTGGGCGATGACCGTCGATTATCTCAAGCAGCGCAAGCAGTTCGGAAAGCTGATCGGCGAGTTCCAGGCGCTACAGCATCGCGCCGCGCACCTCTACGGCGAGATCGAAATTGCGCGGGCCGCCGCACTCAAGGCTGCCGAGCTTCTCGATTCAGGCGGTGAAAAAGCCGATCTGCTGGTCGCCGTCGCCAAGGCCAAGGCGGCTTCGGTGTCGAAGCTCGCCGTGCAGGAAGGCGTGCAGATGCATGGCGGCATCGGCATGACCGACGAGCATGACATCGGGCTCTACATGAAGCGGGAGGCTGTGCTCGGCGAACTTTTCGGCGACGTCTATTTCCACCGCGCGCGGGTGGCCGAGCTCAGCGGCTATTAGTCCTTGGCTTTGTAGCCGCCGATGATGCCGAGGATGAAGCTGGTGATGAGCGCGAGCGTCACTGTGCCGTCGGGGTCGCTCCAACCGAAATATTTGCCGCCGAAGCCCACCAGGGCGACGAACATGACAATGGCGATCATGGCGACCATGCGAAATTACCTCCCCCGCCGGTGAATTACTGACCGGCTTATCCCGATTTTCGCCGATCAAGGTAAACAGCCGGTAAAACTTGCCCGTTTTTGCGGGTGCGGCCATAGGGCCCGGCATAGCGAAAGGCTGGCGACAAAACATGAAAGCGCGCGTCTTCATCACTCTCAAGAACGGCGTCCTCGATCCGCAGGGCAAGGCGATCCACCATGCGCTGGAAGCCCTTGGCTTTTCCGGCGTCAACGACGTCCGTGCGGGCAAGATGATCGAGCTCGATCTGGCGGACGCAACCAGCGAAGCCGACATCGAAGACATGTGCCGAAAGCTCCTCGCCAATACGGTGATCGAGAATTTCCGTATCGAAAGGCTGGAGAGCGCCGCGTGAAGAGCGCCGTCGTCGTCTTCCCTGGTTCCAATTGCGACCGCGACCTCGCAGTGGCGCTTGAGCAGGTCACAGGCCGCAAGCCGGACATGGTTTGGCACCGCGACAGCGAGCTGCCCGAGGGCATCGACTTCATCGGCATCCCCGGCGGCTTCTCCTACGGCGATTACCTGCGTTCCGGCGCCATGGCCGCCCGTTCACCGATCATGGGCGCGGTCAAGGATGCCGCAGCGCGCGGCGTGCCGGTCATCGGCATCTGCAACGGCTTCCAGGTGCTGACCGAAGCCGGACTCCTGCCAGGTGCGCTGATGCGCAACGCGGCGCTTAGCTTCGTCTGCCGCCAGGTGCCGCTTAGCGTCGAGAACAGCCAAAGCCTGTTCACCTCGCAATATGACAGCGGCGAGACCGTCGTATTCCCGGTCGCGCACCACGACGGCAATTACCAGGCCGACGCCGAAACGCTCGACCGCCTCGAAGGCGAAGGCCGCGTCGCCTTCCGCTACCTCGACGAAGTCAATGGCTCCGCGCGCAGCATCGCGGGCATTCTCAACGATGCCGGCAATGTGCTTGGCCTGATGCCGCACCCCGAGCGCGTCGTCGAACCGGCACACGGCAGCCTCGACGGGCGCCGACTGTTCGAAGGCCTGCTCGAGACCGTCGCGGCTTAGGCGTGCGCGCCTATGTCGCGATCACCGGGATCACCTTCGCACTGATCGTTGTCGCGCACATCGCGCGTATCATGGCCGAAGGCACGGGTTTGCTGAGCGATCCGACGATCATCCTGACGTCGGCCCTAGCGCTCTGCCTGGCGGTCTGGTCGGCATTCCTGCTGTTCAAACGTCCGCACTAAACGGCGTGAATTCGGTCCCGACGTCATAGACGTCGACGCCTTCCTTCCGTTTGAGCCAGCCGACAACCGCGTAAGTTATTGGCGTCAGCAAGACCTCCCAGCTGACCTTGAAGAAGAACTGAATAAACATCACCTCACCAAGCGCGGCGACCGGCCAGTCGGGCATCCCGTAGAACGCAAGCGGGTAGAAGATCAGGCTGTCCGCGCCTTCCCCGACGATCGTGCTGCCAATGGTCCGGGTCCACAGATACTTGCCGTCGGTCCAGATCTTCATCTTCGCCAGCACGACCGAGTTGAGGAAATCGCCGACGAAGAATGCGGTCATCGAGGCAAGGATAATCCGCCATCCCGACCCGAACACCCGCTCGTAAGCCGGCTGCCCTGTCCATCCTTCGGCTACCGGCAGATGCACGACGGTCCACTCCATCACGGCCATGAAAAGCAATGCCGCGAAACCTGCCCACAGCGCCCGCCGCGCCCGCGCGAAGCCGTAAACCTCGGTCAGCACGTCATCGATCACGTAGGAGATGGGGAAGAACAGGATGCCCGCGCCGAAGGGCCACAGGCCGCTGCCAGGAACGTTGATCACGGAGCGCTTTTCCGCGCCGATCACGTTCGACAGCAGGAGCACGACGACAAACGCAACCATGACGAAGTCGAAGTAGCGGAAGCGCGCGCCGTGCAGCGCCCGCGCCTCGACATGCCTCAGTTCGTTCCCGCTCATCAGGTGAGGCGTAACGCGGTTCCTTGTTCCGTCAATTCTCGTTAGTTCTGCCCGCGTGCGCGCCCGTAGCTCAGTTGGATAGAGCACGAGCCTTCTAAGCTTGAGGTCGTAGGTTCGAATCCTACCGGGCGCGCCAGCCGCCGGCAGGGTGATTTACTCAGCCGTGACGGCACGCCACAGATGCAGCCATGACCGATGCGCGCCGCCCGATCTGGAAGAACCTTTACATACAGGTACTCATCGCCGTCGCGCTCGGCGTGCTGGTCGGTTGGTTGTGGCCGAAGTTCGGTGCGTCGCTGAAGCCGCTTGGCGATGCCTTCATCAAGCTGGTGAAGATGATCATTACGCCGGTGATCTTCCTCACCGTCGTGACGGGCATCGCGGGAATGCGTGACCTTGGCGCATTCGGGCGTATCGCCGCGAAGGCGCTTGGCTATTTCATCGCTGTGTCGACGTTGGCGCTCGCGGTCGGGCTGCTCGTCGGCAACATCTTCCAGCCGGGCGCCGGTCTCAACGTCGACCCGGCGACGCTCGATACGAGCAAGGTCGCAACCTACGTCACCGAAGCCAAGGAGACGACGGTCACCGGCTTCGTGCTAAACATGATCCCCGACACGATGTTCAGCGCGCTGACGTCGGGCGAAATCCTGCAGGCGCTACTGATTTCGATCCTGTTCGGGATCGCGCTTGCGATGCTCGGCGACCGCGGCGACCGGCTGCTTGAAACGTTGCGGACGATTACCGCCGTCGTGTTCCGCGTCGTCCGGATCCTGATGTACGCGGCGCCGGTCGGCGCGTTCGGCGCGATGGCCTTTACGATCGGCCAATACGGTATTGGAACGCTCGCCAATCTGGCGGAGCTGGTGCTGACTTTTTACGCGACGGCGCTGGGCTTCGTCCTCATCGTTCTCGGCCTGGTTTCCCGGGCGGCCGGCTTCTCGATTTTCTCGCTGATCCGCTACATCAAGGACGAGCTGCTGATCGTGCTCGGCACCTCATCTTCCGAAAGCGCGATGCCGCTGCTGATGGAAAAGCTCGAGGCGGCAGGCGTGCCAAAGCCGATTGTCGGCCTGGTCGTCCCGGCCGGCTATTCGTTCAACCTCGATGGGACGAACATCTACATGTCGCTCGCGGCGCTGTTTATCGCGCAAGCCACCAATACGCACCTGACTTTCGGTCAGGAGATGCTGCTGATGGCGGTGGCGATCCTGAGCTCGAAGGGCGCGGCGGGCGTGACGGGGTCCGGCTTCATCGTGCTTGCCGCTACTTTGTCTGTCGTCCCCGCGATCCCGGTCGCGGGCATGGCGCTGATCCTCGGCGTCGACCGCTTCATGAGCGAGTGCCGGTCGCTGACCAACTTCATTGGCAATGCCGTCGCCACGATCGTGGTCGGCCGCTGGGAAGGTGAAGTCGATCTCGAGAAGGTGCGTCGAGTTCTCGCGAACGAAGGTGAGCCCACTGACGCCGAAAGCGATCGGCTGCAGCTCCAGCCTTAAGGGACGAGCTTCCCCGGGTTCATGATTCCGAGCGGGTCGAGCGCGTGCTTGATTGCGCGCAAGGCGTGAATGCGGGCCGGCGACGCGAGCCGCGCGAACTCCGAGAGCTTCAGCTGGCCAATGCCATGTTCGGCAGAGATCGACCCGCCCGCCACCGTCACCAAATCGTCGACGAAGCGCGTGATCGCCGCGCCTTCAGCCTCATACCAGTCCGGCGCGGCGTGGCTGCCTGCGCGGACGTGGAAATGGATGTTGCCGTCGCCAAGATGACCGAAGCCGCTGGCGATGACGCCGGGGAAAGCCCTTTCGACCTCAGCCGACGCCTCGGTGATGAAGCGCGGCATTTGCGCGACCGCGACGGATATGTCGTGAGCTAGCGTCTGCCCTTCCGCGCGCTCAGCTTCGGAAATGCTGTCGCGGATCTTCCAGAAAGCCTCAGCCTGCGCCTCGTTTGCGGCGATCGTCGCATCCTGGATGTTGCCCGCATCAAGGGCGCTGGCGAGCAAACGCTCGAGTTCGGCGGAAATGTCGGTGCCGGCATCGGACACAGTCGCCTCAATCAGGACGTGCCAGGCATGGGTTCCTGAGAGCGGCGGCCGCGTGCCCGGTACGTGCTTCAGAACAAGGTCTAGCGAGTCTTGGGGCACCAGTTCGAAGCCTTCGACGTGGCTGGTTCGCGTCTCCAGGAACCGCAGGAGATCCAGCGCCTTCGCGGGGCTGCCGACGCCGGCCCAAGCGACTGCGCGAGAGGCGATTGCGGACACGAGCCGCAGCGCGACCGCCGTGACCACGCCCAGCGTGCCCTCCGCGCCAATCAGCAACTGGTCGAGGCTGTAGCCGCGATTGTCTTTCTTCAGGCCGGATAGACCGTCGTGGATCGAGCCATCGGGCAGCACGGCTTCGACGCCGGCGACGAGCGTGCGCATGGTTCCAAACTTCAATACCTGCGTCCCGCCAGCGTTGGTGGAGGTGAGCCCGCCGATGGTGCAGCTTCCGCGCGCGCCGAGCGTCAGCGGAAAGCGCATGCCGACGTCGTGCGCGGCGTCATGCAGCGTGGCCAGGATGACCCCCGCCTCCGCGATCGCGAGCCGGTTCTCAATGCTGACTGAGCGGATGCGGTTCATGCGGCGCATCGACAGAAGCACCGCCGACCCATCGGATGGCGGTGTCGCGCCGGCAGCCATCCCGGTGTTGCCCCCCTGCGGGACGAGCGGGACGCGATGTTCGGCTGCAAGCACGACGATCTCGGCGACTTCCCGCGTGGAGCCCGGAGCGAGGATAGCGGGGCTCGCGCCATGCACACGACCGCGCCAGTCACTAACCCACGGTTCGATCTCCTTTGGATCGGTGATCACGACCTTTGGGCCGAGGTTGCGGCTTGCCTGTTCAATCAGTCGCGCTTCGCCTTGCGTCATGGGATGGCGCAATAGCGCGCTTGGCACGCGCGCGCGACAAGGGCATCGTCGTGATGATGAACAAACCGCCGATCATCACCATTGTCGTCGCACGGGCGCAGAACGGCGTCATCGGGCGCAGCGGCAAGCTCCCATGGCATCTCCCCGCCGACCTGAAGCGGTTTAAGGCGCTGACGATGGGCAGCGTGATGGTGATGGGGCGGAAGACCTTCGAGAGCCTGCCGGGACTGCTGCCGGGGAGGCGCCATCTCGTCCTTACCCGCGCGCTCGACTGGTTCGCGATCGGTGCGGAGAAGGCGCATTCGGTCCAGGAGGCGCTCGAGATCGCTGGCGATGAACCAGTGTCGGTCATCGGAGGCGCGGATATTTTTGCGCTCTTTCTTCCATTCGCAAGCAGAATCGAGCTGACCGAAGTGCTTGAGGACGTCGAAGGCGACACGTCGTGGCCAGACCCGCGTCATTCGGGATCCTGGCGAGAAGTTGCGAGCGAAGTGCATGAAGCCGAGGACGGGCGCCCCGCCTACCGTTTCGTCACGCTGGAACGCGCCTAGCCGGCCCTACCGTCGAGGATCGCGTCAATCTGCGCGGCGACTTCGTCGATGGACGCCATGCCGTCGACCTGACGGACAAGACTCCTTTCACGATAGTAAGGCAGGATCGGTTCTGTCTTCGCGCGATATTCCGCCATGCGGGTGCGCACCGTCTGCTCATTATCGTCCGGACGGCGATTGAACTCGGTCGAGCCGCAGGCGTCGCAAACGCCCGTGACTTTCGTTGGACGGAAATTGTCGTGATAACCGGTGCCGCACTTGGCGCAGGTGAAACGGCCGGTGATGCGCTTCACCAGCTCATCCTCGTTCACGACCAGTTCGATCACATAGTCGAGCTTCCGGTCGCGTTCGTCGAGCAACATCTCAAGCGCTTCAGCCTGATGCTTGGTGCGCGGGAACCCATCAAAAATCGCGCCTTTATCGGCGGAGGCGTCGAGCCGCTCCCCAATAAGCGCGCTGACGATCGCGTCGCTCACCAACTCACCGCGCGCCATGACTTCCTTGGCTTTGAGGCCGACCGGCGTTCCCGCGGCCACGGCCTCGCGGAGCATGTCGCCGGTTGACAGCTGCACCATGCCGCGCAGAACCTCCAGCCTGGCGGCCTGCGTACCCTTGCCCGCGCCCGGCGGGCCAAGAAGGATGATATTCATCACGGCGGCTCTTTCCCCCCTTATTGAGCAGCCGCTAGCGCCTGCGCGGCGTCGTCTTCAGCTTCGCCTTCTTGATAAGATCGCCATATTGGTGCGCAATCAAGTGGCTCTGGATCTGGCTGACCGTGTCCATCGTCACGTTGACAACGATGAGCAGGCTGGTGCCGCCGAGACGGAAGTTGAGGCCCGCCTGCGCCGAGAGGATCTCAGGGATGAGGCAGATCACCACCAGATAAGCTGCGCCAACGACCGTGATGCGGTTGAGCAGATAGTCGAAGTATTGCTCGGTCGCCTTGCCCGGGCGGATGCCGGGGATGAAGCCGCCATGGCGCTTCAGGTTGTCGGCCGTCTCTTCGCTGTTGAACTGCACCGCGGTGTAGAAGAAGCAGAAGAAGGCAATGCCGAGTCCGTACAGGACCATGTAGAGTGGCGAGCCGTGCTGCAGATAGGTGCTGATGGTGATCAGCCAGTCGCTGGTGCTGCCTTCCGAGCTTGCGCGCGAGCCGGCCCATTGCAGGATGGTCAACGGCATCAGCAGAAGCGACGACGCGAAGATCGGCGGAATGACACCGGCGGTGTTGAGCTTGATCGGCAGGTGCGAACGCTCCTGCTGCATGCCGCGCGCGGTCTGGCGCTTCGGATATTGGATGAGCACCCGGCGCTGTGCGCGCTCCATGAAGCAGATGAAGAGGATCAGCGCCGCCGCGAGGACAACGATACCGACGACGATGACTGGGCTGATGGAGCCCGTGCGGCCGCCTTCGAGAAGCTGGCCGACGCCCTGCGGAAGCCGCGCGACGATGCCGGCCATGATAATCAGCGAGACGCCGTTGCCGATGCCGCGGCTGGTGATCTGCTCACCGATCCACATCAGGAACAATGTGCCGCCGACGAGGCTGACAGTGCCGGCGATCTCGAACAACAGGCCGGGCGCAACGACCGCGCCGATGCCCTTGCTGACCGACTGCGTTTCCAGGCCGCGGATGGCGAGATAGCCCTGCACGAGCGTAATCATCACGGTCAGGTAGCGGGTATATTGGTTGAGCTTCTTGCGCCCCGTCTCGCCTTCTTTGCGCAGAGCCTGCCACGGGCCGTAGAGGGTTGCGCCGAGCTGAACGACGATCGACGCGGTGATGTAGGGCATGACGCCCAGCGCGACGATCGAAAAGCGTTCCAGCGCGCCGCCGGAGAAGGTGTTGAAAACGTCGAGGATGCCGCCGCTCTGCGTCTGGTAAAGCGCGCTCATCGCGACCGGGTCGATACCCGGCACCGGAACGAACGACAGCAGCCGGAACAGGATCAGCGCACCGATCGTAAACCACAGCCTCTTCTTGAGCTCCGTCGCCTTTTGAAAATTGGCGAACGTAATGCTTGAGGCCATTTGCTCGGCTGCGGATGCCATCGACTTATATATCCCCGGAAAAACGAACGGCGGCGGTTGGGCTGAACGCCCCCCGCCGCCGATATAGTGGCTCAACGCCGCTTGTCTAAGACCCCTTAGGCCTTCGCAGCAGCGGCCCTGTCAGCAAGCCGCGCTTCACGCACCTTGCCCTTCTTGGCAGCGGCGAGTTCGGCCGGGTCCTTGCGCTCGATCAGTTCGATCGAACCGCCAGCCTTTTCGACCGCTTCACGCGCACCCTTGGACACGCCGGCGACGTTGAGCGCCAGCTTTGCCTTGAGCTCGCCCTTGCCGAGCAGGCGGACGCCATCCTTGCCGCCGCGAGCGAGGCCAGCGGCCTTGAGCGCGTCATGGTCGAGCGTGCCCTTGATATCGAGCTTGCCGGCATCGATCGCCTTCTGCAGCGCGCCGATGTTCACCTCGGCATAGTCGCGGGCGAAGATGTTGTTGAAGCCGCGCTTCGGCAGCCGCATGTGGAGCGGCATCTGACCGCCTTCGAAGCCGGCGATGCTCACGCCCGAGCGCGACTTGGCGCCCTTCTGGCCGCGCCCGGCGGTCTTGCCTAGGCCCGAGCCGATGCCACGGCCGACGCGAACGCGCGACTGACGCGCGCCCTTGTTGTCACGAATTTCGTTCAGTTTCATGTCGTTGCACTCGCTTTCGCTTTTGTCGCGCTGCCCCTCGCGGAGCGGTGATGGTTAGGCTGCTTCTTCGACTCGAAGCAGATGCTGCACCTTGCGCACTTGGCCGAGCACTTCAGGCGTGCCCTCCACTTCCACGCTGCGGTGCAGCTTGTTCAGCCCTAGGCCGACGAGCGTCGCGCGCTGGGTCTTGTCGCGGCGGATCGGCGAACCGGTCTGCGTGATCTTGATCTTGGCCATGTCAGATTACTCCGTCACCGCTTCGGCCTGAGCCTCGGCTTCGGCGACGGTGGCGCCGCCGCGGCCGAGCAGGTCGGCAACCTTCTTGCCGCGGCGCTGGGCAACCGAGCGCGGGCTCGTTTGCTCCTTGAGCGCCTCGAAGGTCGCGCGGATCATGTTGTACGGGTTGGACGTGCCGACCGACTTGGTGACGACGTCGGCAACGCCGAGGCTTTCGAAGATCGCACGCATCGGACCACCGGCGATAATGCCGGTACCCGCCGGAGCGGTACGGACCGTCACGCGACCGGCGCCGAAGTGGCCCAGGCCGTCATGATGCAGCGTGCGGCCATCGCGCAGCGGAACGCGAATCATTGCCTTCTTCGCAGCGGCAGTCGCCTTGCTGATTGCCTCAGGAACTTCGCGAGCCTTGCCATGACCGAAGCCGGCACGGCCCTTGCCGTCGCCGACGACCACGAGCGCCGCGAAACCGAAGCGCTTGCCGCCCTTCACGGTCTTGGAGACGCGGTTGATGTGGACGAGCTTCTCGATCAGCTCTTCGCCGCCATCGTCATCCCCGCCACGGCCGCCACGGCGGTCGTCACGACGGCCACGGCCACCGCCACGATCGTTGCCGCCACGGCCACGGCCTGCGCCGCCGCCACGGCCGCCACGCGGGCCACGGTTCTGCCGCTGCTCTTCCGGTTGTGCCGGCGCAGCTTCAGCAACCACCGCGGTCTCTGCCGGGTCGGTGTTGACTTCGTTGGTCTGGTTTTCGTCAGCCATTTAAAACTCCAGTCCGCCTTCGCGGGCAGCGTCGGCGAGGGCCTTCACTCGGCCATGGAACAGGAAGCCGCCACGGTCGAAGACGACCGTCGACACGCCAGCCTTCTTGGCGCGCTCGGCGAGGGCCTTGCCCACTGCGGCCGCGCCGTCGCGGGTCGCGCCGGTCTTGCCCTTGAGATCCTTGTCCAGGGTCGAAGCCGCGGCAAGCGTGGTGCCCGCCGTATCGTCGATGACCTGCGCGTAGATGTGCCGGCCTGAGCGGTGGACCGAAAGCCGCGGCTTGCCCGAAGCACGCGCCCGAAGGGTGGTGCGAACACGGCGGCGGCGACGCTCGAAGAGAGAGAGATGAGCCATGGCTTACTTCTTCTTGCCTTCTTTGCGGAAGATATACTCGCCGCGATACTTGATGCCCTTGCCCTTGTAGGGCTCCGGCTTACGCCAACGGCGAATTTCGGCGGCGACCTGGCCGACCTGCTGGCGATCGATGCCGCTGATCTCGACCGTATTCTGGTCGGGAGTCTTCACTTCGATGCCCTCCGGAACGGGGAAGTTCACGTCGTGGCTGTAGCCGAGCTGAAGGCGCAGGTTCTTGCCCTGGGCCTGCGCGCGGTAGCCGACGCCGGTGATTTCGAGAACCTTTGTGAAGCCCTCGGTCACGCCGGTGACGAGGTTCTGCACGTTGGTACGCTGCATGCCCCACGCGGCGCGGTTGCGCTGTGCGTCGACAAGCGGCGTCACGCGGATCTCGCCATCGGCGATCTCATACTTCACGAGATCGTCGAGAAGCTGCATCGCCAGCGTGCCCTTCGGGCCCTTGACGGTCAGCGTGCCGCTCTCGACCGTGGCTGTAACACCGGCCGGAACTGCAATCGGTTTCTTGCCAATGCGAGACATTAGAACACCTCCGCCAGCACTTCGCCGCCGACGTTCTGCTCGCGCGCTTCGGCGTCCGACAGCACGCCGCGCGGGGTCGACACGATGATCGTGCCGAGGCCGTTGCGGATGCGCGGAAGCTCCTGAGCGCCCGAGTAGACGCGACGTCCGGGCTTGGACACACGGGCCAGATGCTGGATCGCTGGCTGGCCTTCGAAATACTTGAGCTCAATGCGAAGGCCTTTCTGGCCCGCAAGCTCTTCTTCCGAATAACCACGGATATAGCCTTCGCGCTGGAGGACATCGAGGACGTGCGCACGCAGCTTCGATGCCGGCGTCAGGATGGAATCCTTGCGCGCCTGCTGGCCGTTGCGGATGCGGGTGAGCAGATCACCCAAAGGATCGGTCATTGCCATTCCCAGGGCTCCCTTACCAACTCGACTTTGTCACGCCGGGGATCAGGCCTTTGTTAGCCAGTTCCCGAAGCATGATCCGCGAAAGACGGAACTTGCGATAATAAGCGCGCGAACGCCCAGTCAGCTCGCAGCGGTTGCGAATGCGCGTCGGGTTACCGTTGCGCGGAAGCTCCGCCATCTTGAGACGCGCGATCAGGCGCTCCGTCTCGTCCTTCGACTCGTCGTTCGCGATCGCCTTGAGCTTCGCATATTTGGCCGCCTGCTTTTCAGACAGCTTCTTGCGTCGCTCGTTCTTGTTGATCGAACTCAGTTTCGCCATGACTTAAGTTCTTCTCCTAAAGGGCAGACCGCTTACGCGGCCTGCCGCTGTTCCTCTGCCGGGAAGGGGAAGTTGAACAGGCGCAGCAGCTCGCGCGCCTCTTCATCCGTCTTCGCGGTGGTGGTTACGATGACGTCCATTCCCCGGACCTTGTCGATCTGATCGTAATTGATCTCGGGGAAGATGATCTGCTCCTTGAGCCCCATCGCGTAGTTGCCGCGGCCGTCGAACGACTTGGCATTCAGCCCGCGGAAATCGCGGACGCGGGGGAGCGCGATCGTCACCAGACGATCGAGGAACTCGTACATACGCTCGCGGCGGAGCGTAACCTTGCAGCCGATCGGCATGCCCTCACGCAGCTTGAACTGCGCGATCGACTTCTTGGCCTTGGTGATGACCGGCTTCTGGCCGGCAATCTGCTGCAGCTCCGCAGCGGCCGTCTCGACCTTCTTCTTGTCCTGGGTCGCTTCACCAACGCCCATGTTGATGACGATCTTGTCGAGCCTCGGCACCTCGAACTTGTTCTTGTAGCCGAACTTTTCGATCATCGCCGGGACGATGCGATCGTCGTAGTCGGTCCGAAGCCGCGGCGTGTAGCCTTCGGTCTTCGCCGCCTTCTTCGATTTCTCGGCCTTGGGCGCAGCAGCGGCCTTCTCAGCCTTGGGCGCCTTCTCGGCAGCCGCAGGTGCCGCTTCGGTCTTCTCGACCTCAGCGTTCTCGACCTGCTGTTCGTTCTTTTCGTCAGCCATTGATCAGCTCTCCGGACTTGGCCGCGACGCGGACCTTCTTGCCGTCGCGCTCCTCGAAGCGCACGCGGGTCGCCTTGCCCGTCTTCGGGTCGGCGATCGCGACGTTCGACACGTGAAGCGGCGCTTCCTTGCGCTCGATCCCGCCCTGCGGGTTCGTTTGCGACGCCTTGCGATGGCGCGCATGAACATTCACGCCCGACACCACGACCTTGTTATCCTTCGGGATCGAGCGGACGACTTCGCCCGTCTTGCCCTTGTCCTTGCCCGACAGGATGACGACCGTGTCGCCCTTGCGGATCTTCGAAGCGGCCATGATTACAGGACCTCCGGCGCAAGGCTGATGATCTTCATGTGCTTGCGCGCACGAAGCTCACGGACGACCGGGCCAAAGATACGGGTGCCGATCGGCTCCTCATTCTTGTTGACCAGCACGGCCGCATTGGAATCAAAGCGGATCACCGAACCGTCGGGACGGCGGATGTCCTTGGCGGTACGAACGATCACCGCGCGGTGAACGTCGCCCTTCTTCACGCGGCCACGCGGCGCGGCTTCCTTGACGCTGACGACGATGATGTCGCCAACGCCGGCAACGCGGCGCTTGGAGCCGCCCAGCACCTTGATGCACTGAACGCGCTTCGCACCGCTGTTGTCCGCAACGTCCAGGTTGGACTGCATCTGGATCATGGTTCGACCCTTATCCTCTCAAAAACTTCTCAGGCTTCCGCTTCGGCGACGTCGTCGGCCTTGGCCTTCTTCGACGGCTTCTTGGCGGGCTTTTCGGCCTTCTCTTCAGCCGGCTGCGAATTCTCGACCTGCGGGCTGACGGCTTCGACGTCGGCGATGTCCGACTTCTGGGCCCTGGCCACGCCAATGCGATCGACGACCGTCCACGTCTTCAGCTTCGAGATCGGAGCGCATTCTTCGATGCGAACGACCTCGCCGACGTGGAACTCATTGGCCGCGTCGTGAGCGTGGTACTTCTTCGACAGCTTGATAATCTTGCCGTACAGCGGGTGCTTCACCCGACGCTCGACACGGACCACCACCGTCTTTTCACCCTTGTCGGACACCACGGTGCCGGTGAGGACGCGCTTTGGCATTCCTATCTTCTCCTCAACCCTGCGCCGGTTCGGCGGCGCGGGCGCGCTGGTGCTGAAGCGTCTTGATGCGGGCGATGGTGCGGCGCACCTCGCGCACCCGCGACGGCTTCTCGAGCTGGTTGGTCGCCGACTGGAAGCGCAGGTTGAACTGCTCGCGCTTCAGGTCGAGCAGCTGCGTCTGCAGCTGGTCGTCGGTGGCGACGTTCAGGTCGCCCTTCTTAGCCTTCTTGGCGGCCATCTTACTTTTCCTCTCCGGCCAGAGACTCGCCCAGGCGAGCCACGACCTTCGTCTTAATCGGCAGCTTCTCCGCCGCACGCTCGAAAGCGGTCTTGGCGAGGTGGCCGGGGACGCCGTCGAGCTCGAACAGGATGCGGCCCGGCTTCACGCGAGCGACCCAGAACTCAGGCGAGCCCTTGCCCGAGCCCATGCGAACTTCGGCCGGCTTCGAGCTGACCGGAACGTCCGGGAAGATGCGGATCCACAAGCGCCCGGAGCGCTTGATGTGACGCGTGATCGCGCGGCGAGCCGCCTCGATCTGGCGCGCGGTGATCCGCTCCGGCTCCATGGCCTTGAGGCCAAAGGCGCCGAAGTTGAGCTCGGTCCCACCCTTGGCGTTGCCGTGGATGCGGCCCTTGAAGGCCTTGCGGAACTTGGTGCGCTTAGGTTGCAGCATGTCTTACTATCCTTCGCGCTTACCGGTTGCCGCGCTCTTCGCGGGCCGGACGGACGCCGGAGGTCTGAGCCTCCATCATCAGTCGGTCCTGCGCGAGCGGGTCGTGGCCGAGAATCTCGCCCTTGAAGACCCAGACCTTGACGCCGCAGACGCCGTAAGCGGTGTGCGCTTCGGCCTCGGCGTAATCGACGTTACCGCGCAGCGTGTGCAGCGGAACGCGGCCTTCGCGATACCACTCGGTGCGCGCGATCTCCGCGCCGCCCAGACGGCCGGCGCAGGTAATGCGGATGCCTTCAGCACCGAGACGCAGCGCCGACTGAACGGCACGCTTCATGGCGCGGCGGAAAGCGATGCGGCGCTCGAGCTGGTCGGCAACACCCTGCGCGACGAGCTTGGCGTCGATCTCGGGCTTGCGGATCTCGACGATGTTGAGGCTCACCTCGGAGCTCGTCATCTTGCCGAGTTCCTTCTTGAGCTTCTCGATGTCCGCGCCCTTCTTGCCGATGATGACGCCCGGACGAGCGGCATAGATCGAGATGCGACAGATCTTGGCGGGACGCTCAATCACGACCTTCGAGATGGCGGCCTGGGGCAGCTTCTCGATGATGGTGCGGCGAATCTTCAGGTCTTCGAGCAGCAGACGGCCGTAATCCTGGCCTTCCGCGAACCAGCGGCTGTCCCAGGTACGATTGATCTGCAGGCGAAGCCCGACAGGAGACGATTTCTGACCCATTACGCTTCTTCCTGCTCGCGGACGACGATGCGGACACGGCTGAACGGCTTGACGATCCGCGCCGAGCGGCCGCGGGCGCGGGTCGCAAAGCGCTTCATCGAGATCGACTTGCCGACACTCGCCTCCGACACGACGAGGGCGTCGACGTCGAGGTTGTGGTTGTTCTCGGCATTGGCGACCGCCGACGCGAGGACCTTGTAGACATCCTCGCTCATGCCCTTCGGGCTGAACTTCAGGATGTTGAGCGCTTCCTCGACCTTGCGGCCGCGGATCAGGGTCGCGACGAGGTTCAGCTTGCGCGCGGAACCACGGATCGTGTTGCCGACGGCCAGCGCTTCCTTGTCGCCCACCTTACGGGGTGCAGCCTGCTTGCCCATTAGCGCTTGCCCTTCTTGTCGGAGGCGTGGCCCGGGAAGAAGCGGGTCGGTGCAAATTCACCGAGCTTCATTCCGACCATGTCTTCGTTGACCGACACCGGCACGAACTTGCGGCCGTTGTAGACATTGAAAGTCAGGCCGACGAACTGCGGCAAGATCGTTGAGCGTCGCGACCAGGTCTTGATCGGCGCGCGGCCGCCCTTGTCCTGAGCAGCTTCCGCCTTCTTCAAAAGCGAAAGCTCGACGAACGGACCTTTCCAGATGGAACGGGCCATGGATTAACCCTTCTTCTTCGCGTGACGGCTGCGGATGATGAACTTGTCCGTCGCCTTGTTGTGACGGGTGCGAGCACCCTTGGTCGGCTTGCCCCACGGGGTAACCGGATGGCGGCCGCCCGAGGTCCGGCCTTCACCGCCGCCGTGGGGGTGGTCGACCGGGTTCTTGGCGACGCCGCGGGTCAGCGGGCGCTTGCCGAGCCAACGGGTGCGGCCGGCCTTGGCGAGCGTCTGGTTCGCGTTGTCGGGGTTCGACACCGCGCCAACCGTCGCCATGCAGTCGGAGCGCACATAGCGCTGCTCGCCTGAATTCAGCCTGACGATGACCATGCCGCGATCGCGTCCGACGACCTGCACATAGGTGCCTGCCGCGCGGGCGATCTGGCCGCCCTTGCCCGGCTTCAGCTCCACGTTGTGCACGATGGTTCCGACGGGCATCTGGCCAATTTCCATCGCATTGCCCGGCTTCACGTCGACCTTCTTGCCGGCGACAACCTTGTCACCCGGCGCAAGACGCTGCGGCGCGATGATGTAGGCCTGCTCGCCGCCCTCGTAGGTCACGAGCGCGATGAACGCCGACCGGTTAGGGTCGTACTCGAGCCGCTCAACCGTCGCAGCGACGTCCCAGGTACGGCGCTTGAAATCGATGTAGCGGTACTTCTGTTTGTGACCGCCGGCGATACCGCGCGAGGTCACATGGCCCTTGTTGTTGCGGCCACCGGTCTTGCGCTTGCCTTCGGTCAGCGCCTTGACGGGCTTGCCCTTCCACAGCGCCGACTTGTCGACCAGGATCAGGCCGCGGCGGGCCGGGGAGGTCGGCTTATATTGCTTGAGAGCCATTAGCTCCGAGCCCCTTCAGTGATGTCGATCGACTGGCCCTCGGCCAGGCGAACGATAGCCTTCTTGACGTCCGAACGTTGGTAGGGACGACCTTTCCACTTCTTGGTCTTGCCCTTGGACGTGAGCGTGTTCACACTGACGACGCTGACGCCGAACAGCGCTTCAACCGCCGCCTTGATCTCCGGCTTGGTGGCGCGCGGCGCGACCTTGAACACGACCGAGTTCGATTCCGACAGGAGCGTCGACTTCTCGGTGATGTGCGGCGCGAGCACGATATCGAAATGGCGAACCTCTGGGGCTGCCGGCTGCGGCTTCTTAGCCATTGAAACGGGCCTCCAGCTTCTCGACGGCCGCGCGGGTCAGGACCAGCGTGTCGTGCCGCATGATGTCGTAAACATTGGCGCCCATCGCCGGGAGCAGGTTGACGCTCCCGAGGTTCGACGACGCGCGGGCGAAGCCGACGTTGAGCGCGTCACCGTCGATCACCAGCGCAGTCTTGCCGAAGCCAAGCTTGCCGAGCTGATCGCGAAGGACCTTCGTCTTGCCCTCGGCGACGTCGAGGTTGTCGAGGACAACCAAGTTGCCGTCGCGAGCCTTCGACGAAAGCGCCATCTTCAGGCCGAGTGCGCGAACCTTCTTGTTGAGCGATGCGCTGAACACCCGGGCGCGCGGGCCGTGGGCCTTGCCGCCGCCGATGAAGATCGGGGCGCGACGATCGCCGTGACGAGCCGTACCGCCGCCCTTCTGGCGACCGAACTTCTTGCCGGTGCGGGCAACATCGCTGCGCTCACGAGCCGCGCGCGCCGGAGCACGACGGTTGATGAGCTGCCAGGTGACGACGCGGTGAAGGATGTCGGCGCGCGGCTCGACGGCGAAAATCTCGTCGTTGAGCTCGATGTCGCCGCCAGCCTTGGCGTCGAGGGTCTGTACCTTGACCTTCATCTTAGCTTTCCTTGCTCTCGTCGGCCGAGCCCTTGGCGTCAGACTTGGACTCTTCCGCCGGGGCTTCATTCTCTGCAGCCGCTTCGGCCTCAGCCTCGGCCGCGGCGCCGGCTTCCTGCTCAGCCGCGATCGCCGCCACTTCCTCGTCGCTCGGGAGCGCCGGGATTTCGTGGACGGCCGCATCGTCGACCAGGCCAGCGACAGGCAGTTCGGATTCGTCGATCTTCGCTTTCGTGTCGATCAGACCCGCCGGGTACGGCGCGCTCTCGTGACGCGGAAGCTTGATGGCATCCGTGACGCTCAGCCACGCGCCCTTGTGGCCCGGGACCGAGCCCTTGACGAACAGCAGGCCGCGGATCGGGTCCGTGCGGACGATCTCGAGGTTCTGCTGCGTGCGGTTACGCGCGCCCATGTGACCGGCCATCTTCTTGTTCTTGAAGACGCGGCCCGGATCCTGGCGGTTACCGGTCGAACCGTGCGATCGGTGCGAGACGGAAACGCCGTGCGTGGCGCGCAGACCGCCGAAGTTCCAGCGCTTCATGGCGCCGGCAAAGCCCTTGCCCTGCGTAACGCCGGCAACGTCGACCAGCTGACCCGGAACGAAGTGGTCCGCGCTGATGAGCGCGCCAACGTCGAGCAGCGCGTCTTCAGCGACGCGGAACTCGGCGACCCTCGCCTTGGGCTCGACTTCGACCTTGCCGAATGCAGTGCGCTGCGGCTTGGCGACGTTCTTCGACTTCGCCTTGCCCGCGCCGAGCTGGACGGCGGTGTAGCCGTCCCTATCCATTTCGCGGCGGCCGACGACCTGCAGCTCTTCCAGCTGGAGAACGGTAACCGGCACATGCCGACCGTCCGCCTGGAACAAGCGGGTCATTCCGACCTTCTTCGCGATCACGCCGGTGCGCATGATCAAATACTCCTCAACAGAGGCACACGGGGCCAATCCCCGGGTGCGTGAAGCCCATCAAATGTTTTGCGTGCCCCGCCTGGGCTAGTGCTCCCGAAGGAACGGCGGGGACGCAGCCCGGAGCTAACCTCCGGCGGTATCACCCAATTTCCGCAGACCCTTGAGCCCGCGCTGGCCGGTTAAGCCAGTTTGATCTCAACGTCCACGCCGGCAGCGAGATCGAGCTTCATCAGCGCGTCGACCGTCTGCGGCGTCGGCTGCACGATGTCGAGCAGCCGCTTGTAGGTCCTCACCTCGAACTGCTCGCGCGACTTCTTGTCAACGTGCGGCGAACGGTTGACGGTGAACTTCTCGATGCGCGTCGGAAGGGGAATGGGACCGCGAATGAGAGCACCCGTGCGGCGAGCCGTATCGGCGATGTCGCCAGTCGCCTGGTCAAGCACTCGATGATCGAAAGCCTTCAGACGAATCCGGATATTCTGCGTTTCCATGTCCCTACCGATGCGAAAGAGCCTGCGTGCCGAAGCCGAAGCGGCGGCCCGCTAACAATACCAAAACTAAAAAGCGAACCGCGCGACCCTGATCCAGAATCGCGCGGTTGGCGCCCTATATTACTTAGAGATCGTTCCGACAACCCCTGCACCGACGGTGCGGCCGCCTTCGCGAATTGCGAAGCGGAGACCCGGGTCCATGGCGATCGGAGCGATGAGCTTCACGCCCAGGCTGACGTTGTCGCCCGGCATGACCATCTCGGTGCCCTCGGGGAGAACAACCTCTCCGGTGACGTCTGTCGTACGGAAGTAGAACTGCGGACGATAGTTGGCGAAGAACGGCGTGTGACGGCCACCCTCGTCCTTCGACAGCACGTAGACCTCAGCCTGGAAGTCGGTGTGCGGCGTGATCGAGCCCGGCTTGCAGAGCACTTGGCCCCGCTCGACGTCCTCGCGACCAACACCACGAAGCAACGCACCGATGTTGTCGCCGGCCTGGCCCTGATCGAGCAGCTTGCGGAACATCTCGACGCCCGTGACGACCGTCTTCTGGGTGTCGCGGATGCCGACGATCTCGACTTCCTCGCCGACCTTGATGATGCCGGTTTCGACGCGGCCGGTGACGACCGTGCCGCGGCCCGAGATCGAGAACACGTCTTCGATCGGCATCAGGAACGGCTTGTCGAGCGGACGCTCCGGTTGCGGGATCCAGTCGTCCACGGCCTTCATCAGCTCCATGATCTTCTCTTCGCCAATGTTGGCGTCGCGATCCTCGAGAACCGCCAGCGCCGAACCGGAGACGATCGGAATGTTGTCACCGTCGAAGCCGCGCTTCGAAAGCTCCTCGCGGATTTCCAGCTCGACGAGCTCGAGCAGCTCGGGATCGTCAACCTGGTCGACCTTGTTGAGGAAGACGACCATGGTCGGAACGCCGACCTGTGCCGCGAGAAGGATGTGCTCCTTGGTCTGCGGCATCGGGCCGTCAGCTGCGGACACGACCAAGATCGCGCCATCCATCTGGGCGGCACCGGTGATCATGTTCTTCACATAGTCGGCGTGACCCGGGCAATCGACGTGCGCGTAGTGACGCTTCTCGGTCTCATACTCGACGTGAGCGGTCGAGATGGTGATGCCGCGCTCGCGCTCTTCCGGCGCCTTGTCGATGTTGGCAAAGTCGACGGCTTCACCGCCGCCGTGCTTAGCCAGCACCTTGGTGATCGCAGCAGTCAGCGACGTCTTGCCATGGTCGACGTGACCGATGGTGCCGATGTTGCAGTGCGGCTTGTTCCGCTCGAATTTAGCCTTCGCCATTTTACGCCTCTTCTAATTAAAGGAATTCGGGCGGCCCGCCCTTATCGCGGACGCGCCCTTAGCTACAATTTTGCGCTTACGCTAGCTTCGCCTTCACCTCGTCGGCGACGTTCTTCGGTACCTCATCATAGTGCGAGAACTGCATCGTGTACTGCGCGCGCCCCTGAGTGAACGAACGCAGCTGGTTCACGTAGCCGAACATGTTGGCGAGCGGCACCGTCGCTTCGATCGCATTGGCATTGCCCCGGCTATCCTGACCCTGAACCTGGCCACGACGGCTGAGAAGATCGCCGATGACGTCGCCGACATAATCTTCCGGCGTCACAACCTCGACCTTCATGATCGGCTCAAGCAGCTTGATGCCTGCCTTCTGCGCCGCTTCGCGCATCGCGCCACGTGCACAGATTTCGAACGCGAGCGCCGACGAGTCGACATCGTGATACTTACCGTCGACCAGGTGCACTTCGAAATCAATGATCGGGAAGCCGATCAGTGAACCCGTTTCGGCGGTTTCGCGCAGCCCCTTCTCGACCGACGGAATATATTCCTTCGGAACGTTGCCGCCCTTGATCTCGTCGAAGAACTGGAAACCCGATCCGCGTTCTCCGGGGATCACGCTGATCTTGATTTCGCCGAACTGGCCCGAGCCACCCGATTGCTTCTTGTGAGTGTAGGTCAGATCGACCGGCTTCGCGAGATACTCGCGATAGGCGACCTGCGGCGCGCCGACATTGGCCTCGACCTTGAACTCGCGCTTCATGCGGTCGACGAGAATCTCGAGGTGGAGCTCGCCCATCCCCTTGATGATCGTCTGACCCGATTCATGGTCGCTTGTCACTCGGAACGACGGATCTTCGCGCGCAAGACGGTTAAGCGCGATGCCCATCTTTTCCTGGTCGGCCTTGGTCTTCGGTTCGACCGCGACCTCGATGACCGGATCGGGGAACTCCATCCGCTCCAGAATGATCGGCGCATTGGCGGCGCACAACGTGTCACCGGTCGTGGTGTCCTTAAGGCCGGCCAGCGCAACGATGTCACCCGCGTAGGCGACCTGGATGTCTTCACGGTCGTTGGCATGCATCAGCAGCATGCGGCCAACCTTTTCCTTCTTGTCCTTGACCGAATTCGTGACCTGCGACGCAGTCTCGAGCTTGCCCGAGTAGATTCGCGCGAATGTCAGCGTACCGACGAACGGGTCGTTCATGATCTTGAACGCGAGAGCTGAGAACGGCGCATCGTCGGACGGCGCGCGCGTGTCGGTCTCTTCCGTATCCGGCTTGATGCCCTCGACCGGCGGAATGTCGAGCGGGCTCGGCAGATAGTCGACGACCGCGTCGAGAAGGGGCTGAACGCCCTTGTTCTTGAACGCCGAGCCGCACAGCACCGGCACGAACGAGAAGTTCAGCGTTCCCTTGCGGATCAGCTTCTTCAGCGTTGCGGTGTCAGGCTCCTTGCCTTCGAGATAGGCTTCCATGACGCTGTCGTCCTGTTCGACGGCCATCTCGATCAGCTCCTGGCGGGCCGTCGCGGCAGCGTCCGCAAGCTCCGCCGGAATTTCCTGATATTCGAATTTCGCGCCCAAGCTCTCGTCGAGCCAGATGATCGCGCGGTTCTCGACGAGGTCGACTAGGCCCTTGAACTGGCTCTCGAGTCCGATCGGGAGATAAAGAACCGCCGGGCGAGCGCCCAGGCGATCCTTGATCATGCCCACGCACATGTCGAAGTTCGCACCCGTGCGGTCGAGCTTGTTGACGAAGCACATCCGCGGAACGCGATACTTCTCGGCCTGCCGCCACACGGTCTCAGACTGCGGCTCAACGCCGGCAACGCCGTCGAAACAGGCGACCGCGCCGTCGAGCACGCGCAGCGAGCGCTCGACCTCGATGGTGAAGTCGACGTGGCCCGGCGTATCGATGATGTTGATCCGGTGCTCAGGTCCGTCGCCCGCCGACCAAAAACAGGTCGTCGCGGCGGACGTGATCGTGATCCCGCGCTCTTGCTCTTGCTCCATCCAGTCCATCGTGGCGGTGCCCTCGTGGACTTCGCCGATCTTGTAGGACTTGCCGGTGTAATAAAGGATGCGCTCGGTCGTCGTCGTCTTGCCGGCGTCGATGTGCGCCATGATGCCGATGTTACGATAGCGTTCGAGCGGATGGCTGCGGGCCATTTCACAAATTCCTTAGCGATGTAGGAGGCCGGCGGATCCGGCTCTCCCAGATATAGGTACGATATCTACCAGCGCCAACCGGCGGCCGTGGCCGCCGGGATGACTACCAACGATAGTGGCTGAATGCGCGATTGGCCTCGGCCATGCGGTGCGTATCTTCGCGCTTCTTCACGGCATTGCCGCGGTTCTGCGACGCGTCCATCAACTCGCCCGACAGGCGGCCCGACATGGTCTTCTCAGAACGCGAACGCGCTGCCGAGATCAGCCAGCGGATGGCAAGCGCCTGGGCGCGCTCCGGGCGGACTTCGACCGGCACCTGGTAGGTCGCACCGCCGACACGGCGGCTGCGGACCTCGATGCCCGGCTTCACGTTGTTGAGCGCATCATGGAAAACGCCGATTGGCTCGCGCTTCAGGCGGGTTTCGACGGTTTCAAGGGCGCCATAGACGATGCCTTCGGCAACCGACTTCTTACCGTCCAACATGACGCTGTTCATGAACTTCGACAGGACGATGTCCCCGAACTTCGGATCGGGAAGGATTTCGCGCTTCTCCGGGCGACGACGACGAGACATTGGATAATTCCTTTCTCTTCAGCCTGATCCGGGACTTCAAACTGCCCGGGGCTTACTCTCGTGATTACTTAGGACGCTTCGCGCCGTACTTGGAACGCGACTGGCGACGATCCTTGACGCCCTGCGTGTCGAGCACGCCGCGAAGGACGTGGTAGCGGACGCCCGGAAGGTCGCGCACACGGCCGCCGCGGATCAGCACGACGCTGTGCTCCTGCAGGTTGTGGCCCTCGCCGGGGATATAGCTGATCACTTCGCGCTGGTTGGTCAGGCGAACCTTGGCCACCTTGCGGAGCGCCGAGTTCGGCTTCTTCGGGGTCGTCGTGTAGACGCGGGTGCAAACGCCGCGCTTCTGCGGGTTCTGCTCCATCGCAGGGACCTTCGACTTGGCCTTCTGCGGATCGCGACCCTTACGGATCAGCTGGTTAATCGTTGGCATGAAGCCCTTCACCTTTCGTTGCCGGCATTCCCGGCGGTTACTTTGCCCAAAGCAAAAAGCGTGAAGTCCTGGCAGCCTGATGCCACCCGGTCTCCACGTCTTCGAGCAATGTTCAGCTCTGTCCGGCGCCAAGCGAACAGGATTCGTCTCGCGCGGACGGCGGCCACATAGCGGTGAGGCACGCGAGGGTCAACCAGCGGCGACCCTCGGAAACGACGCACGCCGGAAAGCAGGTCATGCCTTAATTCGATGGCTAGCCAATCGCTCATAGTAAGGCCTGCATTGATCAGCGACACGCTTCGCATCGGGTGGCAAGTCGCTCGCTTCCTTCTCTGGAGCGCCAAAGCCGGTGCTGTCCTCAACCGCCGCGTACCAGTGCGGCGCCCAGGGACCGTCCGTTTCGCGTCGACCCCTATGCCACTCTAGCATAGCCGAGTCCCAAACGATGCCCAGCGCCACGCACAGCTTCGACAGAACGGCAGCTGGATCGCCAAGCACGTCATTGGCATCGACCACTGGCGGCGCGTGGCCGAGGCGGTCAGCCTCGCGCTCAAAGAATTCGGCCTGCCGTTCGAGCCCGAAATCCTCGAACACCGCACACTGGCGTTTGCGGAGGTAGGACGCGATCATCCGCTCCGGCTCGCGGATCAGGAAGGCGTGGAAAAAGCCGGCGAAATCCTCGTATCCGACCGGCCCGACCATGTGGTGCCACATGTGCTTTTGGTACCAGACGGGCGCACCGTCGGGGGCGTCGCCGCTGAGCGTGCGGATAACGCTGCTCCAGTCGCAATCCATCTCCTCGACGATCTCGTTGCGCATCGGATGGTCAGCGCCACTGTCCTTGAGGAAGCAGCCGTAGAATGGCTCGTCGGTGACGAAGGTGTCGGAGCGGCTGCCGAAGCTGCGCATCATCGCGGTGGAGAGGTTTCGCGGCCCCGACCACATCGCGATCCGTTTGGTCACGGACGCGGCTGCTCCGCAGCGTCGCGTTCAACCCGTTCGGCATATAGCTTTTGCAAGCGCTCGACCATCGGGCCGCGGCATTCGAGTTGGCGGCCATCCACCTCGCGCACCGGGACAATGCCAGCGAACGTGCCGGTGACGAAGGCTTCATCCGCGCCGTAGACGTCGGTCAGAGAAAAATCGTTCTCGATCGCCGGGATGCCGGCGTCGCGCGCGACTTCCAGCGCCAGTCCACGCGTGATCCCGCCGAGGCAATATTTGCCGCTGGACGTCCACACCTCACCCTTGCGGACGATGAAGAAGTGCGTGGAGTTACAGGTGGCGACGAAGCCGTGCGGGTCCAACATTAGCGCTTCGTCAGCGCCCGCCTGCGTAGCCTGCACCGAGGCGAGGATGCAATTGAGCTTCGAATGCGAGTTGATCTTCTGGTCCTGCACGGCGGGATCGCCGCGCCGGACATGAACGGTGAAGAGCTTAAGCCCGCGCTCGTAAACCGCAGGATCGGGCTCCTTGTATTCTGGGATGATGACGATCGTCGCTGGCGTCACCACGACGCGCGGGTCCTGATAGGGGGTCGAACGCACGCCGCGCGTGACCATCAGGCGGACGTGGACGCCCTCGTCCATGCCGTTTGCGTCGATGGTCTCGTAGAGCCGCCGCGTCAGCTGCTCGCGGCCAAGGCCGACATCCATCGCGATTGCCTTCGCGCCTTCGAACAGGCGATCGAGATGGCGGTCGAGGAAGCCCAGCCTGCCGCGGTGCAGCCGCAGCCCCTCCCACACGCCATCGCCAAGCATGAAGCCGCTGTCGAAGACCGAGACGACGGCCTCCGCGCGCGGTTTCATCTCGCCATTGATGTTGATCAGGATCGACGCGTTCCGCCGGTCGGAAACGTCGTGCATCGACTTTGCCATGCGCGGAGCGTGCAGCGCCCCAGCGCCCTTTTCAACTATTCGGTGGTTTTGCCGTCCCACTCTTCATGCGCGGCTTCTGCTTCGGCCTTGGTTTTCTTGACGAGGCCGTCGAGATGCTCGGGCGGACCGTAGATCGTATAGAGCCGCAGCGGCTCGTCGCCGATATTCCGGACATTGTGCCTCGCCCCAGCCGGCACGATCACGCCGAAATCCTCTTCGACGCGATTTTCGGCGCCGTCGATCACCACCACGCCGGTGCCTTGCTCAAAGCGAAAGAACTGGTCGCGATCCTCGTGGACCTCCTCGCCGATCTCCTCGCCCGGCTTCAGCGTCATGAGGACGAGTTGCAGGTTATGGCCGGTGTAGAGAACGTGGCGAAAATCGTCGTTCGCCACGGTCAGCTTCTCGATATTGTCGCAATAGCCCTTCACGGCTCAATCCTCCTTTAAGGGGTCGTGACCCCAGTTCATCAGGCTGTACCGCCAGCGCGACGTCGCGATGTTGTGCGGCCTTTGCGCTGAATGGCGGCGTACATAGCCGACCACCTTGCGCATATGCGCATAATCGTCCGTCGTTAGGTCATCCGTATTCTTGCGGAGGATGCGAACGATCTTGCGCCCACTCGCGTGCCCGACGCTCTCGCGCGCCGACCCGTCCTCGCCTTTGTAGCCGACCGCGAGGCTTTCCTCGGTTTTGAGCCATCTTTCGATCTCGGCGGGGCCCATGTTCACCGCGTCATCGAAGTCCTTGCGAACCTTGTCCTTGTCGAGCGCTGCCATGCCTCTGAAATGCGTCGGCGCCGGCGAAGTTCAACATGGCTCAAAGGCCGTGCTGCCCTGCTCCAGCTGCCGCGCCGCGCCCTGCATCGGACGGACGAACAGGCGCTTTACCTGCGGCCAACGCTCGCGCGCATGTCGCTCAATGTGGCAAACGATATGCTCCACCTGCCCCGCGAGCATGGAATTATCGAAGTCGACATTCATCATGACCGTGATCTGATCTGGCGCCGAATGGACGGTGAGTATGAAGCCGACGCCCACCACCCCGGGCTGCTGGTGCGCAAGCTCGCGGATCGAGCTGACCAGTACCGGGTCGGCGGCCTCGCCGATCAGCAAGCCCTTGGATTCGTGGGCGAGAAGCATCGCCGTCAGGCCGAGAATAATGCCAATGACGATGGAGGCGGCGCCGTCGTACATCGGGTTTCCCGTCACCTGTGACAGCATAAGCCCGATCGCCGCCGCGATGATGCCGGCCATTGCTGCCCCGTTCTCCAGAAGCACGATGAAGGACGGCGGGTCCTTCGAGTGGCGAACGGCCTGAAACCAGCTGAGGTCGCCCTTCGCGGCCTTGAATTCCTGAAACGCCTCCAGCGTAGACCAACCTTCCAGCAGGAAGGCGACGACCAACACAGCGTAAGCGATGTAAGGCGACACCGCCTTTTCCGGATGCTGGATGTGAATGATGCCTTCGTACACCGACACGCCGGCACCCAGCGAGAAGACCAGCACCGCGACGACAAAGCTCCAGAAATAGAGTTCGCGCCCGTAGCCGAAGGGGTGAAGCTTATCGGCCGGCTTTCGCGACTGCCTTCGCCCCCACATCAGCAGCAGCTGATTGGTGGAATCGACGACGCTGTGCACGCCCTCCGTGAGCATCGCTGACGAGCCGGTGATCGCCGCCGCTACGAATTTCGCTGCCGCAATGCCGAGGTTCGCGACCAGCGCGACAACGAGCGTTCGCGTACTGGCGGTCGGCGCACTCATTTGGTGATCGCCTGGCCTTTCACGACCCTGCCGGCCTTGATGACGATATCGACATGTTCGAGCGCGGTGACGTCGCGCAGCGGATCGCCGCGTACCGCGATGAGGTCGCCGTAGCGGCCGGGCTCAATAATTCCGACGTCATTGCGCGCCAACGCCTCGGACGCGCTCAAGGTCGCAGCCCGGATCGCCTGGATCGGCGTCATGCCCCATTGCACCATCTTCGCAAACTGCTTGGCATTGTCGCCATGCGGATAGACGCCCGCGTCGGTGCCGAAGAGCATCTTCACGCCGGCCCGCGTCGCGCGCTGGAATGTCTGGCGCTGCTTCAGGCCGATCGCCTTCTCCTTGTCGAGGCTCTCTTGCTCCGTTCCGTTCGCGGTGCCAGTCGCGAGGATGTAGTCATCGTTATAGATATCCATGTCGAACCAGGTGCCGTGCTGCTTAGCGAGCTGGATCGTGGCGTCGCTGGCGAGGCTCGCATGCTCGATCGTGTCGATGCCTGCGAGGATCGCATCATGAATCCCCTCGTCGCCATGGGCATGCGCGGCGACCTTCATGTGCAGCATGTGCGCCTCGTCGGCGATGGCCTTCATCTCTTCGGTGCTGAGCTGCTGCGCACCGACTTCGTCGCCGAGCGAAAAGACGCCGCCCGTCGCGCAAATCTTGATGACCTGCGCACCATATTTCCGCAGCCAGCGCACTTTCGAGCGGGCTTCATCCGGCCCATTGACGACCGACGGGCCCTTCTTGTCATAGGAAGGGGGGAGGCCATTGTCGTCGCAGTGGCCCCCGGTCGCGCCAATAGCGTAGGTTGCCGGTACGATCCGTGGGCCCTGAATCCAGCCGCCATCGATCGCCTGCTCAAGCGCGACGTCGTCAAAGTTGGACGAGCCGACATTGCGCACGGTCGTGAAGCCCGCGTTGAGCGTCTTCACGGCATTGGCGACGCCGACCGCCGTCCAAAAGTTGTCGGTGTATTTCAGCCCCTGATAACCCCCGATTTCGGCAAGCGAGGTCAGGTGGACGTGCATGTCGATCAGCCCGGGGAGCAGGGTCTCGCCCGGCAAATCATATTGCTTCGTTCCCGCCGGCACCTGAATCGAGGCCAGCTTGCCAACCTGCTGAATCTTGCCGTCGTCTCCAATGACGATCGCCGGGTTCGGGACATATTGCCCGGTCCGCACATCAAGCATGCGGTCGGCAGTCACTACCGTGACGGCACCGGCAGGCAAGGTGAAAGAAAGCGCCGCCGCAGCAGCGATGAGTTGGCGCATCATTCCCCGTATGCCCCCGATCAAATGTGGATCACGCGCCCGAACGCGGCGAGTACGCTCTCGTGCATCATCTCCGAAAGTGTCGGGTGCGGGAAGACCGTCTGGATGAAGTCTGTCTCCACCAACTCCGCCGTCTTTCCGACGGTATAGCCCTGGATCAGCTCAGTGACCTCGGCGCCGATCATGTGCGCGCCAAGTAGCTCGCCGGTCTTGGCGTCGAACACCGTCTTCACGAAACCCTCGACTTCGCCGAGCGCGATGGCCTTGCCATTGCCGATGGCGGGAAACTTGCCGACCTTCACCTCGTAACCGGCTTCCTTGGCCTTGGCCTCGGTGAGGCCGACGCTCGCCACCTGCGGGCGGCAATAAGTGCAGCCCGGGATATTCTTCGGGTCGGTCGCGTGCGGGTGGACGTCCTTATTGCCAAGCTCCTGCGCGATCGCTTCGGCGGCAGTCACGCCCTCATGACTCGCCTTGTGCGCAAGCCAGGGCGGCGCGGTCACGTCGCCGATCGCCCAGACGCCCGGCACGTTGGTGCGGCACATCGGGTCGGTGTCGATGTGACCCTTGGTGGTTTTCACGCCGAGCGCCTCGAGGCCAATATTCTCGGTGTTTGGCACGATCCCGACGGCGACGATGCAATGGCTGAACCGCTGCTCAGCCGTTTTGCCGTCGCTGGTCTTTATCTTCGCCGCGACGCCTTTCGTGTCAGCGGTCAGGCTTTCTACCCCGGCGCCAGTAAGGATCGTCAGTCCCTGTTTCTGCAAGCTCTTGGCGAGCTGCGCACTGACCTCCGCATCCTCGACCGGAACCACGCGGTCGAGCATTTCGACGACGGTAACCTTGGCGCCGAGGTCGGCATAAAAGCTCGCGAATTCGATCCCAATCGCGCCGGAACCGATGACGAGGAGCTCGGTCGGCATTTCGGCCGGCGTCATCGCGTGGCGATAGGTCCAGATCTTCTTTCCGTCGGCCTTGGCGAACGGCAGGTCGCGCGCCCGCGCGCCGGTCGCGACGATGATATGCTTGGCGGCCAGTTCCGTCGCCTTGCCGTCCGCGCCGGCGACGCTGAGCTTGCCTTTCCCGGTCAGCTTGCCCTCGCCCATCACCACCGTGATCTTGTTCTTCTTCATCAAGTGCGTGACGCCCTGATTGAGCTGCTTCGCCACCGCGCGACTGCGCGCGACGACCTTGGCAAGGTCGAAAGACGGCTTCTCATTGCTGAGTCCATAAGCGTCGGCGTGCTGCATGTAGTGGAAGACTTCGGCCGTGCGCAGCAGTGCCTTGGTCGGGATGCAGCCCCAGTTGAGGCAAATGCCGCCGAGGTTTTCACGTTCAACGATCGCGGTCTTCAACCCCAGCTGCGCCGCGCGGATCGCGGCGACATAACCGCCAGGTCCCGACCCAAGAACGATGACGTCGTAATTGTCAGCCATTGCTTTCACTCTCTTCCGCGAACGCCCGCGGCTTTCCTTGTTCGTCGAGCGCGACGAAGGTGAACTCGCCTTCAGCCACGATCTTTTCCGTTTCGCCGTCCCGCTCCCGCGCGATTGCCTCGGCCTTCAAACGCAGCGACGTGCGGCCCTGCTTCAGCAGGTCGACAAAGACGCTGAGCTCATCGCCGACCGCCATCGAGCCCGGGAACTTGATGGCGTCCGCCGCCACCAGCAACGCCTTGCCGCGCGTCCGACGAGACACGAATGACCCGCAGGCAAGGCCCATCTGGCCCATCAGCCATCCGCCAAACACGCCGCCGTACGGATTGGTATCGGCCGGCATTGCGGTCACGCGGATTACGGGAATGCGGTCGGCGAGGCTCACCAGATCAGCGGCTGTGCCAGTTGAACGCCATGCGAAGCGCGAACGCCGCGCCGAGCCACAATGGAATCGAGAACAGCAGTCCGGGCGACCCCTTGTCCGGCTGAATGGTGCCCCAGCCCGCCCAGCTGTCCGTCCACACGCCCTCGCCGCCGTTCATGCCCGTCGGCAGCACGACGGCCAGGATCGCGCCAAGCAGTAGGGCCGTGATCCATTTCATCTCAGGCGAGCATCCCGATCGGGTTCTCGACCAGACGCTTGAATGCCTGCATCATTTTGGCGCCGTCGGCTCCGTCGATCGCGCGATGGTCGAAGCTGCCTGTCGCCGACATCACAGTCGCGATCTGCAGGCTGTCGTTGACGACACAGGGTCGCTTCTCGCCCGCGCCGATGGCCATGATCATCCCCTGCGGCGGGTTGATGACCGCTTCGAACTGTTTGATGCCGTACATGCCCATGTTCGACAGGCTCGCGGTGCCGCCCTGATATTCCTGCGGCTGCAACTTGCCGTCGCGGGCGCGAGCGGCAAGGTCCTTCATTTCCGAAGAAATGGCCGACACGCTCTTGGTGTTGGCGCCGACAATGATGGGCGTGATCAGGCCGGCAGGGATCGACACGGCAACGGAGACGTCAGCCCGGCTGTATTTGAGCAACTGATCGCCAGCGAAGCTCACATTGCATTCCGGCACCTCGATCAGCGACTGGGCGAGCGCCTTGATGAGAAGATCGTTGACGCTGAGCTTCACGCCCCGGCTCTCAAGGCCCGCATTGAGTTCGCCGCGAAGCTTGAGGAGCGCGTCGAGCTGAATGTCGACGGTGAGGTAAATGTGCGGGATCTGCTGTTTCGATTCCGTTAGGCGCCGCGCGATCGTCTTGCGAATGTTCGACAGCTTGATCGCTTCGTGCGGAATCGCCTGCTCGATCGGCCCCGGGAGGACCGCATGACCGCCAGGTGCCGCCACCGCGGCCGGAGCCGCCGAAGGGGCGCCCGCCGGGGCCACCGCGGGAGCTTTGCCGACCGCCGCGTCGATGTCCGCGCGGACGATGCGCCCGCCCGGCCCGCTACCCTGCAATGACGAAAGATCGATATTCTGTGCCTGCGCCAGCCGGCGCGCGAGCGGGGAGGCCTTCAGCCGGTCGCCGGTCTGCGCAGTCGCCGGAGCGCTCGGTGCCGGCGGCGTCTCAACGGGTGCCTGAGCAGGCGGCGCCTTCGGAGTCGCGTCGGCCTTGGGTTCAGGTGCAGCCGTTGGAGCGGGTGGCGCCGATGTGTCGGGTTTCGGCGCAGCGCTGGCAGCGGACGATGCATCTTCGCCTTCGCCCGCAAGGATCGCGATCGGCGCACCGACCTTCACGCCATCCGTCCCTTCCGGAACGAGGATTTTGGCGATCTTGCCTTCGTCGACGGCCTCGAACTCCATCGTCGCCTTGTCGGTCTCGATCTCTGCAAGGATGTCGCCCGACTTCACGTCGTCGCCTTCCTTCACCAGCCACTTGGCAAGCGTGCCCTCCTCCATGGTGGGGGAAAGCGCGGGCATCTTGAGTTCGATGGGCATGTGCTTGCGTCCTGAAAGGCTTGGGCGGCTCAAAGCCAATGCGGCGGGCGCGGTCAAGCCTGCGCCGAAACCCTAGTCGATGACTTGCACTTCATCGCGCATTGCCGCAGCACAGTCCACGCATGGGGGAAATGCAGCCCAAACGCACTTATCTCGTCGTAGTCGACGACAGCGACGAAGCGCGCGTTGCGCTCCGTTTCGCGGCCCGGCGCGCGGCCAAGACCAATGGCGCGATCGAAGTGCTGGGAATCGTCGAGCCTCAGGATTTCGTACAGTTCGGCGGCGTTCAGGCGGCGATCGAGGAAGAGCAGAAACTTCGCATCGAGGGCGTCGTCAGCTCCGCAATCGGCGAAATCCTCGACGAATCCGGGATCGAGGCGAACATCATCGTACAGCAGGGCGAGCCGGTGAAAACCGTTCGCGACTATATCGGCGACCGCGCCGAAGTTGCGGCGTTAGTCCTTGGAGCGGCGCCCAGCGGCAATCCCGGACCTTTGGTTGCGAACTTTTGCGGCAATGATGCGGGGCGCCTGCCCTGCCCGGTAATGTTAATTCCGGGATCGCTAAGCGACGAGCGGCTCGAACAGCTGAGCTAGGTCAGCCGTTTGCGCCTAGGAGAACATCTATTTCGGTGTCGCCGGCGATAGTGGACCTTGCTGTTGCGATGTGTCTGCCGAAGCCGGGATCGGGGTCGTGCTTGCGGTCGGCACTTGCGACGTTGCCGCCGTAACGTGCGCGGGTCCTGCCATGGCCTGGCGAACGAATATTTCCTTCTCGAGCCTTTCAAATGCGCTTTGATAGACGGCTGCGTCTGTGATGGGCTCCTCGTCAGAGGAGGACATGCCGTACATCATGCTCTTCGCCTTCGTGAGAACGAAGTTTAGGCGCACCCGCGATCCGGCGCCGCGATCTTCTACGAAGACGGAAACGACTGGCGTCTTCTTTGAGCGTCCAAATCCAACGAACGGCACCCAGGTGGTATGCGAGTTCGTGGAAGCACTTCCGGTGATCAGGCCAGTATCCTTGTCGGCCGTAGTAATCCGATATCCGGAATCCTGAAGAATCGTCATTGCTGCAGGAAACGTCACCGACTTAGGCGCTTCGTAGTCACGAGCCTGCATCTGTTGCAGTTCAAGCGCACTCATCTCAGGCTTCTTACGCGCGACGGCTGCCGAGCCAGAAATCATGGACAGCGCCAACGTTACAGCGACGATCTTACGCATACGAACCCCCTAGAAAGAACTGCTACGAGACTTGAAATCTACAACTCGCTTGTCCGGTCCGAATTTGATGATCAGAGTCATCGACCGGCTGCTCTGCTCGCTCCTCGATTTTCGAGTTCCGAAACCCAGCCCGGCCCCGCCAGCCACGTCGCCGCCGCCGGCTCCGACGAGCATGCCAATCGAAAAGCCGGAGCTCTTGTCGTAGCTGACTGTGGCAAACCGATCGTAGACCCAGACTTCATTTCCTTCGCCGTCCAAGGTTGAAACGTTCGGACCGCCGAAGGTTTCGAGGACCTGGTATTGGGTCGTAGCCCCAACCTTGAGCGTCATCTGAACCATGCCTTGCGTCAGCATATTCGCTGAGGCCGGCGGTTCGCTGCAAATTGCTGGTGACGCGATAAGCGAGGCGGCAATGGCCGCAATGTACGCAACTCGTTTCATACTGACCCCCGTTAAGCAGGCACAATTAACGAGAAGTCAAAATCCCGCAACTGGCGCGTTCTTTTTTGCCAGGGGTATCCATCAAAGAATTGCCGACAGAATTGCGGCGAGCCTGACAATACCTTTTTCGTCCTGCTCATCGAATCGCGACGCCTTCGGGCTGTCGATATCGAGCACGCCAAGCAACTCGCCACCCCGCAAAAGGGGAACGACTATCTCGCTGTTTGACGCGGAGTCGCAAGCGATATGGCCCGGAAACGCATGGACGTCCTCGACCCGCTGCACCTGCCGCGTAGCAGCCGCTGCACCACATACACCGGTGCCGAACGGGATCCGAATGCAGGCCGGGCGCCCTTGGAACGGGCCGACAACCAGCTCGCCACCCACATTCCGATAGAAGCCAACCCAGTTCACATCGGGTAGCGTCTCAAAAATCAGCGCGGCGGCATTGGCCATATTGGCGATCGCGTCCGGCTCGCCGGCGACCATGCCCTGCAGTGCAGATGCGAGGTCGTCGTACATCGTTGCCGGGTCGGCTGCTTCGATCTTGAAGTCGTAGGTCATTCGAACGTCACCTTCCCGCGGCTCTGCTTCACCGCGCTTCGCTGGCGCTTGTTGTCGACGCGCTGCGCCTTGGCAGCTCGGGTCGGCCGCGTCGGCTTGCGCTTGCGCGGCGCGATATGGGCGGCGGCGATCATTTCCGCCAGCCTTTGCCGCGCATCGGTGCGGTTCGCATCTTGGGTACGAAAACGCCGCGCGGTAATCAGCAACTCGCCGGCTCCCGTGACGCGGCTTCCGGCAATGCGCTTCAGCCTTTCGTAGACATCGGGATGAAGGCCGAGCCGGAACAGGTCGACGCGTAGCTGGACCGCCGTGGCGACCTTGTTGACGTTCTGGCCGCCGGGGCCCGTCGCCGCGAGAAAGGTCTCGCTCAGCGCGTCCTCGGGCAGAACGACGTCCTCAGCCCGCATTCGCCCACTCGCCGAAATAGTCGGGCAGCGGTGCGATCACGTCGATCATCGGCTTGCGCTCGCGCGGCACGACCAGACGCGAAGCATGAAGGAGCATCGGACCGCCGGGCATGCCGTAGACACGGTCGCCGACGATGCCCTTGCCGAATGCCTCACGTGCGTGCGCGCGGATTTGGTGGGTGCGTCCCGTTACCGGCCTGAACTCGACCAAGGTAGAGCCATCGTGAACCGCCACGCGGCGCCAGTTTGTCACGGCTTCCTGGCCCCCGGGATCGCCGACCATCCGCCAACCGGCTTCAGCGCTCGACTTCTTCGATAGCGGCAGGTCGATCACGCCTTCCTCTTCGGCAAGCTCACCGGCGACGACGGCAATATAATATTTTTGCACTTCGCGCGTCTCGAACGCCTGCTGGAGCATCGCGCGCGCCTTGGCCGTGCGCGCGAACAGCAGACAGCCACTAGTGTCGGTGTCGAGCCGGTGCATTGCGGTGGGCGGCCGCTGAAAGCCGCAGCTCAACTCTGCAATCCGTGACGCAATCGACTCCCCGCCGCGGCGCGGCGCATCGACCGGCAGACCGGCCGGCTTGTCGAGCACCAGCGCTTCAGCGTCGATGAACAGAATCCGGTCGGACAGCATAGCTCCGCCCGGTGGCACGTCGGCGCGCGGCGCGCAAACCCGGTCGCGCATCTGACCGACGAGAACGAATTGTGACTCCCGTGCAACGAATCCAAGGAATCCATGGCGTTACACAATATTAACCTTTTCCCTTCAGACCTCGAATGGTTAATGGATGCTTCAAGGCTCTTAAGGGCGGGTAAGCTCTAGGGCGATATGGGGGACCAGCAATGCGTGTGCTGCTGATCGAAGACGAGCCGACAACTGCCAAGAGCATCGAGCTTATGCTCGGGAGCGAGGGCTTCAACGTCTACACGACGGATCTTGGCGAAGAAGGCCTCGATCTCGCCAAGCTCTATGATTACGACATCATCCTGCTCGACCTAAACCTGCCGGACATGCACGGCTATGACGTGCTGAAGAAGGTCCGGACGGCGAAGGTTTCGACCCCGGTCCTGATCCTTTCGGGCATCGGCGAGATGGATTCGAAGGTCCGCGCCCTCGGGTTCGGCGCCGATGATTATGTCACCAAGCCATTCCACCGCGACGAACTGGTCGCGCGCATCCACGCCATCGTTCGACGCTCGAAGGGCCACTCGCAGTCGGTCATCCGCACCGGCAAGCTGGCAGTGAACCTCGACGCGAAGACAGTTGAGGTTGACGGCAGCCGCGTGCACCTGACCGGCAAGGAATATGCGATGCTGGAGCTGCTTTCGCTCCGCAAGGGCACAACGCTCACCAAGGAAATGTTCCTCAACCACCTCTACGGCGGCATGGACGAGCCCGAGCTCAAGATCATCGACGTGTTCATCTGCAAGCTGCGCAAGAAGCTGAGCCTTGCTTGCGGCGGCGCCAACTACATCGAAACCGTCTGGGGCCGCGGCTACGTGCTGCGCGATTCCGAAGAGACGACGGAAAGCGAGCCGCAAGCCGCGGTCGCTTAAGCGAATATTCCTGGAGGGGAAGAAAGGCGGGGCAGCGATGCCCCGCCTCTTTCGTTAGCGCCTGTAACCGAGCGCGACCCAATAAGGCGGACCGTGAACCTCAGGCGTCGATCAGCAACCGGTGGCGATTGCGGCGCGTCGGGATCGCCATCGGCTCGGTCGACAGCGTGTCCATCTCTGCCTCGTCCATCCGGCGCCAGCCGTCGCGGCCAAGGCGCTCTAGCGGACGGAAGCCCGTCTTGTATGCCATGCGCGTCGACCCTTCGACCCAATAGCCGAGGTAGACGTAGGGCAGGCCCGCGCGGGCGGCGCGGACGATATGGTCGAGGATGATGAAGGTGCCGAGGCCCTTCCGCGCATCCGGACCGACATCGAAAAAGCTGTAGATCATCGACAACCCGTCGGTCTGCTGGTCGCTGAGACAGGCGCCGACGAGCTTGCCGGGCCGTCCGTCGACCGACGGTTCGCGATATTCAATGACGTAGGTGCGGACGGGCGTTTGCTCGACCATGTCGGCAAAGTCACTCTCGTCCATCTCCGCCATGCCGCCGCCCGGATGGCGGGAGGCAAGGTAGCGGCGAAGCAGGCTATATTGTTCGTCGGTGGTCCACGGCTTGCAGGCGCTGACCTCCAGGTCGCCGTGGCGGCGGAGAAGCTTGCGTTGCGTCGCGCTTGCCTCGAACTCGGAAGCGAGGACCCTGACGGAGACGCAGGCGGAGCACTCGATGCAGCTGGGGCGGTAAGCGACGGACTGGCTGCGGCGGAAACCAATGCGGCCGAGCGCCTCGTTCAATTCGCTGGCGTGGCGGCCGGAAAGCTCGGTGAAGACCTTACGCTCCACCTTACCCGGCAGATAAGGGCACGGGCTGGGGTTCGTTACGAAGAATTTAGGGAAGCGAAATGGTGCGCTCACCCGTGTACCTCACCCAATGGTTACGGACCTCTTTATGCGGCTGGTAAACGCCGAAGGAAAGAGTTGGTCCCGTCGAATTTCGACGGAATGTCCATGCTGTCCCAAAAGGGTTCAGAACCGGATCGGGCAGGTAACCCTAATCAGTCTAGTAAAGCGCGCTCGACTACGAAGCCGGCAGCCTCCAGACGGGCCACGACATCGTCGATTGAAGCCGGGTCGCGGGCCTCACACTCGACCTCGATCATCGTGTCTTTCGCGGGGAGCCGGGTGAAGATCCGGCTGTGTTTGATGTCGATGACATTGACGCCCGCTTCGTAGACCTTGGCCGTGATCGCGGCGAGCGCCCCGGGCTGGTCGTGCACCGCGACGCGTAGCCGCGCAACGCGGCCCTGGCGCACGAGATCGCGCACGAGAACGTTGGCGAGTAAGTGCGTGTCGATATTGCCGCCGCACAGGATCGTCGCGACCTTCTTGCCCGCGAAGCGCGCCGGATCGGCGAGCATCGCGGCAAGCCCAGCGGCGCCGGCGCCCTCAACGACCGTCTTCTCTATGCCCACAAGCATGGCCACCGCCCGCTCAAGATCGCGCTCCGGCACCAACATGACGTCGCTCGCGAGATCCTTGAGAATACGCGACGTCAGCTCGCCGGGATGCTTGACCGCAATGCCTTCCGCCAGCGTGTCGCCGCCCAACGGAAGATGCAGGCCCTGGATCGCGCATTTCATCGACGGATACAGCTCGGCCTCGACGCCGATCAACTCAATCTCCGGCTTAATCGCGCGCGCCGCGATCGAGATGCCCGACATCAACCCGCCGCCGCCGATCGGCACGACGATGGTGTCGAGGTCCGGTGCCTCCGCGAGCATCTCAAGCCCGAGAGTCCCCGCTCCCGCGATCACTTGCGGGTCGTCGAATGGGTGCACGAAGACGTAGCCGTTCTCCATCGCCAGCTCGCGCGCCCGCGAATATGCGTCGTCGAACATCGCGCCGTAGAGGACGACCTTAGCGCCATGGCCTTCGGTCTGAGTCACCTTCACCGTTGGCGTCGCCGAGGGCATGACGATGATCGCCGGTATTCCCAGCCGCTTGGCGTGATAAGCGACCGCCTGCGCATGATTGCCAGCCGAAGCCGCAATCACGCCGCGTGCCCGCTCTTCCGGAGTCAGCTGCAGCAATTTGTTGAGCGCGCCGCGTTCCTTGTACGCCGCGGTGAACTGCAGGTTCTCGAACTTCAGCCACACCTCGGCCCCGATGATCTCGGACAAGGTCCGGCTGACCAGCATTGGCGTGCGAATGACAGCGCCGTCGATGCGTGTCGCAGCGGCGCGGATGTCGTCGATTGTGGGGGGCGAAAGCATTGGCGCGTGGCCTAGCGGTTCACTTGCGCGCGGACAATGCTAAGCGCGGCGCATGAGGAAGCACTTCATCGCGCTCGCTGCAGCGCTGCTCGCCAGTTCCGCCCAGGCGGACATGCTAATCTCCAACGTCAATGGCATCCAGGTCGCACCCGACGGGAAGCTGCAGCATTTCCGCGCGCTGACCATCGGCGACGAGGGCAGGGTCAAGGCGGTAATTGAACATCCCGAGCTTGTACGCCTCGCTAACATTACATCGACGGTGGACGGTGGCGGACGCACGTTGCTGCCGGGCCTGATCGATGCGCACGGCCATGTGCTCGACCTCGGCATGACCCAGATGACGGTGCAGCTTGTCGGCACCAGTTCGATCGCCGACCTGCAGAAGCGGCTGCGGGATTTCGCTGCAGCGCATCCGAACGACGCGTGGATAATCGGCTTCGGCTGGAACCAGGAATTGTGGCCCGACAAGCGTTTTCCGACTGCTGCCGACCTCGACGCCGTCGTTCCGAACCGGCCGGTGGTTCTAGAGCGGGTCGATGGTCACGCAGTCGTAGCCAATAGCGCTGCCATGAAAGCGGCCGGCGTCACGCCACAAACACAGGCGCCGTCCGGGGGCCGGATCGAAAACGGCCTGTTCGTCGATGCCGCGCGCGGACTGATCGATACGGCTATCCCGGCGCGCACCCCGGCCAAGGCCGATGAAGCATTGGCCAAGGCGCAGGAGCAATTGCTGTCGGTCGGCGTGACCGGCGTCGGTTCGATGAGCACGTCGGTCGGCGACTGGGAAGCAATGAAACGTGCTGGCGATGCCGGCTCGCTGAACGTGCGGATGATGGTCTATCTTTCCGGAACGAAGTCGATCGCGGCGGTGCCGGCCCCGACGGCATGGCTGTACGATGATCGCCTCCGCGCGGTCGGGATTAAACTGTTCGCCGACGGAGCGCTCGGGTCGCGCGGCGCTTGGCTGAAGCAGCCTTATTCCGACAAGCCGGACACACGCGGCCTGCAATTCCACACGGATGCGGAATTGGCCTCGCTGGCTGAAACCGCCGCATCGCACGGTTTCCAGATTGCGACTCACGCGATCGGCGATGCGGCCAATGCGCAGGCGATCGCGACCTACGAGAAGCTGTCGCAGAAATATGGCCGCGACCGTCGCTGGCGGATCGAGCATTTCCAGATCGCCGACCCGGCGGACATCTCGCGCCTCGCGCCGGCGGGCATCATCGCCTCGATGCAGCCGACGCACCAGACGAGTGACCGGCTCATGGCGGAGAAACGCCTCGGACCGAACCGGCTGGCCGGCGCTTACGCGTGGCAGACCGTCCTTAAGTCGGGCGCGCGGCTGGCGTTCGGCTCGGACTTCCCGGTGGAATCGCCGAACCCGTTCCCTGGCCTATCAGCCGCCGTCAGCCGCCAGGACGTGCACGGCCAGCCGCCGGGCGGATGGCTGCCCGCGGAACGGTTGACCTTCGCGCAGGCGCTCAACGCCTTCACTCGAGGCGCGGCCTATGCGGGTTTCGCGGAGCAGAAGATCGGCGCGCTGGAACCCGGCAAATGGGCCGACTTCATCATCATCGATCGGGATCCCACTGCTGTCGATGCTCAGTCCCTCGCCGCGACGCAGGTTCTCGAAACGTGGGTCGGCGGCAAGAAAGTCTGGCAACACTCGCCTAGCGCTTCACCTGCTGAGCGCGGGAGATAAGCATTCCCGGCGTAAGTATCTGCGGCAGTTCCTCCACGGGCTTCCCCGGCGCGTACCACAAGTAAAGCGGCACTCCCGCACGCCCGCGGCTCTCGAGGAAGCGCGTAATCGCCGGGTCGCCGTTGGTCCAGTCGGCAGCAAGCACGTCAACGCCGGCCGACTTAAACGCGTCGCGCACCTCGGCGCGATCAATGGCGGCAGCTTCGTTCGCCTTGCACGTAAGGCACCAATCGGCCGTGAAATAAACGAAGGCAGCTCTCCGATTCTGCAAGTCGGCTGCAACACGCGCTTCGGTCCAGGTGTCGGCGCCTGCCACCTTTCGCTCGCTCGAGATCGAACGGTGCGGTGCTACCCCCGTCGCGATGGCGATCACCATGAACGTCAACGCAATCGGGACGAGACCCGGGCGCTCTCCGGCTTTCTGGCGAAGCCCGACCGGAATCAGGAACGACATTAGCAAGACGACAGCGATTAGGCCGATGACGAACCCTTCGCTGCCAGAAAGTCGTTGCAGGAGCCAAAGCGCTGCGACAGCGCTTGCGGCCATCGGGATTGCCAGGAATCGCTTGAGGCGATCCATCCATGCCCCAGGTCTCGGCAGCCTGGATCGAAGCGATGGAATGAACGCTACGATAAGGAAGGGCAGCGCCAGACCAAATCCTAGCGCAGCAAACACCAGTGCAGATCCCGCCACCGGCAAAAGCAGCGCCGTTCCCAGAGCGGCGCCCAAGAAAGGGCCCGCACAGGGCGTCGCCACGAACGCGGCTAGCGCGCCGGTGCCGAAACCGCCCGCCGGCTTTGCGCGCCCGCCAAGCACAGGCAGTTCGAACAGGCCAAGCAGATTTGCGGTAATTGCCGTCGCAAGCAGCAGCAAGAGCATGATGGTCCGCGGGTCCTGTAGCTGGAATGCCCATCCCGCGGCGCTCCCGCCGGCGCGGATCAGCAGCAGCGCAATGCCCAACGCACCCGTGCCCACGATGGCCCCCGCAGTATAGGCTAGCGCATCACGACGCGCCTCCGCCGCATCGCCGCCAGCGCGGGATAGGTGCAACGCCTTCAGGGCGAGGATCGGGAACACGCACGGCATCAGGTTAAGCAGGACGCCGCCTGCAATCGCGCCGAGCACCGCCCAGAGAATCACTTGGGCGCCGAGCGCGTCTGATCCGCTGATCGCCTTGCCGCCGGCGGGGACTTGGCCTGGCTCAGCGCGGATTTCGAAGCCCTGCCCATCCGCGAGCGCCAGGACGCCTTGGAATTCGCGCAGATTGCCCGGCCTGCGCTGAAGTTCAGCGACCAGAATATCGCCGACGCGGCGAAATTCCTGCTTCGCCTCATAGTCGACCACATTGTCGGTCGCAGGAAAAAGGTAAGGCTGCTCGACGTCCACGCTCGCAGGGAGCGGGATCGCGACGCGCAATTTGTCGCCGCCGGCATCGAACTTTCCAAGCGTCACCAAGGGCCGCGGCAGTGCGCGACGCCATTCGTCGAACTGCGCGCGGTTCGGCGTGCCGGTGCCGACCGGCAAGTCGACCGAAAGCTCGCCCCGCTCGGGCACGCAGATCTTGTCGGTGCAGGCGAGCCAGTGCGCCGCGGCGCGGATCGGAACCGCGCCGCTCGCGCCCGCCGGCACTTTCAGCCGCACGAGCACGGCATAATCCCGCTCGTAGACGTAGTTCATAAGTCCGGCGACGGTCAGCCGCGACGGCACCGGGTAGCGCAGCGGGCCCGCCGAGAAACCCGGGGGAAGTTGCCACTTCACGTCCATTGGCAGTCCGGCGTCGCCTGGGTTCAGCCAATATCCGTGCCAGCCCTTTGCCGGGCGCATGTGGATCGCAAGCTCGACCTCGCCGCCGGGCGGCGCCGCTCCTTCCACGACAAGCTGCGGCTCGATGCCTCGCGCCCCGATGGTCGAGGGCACGAGCAGCAATGCCAAGAGGATCAGGAACCGCCGCAACATGGCGGCTGCGCTAGTCGGAACGGACGTCCTAGTCGAGGTTCGGACGCAGCCAGCGCTCGGCCTGCTCGAGCGAGACACCGCGCCGCCCCGCATAGTCCTCGAGCTGGTCGCGGCCAATCCGAGCGACGCCGAAATACCGGCTGTCGCGATGGCCGAAATAAAAGCCGGAAACCGCCGACGTTGGCAGCATCGCGAAATTCTCGGTGAGCGTAACCTCGCCTGGAAATCCCCCGAGCATCTGGAAAAGTATCGGCTTCAGGCTGTGATCCGGGCAAGCCGGATAGCCCGGCGCAGGGCGGATCCCTTCGTATTTCTCACGGATCATCTGCTGATTCGACAGCTGCTCGTCCGCATAGCCCCAGAGCCGATTGCGGACCTCGGCGTGGAGCACCTCCGCGAAGCTTTCAGCCAGCCGGTCGGCCAACGCCTTCAGCAGGATGTCGTCATAATCGTCGATCGTCTGCTTGAACCGTTCGAGATGCGGTTCGAGCCCGTGAATGCCGACGGCAAAGCCGCCGATCCAGTCCTCGCCATCGGGATTGATGAAGTCGGCCAGACACATGTTCGGCCGGCCTTCGCGCTTCTTCACCTGCTGGCGCAGGAAGGGCAGACGCGTCCAATCATTGCCTGCGAGAACGAGAACGTCGTCGCCCTCACGCTTGCAGCGCCACAGCCCGACCGTTGCCTTCGGCGTCACCCAGCGCTCGGCGATGATCTGGTCGAGCATCGCCTGCGCATCGTTGAACAGGCTTCGCGCGCTCTCGCCAACGATCGGATCGTCGAGGATCGCGGGATAATTGCCGGCCAGTTCCCACGCGCGGAAGAAGGGCGTCCAGTCGATAGACGTTTTAAGGTCGCGCAGCGGCCATTCGCCAAAATGGTGCAGGCCCGGACGAAGCGGCGCAGGCACCTGGCCGCTCGGGTCGAACGGAAATGCATTGGCTCGCGCATCGGAGAGTGGCGAAAGCTCGCTTTGCCCACTCCGTTCACGCGACTTGCGCAGCTTTTCGTAATCATCCGCAGTGGTGGCGATCAGCGGCTCGCGCTGCGTGTCCGACACCAACGAGGAGGCAACGCCGACCGCCCGGCTCGCGTCGAGCACGTGGATTACCGGCCCTTCGTAGGCGGGATCGATGCGCAGCGCCGTATGCGCCTTGCTCGTCGTCGCCCCGCCGATCAGCAGCGGTGTCTTGAGCCCCAACCGCTGCATTTCGCCAGCGACGGTCACCATTTCGTCGAGCGACGGCGTGATCAGTCCCGACAGGCCAATCATGTCGGCATTATTGTCGTTCGCTGATTTGAGGATGTCCTGCCAGGGCACCATCACGCCAAGGTCGATGACCTCGAAGCCGTTACACTGCAGCACGACGCCGACGATGTTCTTGCCGATGTCGTGAACGTCGCCCTTCACAGTCGCCATCACGACGCGGCCCTTTCCCTTAGTCGCGCCGGTCCGCTCCTTCTCCGCCTCAATGAAGGGGATGAGGTGAGCGACCGCGCGCTTCATGACGCGGGCGGATTTAACGACCTGTGGAAGGAACATCTTGCCTGAGCCGAACAGGTCGCCGACGACGTTCATGCCGTCCATCAGCGGGCCCTCAATCACCTCGATCGGCCTGTCGAACGACTGGCGCGCTTCCTCGGTGTCGTCGACGATATGTGCGTCGATGCCCTTCACGAGCGCGTAGGAAAGGCGCTCACCGACCGGCAGCGAGCGCCATTCGGCGAGCTTCTTTTCCTCCGCCTCGTCGGTCCCCTTATACTTCTCGGCCAGCGCGATCAGCCGCTCGGTCGCATCGTCGCGACGGTCGAGAATGACGTCCTCGCACGCATCGCGAAGCTCCGGGTCGATCGCGTCGTAAACGTCGAGCTGGCCCGCGTTGACGATGCCCATGTCCATGCCCGCCGGAATGGCGTGATAAAGGAAGACGCTGTGCATCGCGCGCCGCACCGGCTCGTTGCCCCGGAACGAGAAGCTGAGGTTCGATAAACCGCCGCTGATGTGCACGCCCGGACAGCGCCGCCGGATTTCACGCGCGCCTTCGATGAAATCCATCGCGTAGCGGCGATGCTCGTCGATGCCCGTCGCGACGGCAAAGATATTGGGGTCGAAGATGATGTCGCTGGGATCGGTGCCGTCTGCCACGAGCAGCTTGTAGGCACGCTCGCAGATGCTGACCTTGCGCTCGGCTGTGTCGGCCTGCCCGACCTCGTCGAAGGCCATGACGACAACCGCCGCGCCATAGGCTCGGCACTTGCGCGCCAGTTCGAGGAACGGCCCCTCGCCTTCCTTCATGCTGATCGAGTTGACGATCGGCTTGCCGGGCACGCACTTCAGCCCCGCTTCGATCACGCTCCACTTGGAGCTGTCGACCATCACCGGGATGCGCGCGATGTCGGGCTCGGCGGCGATACGGCGGAGGAAGATGCTCATTGCCTCGGCGCCGTCGAGCAACGCCTCGTCCATGTTCACGTCGAGAATCTGCGCGCCATTCTCGACCTGGTCGCGCGCCACTTCGACTGCGGCCTCATAGTTACCGGCAAGGATCAACTTCTTGAAGCGGGCGGAACCCGTGACGTTGCAGCGCTCGCCGATATTCACAAAGCGCGCGCCTGCGCCGACTTCATTCACTCTGGTCATCTCCATGGGTTAGGCGGCAATCAGCATCGGCTCGAGCCCGGCGAGCAACGTGCCCCGCTGAGCAGCCGGGACGGCGCGCGGCGTGCAATCGCGCACCGCCCCGGCAATGGCGGCGATGTGCTGCGGTGTCGTCCCGCAGCAGCCGCCGACGATGTTGACGAGCCCGCTCTCGGCCCATTCGCGAACCTGCCGCGCGGTCTCTTCAGCCGCCTCGTCATACTCGCCAAGTTCGTTGGGCAACCCAGCGTTCGGATAAGCCATGACCAATGCGTCGGCCGTTGCAGCCAGTGCCGACAGATGGGGCCGCAACTGCGCTGCACCGAATGAGCAATTGAGGCCGATGGTGAGCGGACGGGCGTGGCGGACGGATGCCCAGAAGGCCTCCACCGTGTGCCCGCTGAGGTTGCGCCCGCTAAGGTCGGTCAGCGTCATCGAGATCATCAGCGGCAGCTCGCGCCCAAGCGCCTGCTCGGCCTCCAGGCCCGCCATGATCGCCGACTTGGCGTTCAGCGTGTCGAAAACCGTCTCAATCAGGATGAAGTCGACGCCGCCCTCCACAAGCGCATCGATCTGCTCGCGATAAACCGCTTTCACCTCGTCAAAGTCTACTTCGCGGAAGCCGGGATCGTTCACATTCGGCGACAGTGACAGCGTCTTGTTGGTCGGCCCGAGCGCGCCGGCAACCCACCGCGGCCGTCCGTCCTTCGCGGTGTAGCGGTCAGCGACCTCGCGCGTGATGCGGCCGGCGGCGCGGTTGATCTCTCCCACCAACGCCTCGGCGCCATAATCGGCCTGGCTAATAGCATTGGCGTTGAAGGTATTAGTCGCGAGGATTTCGGCCCCCGCCTCGGCGAAGCTTTCGCAGATCGATCTAACCACCTCCGGCTTACTGATGTTGAGGAGGTCGTTGTTGCCTTTCTGGTCCTTTAGCAGGTCGAGACCGCCGCAATAGTCAGCCGCCCTCAGCTTCCGCGCCTGCACCGACGTGCCATAGGCGCCGTCTTTCACAATGATCCGCTTCGCCGCCTCGGCGCGAAGCGCTTGAGATTTGGTCATGACTGTTTCGCCCTTACGCCCAGCAGGTGGCAAATCGCGTAGCTGAGCTCTGCGCGGTTCAAGGTGTAGAAGTGGAAGTGACGGATTCCGCCGGCATAGAGCTGGCCGCAAAGTTCTGCGGCGACGGTAGCCGCGATGAGTTGCCGCGCCGCGGGCAGGTCGTCGAGACCCTCGAACAGATCGTCGAGCCACTGGGGGATAGCAGCGCCGCAGGTCTGCGCGAACCGGCGTGTAGTCGCGACGTTGGACACCGGGAGAATGCCCGGCACAATCTCCGCATCAATCCCCGCTGCAGCGGCTTCGTCGCGGAAGCGAAGGAAACAGTCCGCCGAGAAGAAGAATTGCGAGATCGCCCGGTCGGCGCCGGCGTCGACCTTGCGTTTCAGATTCTCGAGATCGAACCTTCGTGACGATGAGTCCGGGTGACATTCGGGATAAGCGGCGACCGAAATGTCGAAAGGGGCGACCTTCTTCAGCCCCTCAACCAGTTCGGCGGCGTCGCGATACCCGTGCGGATGCGGCTGATACTTGCTGCCGGGCTCGGGCGGATCGCCGCGCAGGGCGACGATGTTGCGGACGCCAAGGTCCCAATATTCACGGGCAACGTCGTCGACTTCGCCCTTCGACGCACCGACGCAGGTCAGGTGCGCGGCCGGCGTGAGCGATGTTTCCTTGAGAATCCGCTCCACGGTCTGGTGGGTACGTTCGCGCGTCGAGCCACCCGCACCATACGTTACCGAGACGAAGCGAGGCTGCAGCGGCGCCAACGTCTGCACCGAATCCCACAGCGTTTCCGCCATTTTCTCGGTTTTCGGCGGGAAGAACTCGAAACTGACCTGAATGTCGCCGCGCGCTTCCGCGAACAGCGGCAAATGCTGGCTCAGGCGTTCGTATGCGTTCATGCCGCCCTCCGTTGTCGAGCGCCCTGCTTGGCACCGCGCCACAAGGTCACCGTCAATTCCCCGCCTTCCAGATGCTCGACATGGTCGATCTCTAGGTCTGCCGCCGCGAACCAGCCTGACATCACCTCATCCTCGAATCCGAGGCGGATGTGCGCGTCGGTCGAGCGCAGCTCCTCCCGTTCGTGCGCCGCGAAATCGATGACGAGGAGCGTGCCGCCTGGCGCAAGCACCCGTGCTGCCTCCGCAATCGCCGCGGCGGGCGAGTGAGCGTAGTGAAGCACCTGGTGGATGATGACGCAGTCCGCGCTGCCGTCATCGAGCGGAAGCGCATACATATCGCCTTGGCGAAGGCTCGGGTGGATGCCCGCGGCTTCCAGCTTCACGCGGGCAAGCCGCAGCATCTCGGAGGAACGGTCGATGCCGATCGCCTGCGTTGCTCGCGGGGCGAAAAGCTCGATCATGCGGCCTGTACCAGTACCGATATCGACTAGGCGCCCGAGCGGACGGCGTCCAAGCGCCTGATCGATAGCGCGTTCGACGTCTGTTTCGGCCACGTGGAGCGAACGAATCTGGTCCCACACGCCCGCGTGGCCCGCGAAATATCGATTGGCAGCTTCGGCGCGCTCGGCGCGGATCGCATCGGTTCGGGCGGCGTCGGCAGCAAACAAAGCGCGCGTCGCTGCGTCGGCCCAGCCGTCGATTAGGCCGAACAAGGCGTCGTTCGCTTCTGCGTCCGTCAAGGTCAAGAAGACCCAGCTACCCTCCTTGCGGCGCTCCAGTACGCCAGCGTCGGCGAGAATCTTTAAATGGCGGGATACGCGCGGCTGGCTTTGGCCGAGGACCTGCGCCAACTCGCCTACCGAAAGCTCCATGATCCGCAGCAACGCGAGCACCCGCAGCCGGGTCGGATCGGCAAGCGCCTGGAATCGATCGGCCAAGGGAAGGGTCAAGCTCACCAGATAAGGATATAAAGATATCTTTATATCGTCAAATCGGCGTTTGAAATTATACTCTTGTTTGACAGTAGGGATTGCAGCTATGGCCGAAGGTCTGGCCTGATCGACTCGCATTGACGGGCTGGGCTGGCGCCCCCCAGGGCGTTTTTATGGGAGTGGAAGCATCATGAAGAAATTTGCTCTGACCGTTGCGGTTGTCGCGCTCGGCCTCGCCGCGTGCACCAAGACCGACAACAACACTGCGGCGAACGACACCGCCGTTGAGAACAATGCGGCGACCGACGTCAACGTCGCCGAAGAGAATGCGACGACGGCTGCGGACAACGCGCTGAATGCCGCTGGCAACGAAGTCTCGAACGCCGGCAACGCCGTCGAGAACGCGCAGAACGCGGTTTCGAACGCTGCCGACAACGCGGCCAAGTAAGCCTCGCTCAATCGACAGATTGGAAGGGCCGTCCCCCGGGGCGGCCCTTTTTTTATGTTCGAGCGAAGTGGTACTTCGCTCGAAATGAGAAGGATCGTTCCGCTGTTCCTGATTCTCGCCGCCTGCGGGAAGGAGCAGCCCCAAGGGCCGACCGCTGAGCAAGCCGCTCAGCTGAACGAAGCCGAGAACATGCTCGACGCCGCCGCCAATGAAGAAGGGCCGGCGGATCGCTCCACCGGCCCTTCAAACAATTCAGACTAGGCTGAGGACTTAGAAGTCCATTCCGCCCATGCCGCCACCGGCCATCGCCGGAGCCGGCTTGTCTTCCGGCAGCTCGGCGATCGTCGCCTCGGTGGTGATCAGCAGGCCTGCGACCGACGCCGCGTCCTGAAGGGCAGCGCGGACGACCTTGGTCGGGTCGATTACGCCAGCCTGGACGAGGTTTTCGTAGGTCTCGGTCTGGGCGTTGAAGCCCAGCGTCGGGTCGTTGCCGTCGATCAGCTTGCCGGCAACCACCGCGCCGTCATGACCGGCGTTCTCGGCAATCTGCCGCACCGGCGACTGAAGCGCCTTGCGGATGATGTCGATGCCGCGGGTCTGGTCGTCGTTCTCACCCTTGAGGCCGTCGAGAGCCTTGGTGGCGTAGAGCAGCGCGGTACCGCCGCCAGGGACGATGCCCTCCTCGACCGCAGCGCGGGTCGCGTGAAGCGCGTCATCAACGCGATCCTTGCGCTCCTTGACCTCGATCTCCGACGCACCGCCGACCTTAATCACCGCAACGCCACCAGCGAGCTTCGCGAGTCGCTCCTGGAGCTTCTCACGGTCGTAGTCCGAAGTGGTGGTGTCGATCTGCGAACGGATCGCGCCGACGCGGCCCTCGATGTTCTCGCGGGTGCCATTGCCGTCGACGATCGTCGTGTTGTCCTTGTCGATCGTGACGCGCTTGGCCTGGCCGAGCATGTTCAGCGTGACGGTCTCGAGCTTGATGCCGAGGTCCTCGCTGATCATCTCGCCGCCGGTGAGGATCGCAATGTCCTCGAGCATCGCCTTGCGGCGATCGCCGAAGCCCGGCGCCTTCACGGCCGCGACCTTGAGGCCGCCGCGCAGCTTGTTGACGACGAGCGTTGCGAGCGCTTCGCCTTCGATGTCCTCGGCGATGATCAGGAGCGGACGGCCGCTCTGAACAACCGCCTCGAGGATCGGAAGCATCGCCTGAAGGTTCGACAGCTTCTTCTCGTGGATCAGGATGTAGGGGTCGCTGAGCTCGACCTGCATCTTTTCCGGGTTGGTGATGAAGTAGGGGCTGAGATAGCCGCGGTCGAACTGCATGCCTTCGACGACGTCGAGCTCGAATTCGAGACCCTTCGCCTCTTCGACAGTGATCACGCCTTCCTTACCGACCTTTTCCATCGCCTCGGCGATCTTCTCGCCGACTTCACGGTCGCCGTTGGCCGAGATGATTCCGACCTGAGCGATTTCCTGCGTCCCTTGGACGTCCTTGGAGCGGCTCTTGAGGTCCTCGACGACCTTAGTGACGGCGATGTCGATGCCGCGCTTGAGATCCATCGGGTTCATGCCGGCCGCGACCGACTTCATGCCTTCGCGAACGATCGCCTGAGCGAGGACGGTCGCGGTCGTGGTGCCGTCGCCGGCAATGTCGTTGGTCTTCGAGGCCACTTCGCGCACCATCTGGGCGCCCATGTTCTCGAACTTGTCCTTGAGCTCGATCTCCTTGGCGACGGTAACGCCGTCCTTGGTGATGCGTGGCGCGCCGAAGCTCTTTTCGATGACCACGTTGCGGCCCTTCGGCCCCAGAGTCACCTTCACCGCGTTGGCGAGGATGTCGACGCCGGCGAGAATGCGCTCACGCGCGTCGCGGCTGAATTTCACGTCCTTGGCTGCCATCTGGCTACCCTTTCCGTTTGTCTAAAGTCACTAAAGTCATGGAGAGCGGCACGTTTGGTGTGACCCTAAGCGCGCCGCGCAAGGTCAGCCGACGATCCCGAGGATGTCGCTTTCCTTCATGATGATGAGGTCTTCACCGTCGATTTTCACTTCGGTGCCCGACCACTTGCCAAACAGGATCTTGTCGCCGGCCTTGACGTCCAGCGGCGTGACCTTGCCTTCTTCGCTCTTGGCGCCACCTCCGACGGCGACGACTTCGCCTTCCTGCGGCTTTTCCTTCGCCGTGTCCGGGATGATGATCCCGCCGGCAGTCTTTGCGTCGGCCTCGACCCGGCGGACGAGAACGCGATCATGAAGCGGCCTGAAACCCATGGGTCTAACCCCCTCTTTCAATTCTAAAGGTTGAACTTGCCGTTGGCACTCACCGGATGAGAGTGCCAGCGATGGGGCGCATGTGGTTGCGCGCCGTTCAACTGTCAACAGGCGGCGGCAATGCTTTTGTTTTCAGTCGTGCGCGAGGCGGGTCAGGCCGATCCGGTCCCTGAGGTTCCAGCGCGCGAGCATCAGGACGGCAACCACGGCGAGGCCGCTTGCGAGCCCGACCCAAATGCCGACTCCCTTCCAATCGGCCCCGAAGGCCAGCCAGGAGCCGATGCCGAGCCCGACGCCCCAATAGCCGAACAAGGCGAAGAACAACGGCCAGCGCGTGTCGTGCAGCCCGCGGAGCATGCCGGCGCCGATGACCTGTGCCCCGTCTACCAGCTGAAAAGCCGCCGCGACCTTGAGGAAGCTAATGGCGAGTTCGATCGTCAACGCGTTGGCCGCGACGTCGGCGAGGAACAACGTCACCATCCAGTGCGGGACCGCCCACATGACCAGCGCCATGGACCCCATGAAGCCGACACCCATGATCCAGGCCGTCCAGCCGGCTCGGGTAATGCCGGCCTCGTCCTTGCGGCCCAGAGCCAATCCGACCCGCACGGTTGCGGCCTGGCCGAGGCCGAGCGGTACCATGAAGGTCAGGGCTGCAATCTGCAGGGCTACGGCATGGGCCGCGACGGCGGGAGCGCCGATCCAGCCCATGAAATAGGCCGCGAGCGCGAACACGCCCATTTCCAGCGCCATGGTGATGCCGATCGGACCGCCCAGCTTTGTCATTGCAAGAGTTCGCTGGCCGTCGAACCGCCACCAATTGCCGAATAGATGGAAACGCCGGAATTGGCGATCGCGCCGGACGACGACGATCAGGGCACCGCACAAGGCAACCCAGGTAATCGTGCTGCCGACGCCGCCTCCCACCAGCCCAAGGGCGGGCAAGCCGAAATGGCCGAAGATCAGCGACCAACTGAGCAGCGCATTGAGCGCGATACCGCCGAGGCTGAGCCACAGCACAATCCGCGGCCGCTCCAGCGCGGCGACGAAGTTGCGAAGAAGCTGGAAGAGGAGCCAAGGCGCTGTGCACCACATGTATGCCCTCAGGAACGTCTGGCCTTGCTCGGCCAACTCCGGCGCCTGCCCCAGCCAGCGCATCAGCGTGCCGACGTTCCACAGTATAAGCCAATAGGGCGGCAGTCCGATGATCAGCAGCCACAGGCCCGCGCGGAATGTCCGGCGCACGTCGCGGACCGCATTCGACCGCTGGCCAAGCGCAGTCGCCATCATCGGCGACGACGCGATCAGTAGGCCCAGCAACAGCACGTTGAAGGTGAACGTCATGTTCAGCGCCAACGTCGCGGCCGCAAGCGGGGTCGAGCCCAGACGGCCCATGAGAAGCACGTCGGTCGCCTGAATGACCTGTTGCGTAACGTTAGCAAGGATCAAAGGCCAGGCGAGCGACAGCGTCGCGCGAAGCTCTTCGCGCCATGCACCTGCCGGTTCGCTCGTAGAGATGCCCGCCGCGTCCATCGAAACCCCATTGCCGTAGGAATGCGCGGAAGCAATGAAGGAACGAGACAAGCCATTCAGCGCCGCTCGCATTGGCGGGCGTTCTACGCTAGCAACACGCCCGAACGAATAAAGGCCTGAAGATGAAATTCGCGCGCGCAATCTGGAAGTTGCTGGTCGGGATTAAGGACGCCTTGGTCCTGCTGATACTGCTGCTGTTCTTCGGCTTGCTTTACGCCAGCCTGTCGGTCCGGCCGGCGCCGGTGAAGGACGGCGTCCTCGACCTCGACCTCAAGGGCAGCGTCGTCGAGCAGCCGTCGCGGGCCAGCTGGGCCGACGTGTTCAGCGGCGCGCGTCCTGACCAATTCCGTCTCCGCGACCTGGTCGTCGCGCTGAACCAGGCCAAGGACGACGATCGCGTGAAGGCGGTTGCGCTCGACCTCGACAGCTTCACCGGCGGTGGCCAGACGTCGATGGGCGATCTTGCCGACGCCATCCGTCGCGTGCGGGATTCGGGCAAGCCGGTGATCGCTTATGCGACCGGCTATACCAACGACAGCTACCAGCTTGCCGCCGCGGCTTCGGAAGTGTGGCTGAACCCGCTGGGCGCGGTGCTGGTCGCCGGTCCGGGTGGGTCGAACCTTTACTACAAGGGCCTGCTCGACAAGCTGGGCGTCACCGCCAACGTCTATCGCGTCGGCACCTACAAGTCGGCGGTCGAGCCCTACATCCGCAACGACATGTCGCCGGAAGCTCGCGAGAACTACATGGCGCTCGACACGGCGGAGCTCGAAGACTGGCGCGAGGGCATCAAGCGCGCTCGCCCCAAGGCAAACGTCGACGTCTTCCTGCAGAACATGAACGGCGCGATCGCTGCCGCGGGCGGCGACATGGCCAAGGCCGCCGTGATGAACGGGCTGGTCGACAAGGTCGGCGACCGCAACGCGTTCGAGCGGCGACTGGCGCAGCTGGGCGGAAGCAAGTCGGGCGATCCGCGCGGGTTCAACCGCATTTCGCCCGCTGCCTACTTCGCGGACAAGGTCGACCGTCGGCCGAAGGGCCCGATCGGCGTCGTCACCGTCGCCGGCATGATCGTCGACGGGAAGGGCGCGGCGGGCAACGCCGGCGGCGACACGATCGCCAAGCAGATCCTCGACGGCATCCGCAAATATGACGTGAAGGCGCTTGTCGTCCGCGTCGACAGCCCTGGCGGTTCGGTCACTGCGTCCGAGCAGATCCGGCAGGCGCTGCTCGAAGCGCGCGCGCGTAAGATCCCGGTCGTGGTGTCGATGGGCAATGTCGCGGCGTCCGGCGGTTACTGGGTATCGACGCCGGCCAACTATATCTACGCCGAGCCTTCCACCATCACCGGCTCGATCGGCGTATTCGGCGTCCTGCCGAGCTTTCAAGGCACACTGCAGAAGCTGGGGGTTGGCGCGGATGGCGTGAAGACGACGCCGCTGTCAGGCGAGCCCGATTTGCTGAAAGGCCCCTCGCCCGAAGCAAACCAGATGATCCAGTCTGGCGTGAACGCGATGTACGCGCGCTTCCTCTCGATCGTCGCCCAGTCGCGGCACAAGACGCCGCAGCAGGTCGACCAGATCGCGCAGGGCCGCGTGTGGGACGGCGGCACCGCGCATCAGCTGGGCCTCGTCGACGGCTTCGGCGGCATGGACGAGGCGATTGCCAAGGCGGCGCAGCTTGCCGGACTTGGGGAGGACCAGCGCGGCCTGCGCTACCTCGAGCAACCCCGGACCTATCGCGATCAGTTGCTCGACGCGTTCGCGGACAATGACGACGACGCGAATGCGCCAGCCGACGCCTTCGCGATCATGGCCGGTCAGCCGCAGCAGCAGCTCGCGACCGCAATGGCGGAAGTCCGTTCGATCCTGTCAGGCCCGAGCATCCAGGCGCGTTGCCTTGATTGCCCGTCGACAGCGCCAGCCCAGGTCGACAAGCGCGACATGAGCCTGCTGGAGATGCTGGTCGCCTGGCTGAAGTAACTAGCGTGCCTTTACGCGGATGAACGTCAAGGTGGGCGGTAGCTCGCCTGCCTTCGTCTTCACCAGCGACCGCACCTTATAATGGTCGGCGTCGACAACGCGCCATTCGGTATCGATTTGCTGTTCCGGCTTGTCGGGCGAGGCGCGCATGGTGCCGGTAAAGCCGAGCAACTTGCCCGCCGAGCCGACCTTACCCTGCCCGACACCGCCCATCGAGTTGACGTAGGTAAACACCAGGTCCGGGCCGTCGGCGCTGTAGATGGTCTCGCCGGCGTAAACGATTTTACCCTGATCCTTCACCTCGTGCCGGTCGCGCACGTGGGCGCCGCCATAGATCGGCTCGAAGCAATGAGTATCGGTCGTGGTCGCGCTGAAGGAGGCGCGCCAGCAGCTGCCGACGAAAGGCTTGAACGGTGCCAGGGTCGGCGGCGAGGCGACCGTCTGCGCGGCGATGAGGAGACCGACCAGCATGGCCGTGTCATAGCACAGAGCGCGTGAAACTGCGGTCGGCGCTATTTCATCAGGCTGTCGGCGAGCCGGTTCAGCAAGGGCGCCGGGCGGTCGATGATGTCGCCGTGCGAGGGAATGAGGCGCACCAGGCTTTCGATCTTCGACCATTCGCGCAGCTGTGCGGCGAGCGAGCGCTTGTCCTTGATGAAGAAGCGCTTGGCCGCGACGGTGATGCGCGGCTTTGGCCCGAAACCCATCAGGCGCAACATGATTTTGGCGCCGATTCCTTTGGGATGGGCCACATTGCCAATAACATCGTTGGTGATCAGCGTCGTGCCGCCCGACTCATCGAGTACAATCATCGCCAGCTCTATCTCCTCGCAGCCAGCGAGGGTGAAGATGCGCGCTCGGTCGCCCAGATTGGCGCGGGTCTGGACCGGCTTTGCGGCTTCTTCGACCTTTTCCTTGGAGCCCGGCGCGGTGACGATCTTCGCCTTCGGGTAGCGCTTGTGAAACGGCCGGAGGTCGAGCCGGTGTCCGCCATTGGGCACGATCAGGAACGCCGGTTCGCCCAGCTTTTCAACCTGCGCCATTCCCGCTTCATTGAGCGGGATCGGCGAGAAGATCGCGGTTCGGCCGTCGCCGATCGCCACCACCGTCATTCGCCGCGGGAATTTGCCGAGCGGCATCGGGATCTGTCCGACAACCGTCAATATGCCGGGCGCGACCTCACGGAGCGTACCGTGCGGAAGGACCTGCCATTCGTCATGAAGCTTCGCCATCGCGAAGCCCTACACTAAATGTGGATCGGCTTCCCAGTAACAGCCATGGCCGCTTCCTTGAGCGCCTCAGAATGGGTCGGGTGGGCATGGCAGGTGTAGGCGATGTCCTCGCTGGTAGCGCCGAATTCCATCGCCTGCGCGGCCTGCGCGATCATGGTCCCGCCGACGGATGCAATGATCCACACGCCGAGCACGCGGTCCGTCTTGGCGTCGGCAATGACCTTCACGAAACCATCGGTTTCACGGTTGGTCTTGGCACGGCTGTTGGCGAGCATCGGGAACTTGCCGATCTTCACCTCGCCATGCTCCTTCGCCTGCTCCTCGGTCAGGCCGACGCCGGCGATTTCTGGCATCGTATAGACCACCGACGGGATGACATCGTGGTTCACGATGCCCGTGAGGCCAGCGATATTCTCGGCGACCGCAATACCTTCGTCTTCCGCCTTGTGGGCGAGCATCGGTCCTGGAATCACGTCGCCGATCGCCCAGACGCCCGGCACCTTGGTGCGGAAGTCGTGATCGGTTTCGATCTGCCCGCGCTGGTTGGTCTGCACGCCGGCCTTGTCGAGCGCGAGGTCTTCGGTGTTCGGGCGGCGACCGATGGAGACGAGCACGACGTCAGCCTCGATCATTTCCGCGGCGCCGCCGGCGGCGGGCTCGACGGTCAGGGTGACGATGTCGCCCTTGCGCTCCGCCTTGGTGACCTTGGTCGACAGCTTGAACTCGAAGCCCTGCTTCTTGAAAATCTTGTTGGCTTCCTTGCGGACGTCGCCGTCGAAGCCCGGGAGGATCTGGTCGAGGAATTCGACGACCGTGACCTCCGCCCCGAGGCGCCGCCAGACGGAGCCGAGTTCGAGGCCAATCACGCCCCCGCCGATGACGACCATCTTCTTAGGGACCTGCGCAAGCTCCAGCGCGCCGGTGCTGTCGACGATCCGTTCCCGGTCGACGGTAACGCCGGGCAAAGGCGTAACCGACGAACCGGTAGCGATGACGATGTTCTTCGCGCGCACGGTGCGGTCGCCGACCTTCACCGTGTCGGCGCTTTCGAAGCTGGCCCGGCCTTTCAGCCATTCGACCTTGTTCTTCTTGAACAGGAATTCGATGCCCTGAGTCAGGCCCTTCACTGCTTCCTTGCGGCTGCCATGCATCGCGTCGAGATCGACCTCGATGCCGCTGGTCTTCACGCCCCATTTCGCGAGCGTGCCGTGCGCGGCTTCGTCGAACAGCTCCGATGCGTGGAGGAGCGCCTTGGACGGGATGCAGCCGACGTTGAGGCAGGTGCCGCCCAGCGTCTCGCGGCTTTCGGCACAGGCGGTCTTCAGCCCCAGTTGTGCGGCGCGGATCGCGGCCACGTAGCCGCCGGGCCCGCTCCCGATTATCAGGACGTCAAAATCGTAATCAGCCATGTTTGGTCCTTAGAGGTCGATCAAGAGCCGCGTCGGGTCTTCGATCGCTTCCTTGACGCGCACGAGATAGGTAACCGCCTCGCGCCCGTCGATAAGGCGGTGGTCGTAGCTCAGCGCGAGATACATCATCGGACGGGCAACGATCTGGCCGTCCTTGACCACCGGTCGCTCCTCGATGCGGTGCATGCCGAGCACCGCCGATTGCGGCGGATTGATGATCGGTGTCGACAGCAGCGAGCCGAATACGCCGCCGTTGGAGATGGTGAAGGTGCCGCCGGTCATGTCGTCGACGGTCAGCGTGCCTTCCTTGGCGCGCTTTCCATATTCGGCGATCGTCTTTTCGATCTCGGCAAAGCTCATGGCCTGGGCATTGCGGACGACAGGGACGACAAGGCCCTTCGGCGCCGAAACCGCAATCGAGACGTCGAAATAGTCGCGATAGACGATCTCGTCGCCTTCGATACTGGCGTTGACGGCGGGCACGTCGCGAGCCGCGAGCGCGCAAGCCTTCACGAAGAAGCCCATGAAGCCGAGGCGGATGCCATGCTTCTTCTCGAAGAGGTCCTTGTATCGCGCGCGCGCTTCGATGACGGCGGTCATGTCGACGTCGTTGAACGTCGTTAGCATGGCGGCGGTGTTCTGCGCTTCCTTGAGGCGCCGTGCGACCGTCTGGCGCAGGCGCGTCATCTTCACGCGCTCTTCCTTCCGCTCGCCGGTGGTAGTGGCCTTCGACTGAGCTGCAGGCGCGGGTGCCGCGGGGGCCGAAGGCGTTTTGGCTTCCAGCGCCGTGGCAGTCTTGTTCTGCGCCGCGGCGATCACGTCGTCCTTGGTCAGCCGCCCGTCTTTGCCGGTGCCGCGGATCGTCGACGGATCGACGTGATATTCGAGGACTGCGCGACGCACTGCCGGTGAGAGCGTCGTGATGTGATCGTCGCCCGACGAAGCTTCAGAGACTGCTGCAGCCCGCTCCGGCGCAAGTTCGGCGCCGCGGAGTGCTGGCGTTTCACCGGCACCAGCGGGATTGGTTGTTGAAGCCGCGGCGGCCTGAGCAGGCGTTGCCGTTGCGGCGCCAGCCGTGGCGTTTTCGTCGATCCGCGCAATGGCGGCTCCGACAGCGACTGTGTCGCCCTCGCTGACCAGCTGTTCCGTCAGCACGCCAGCAACCGGTGCCGGCACCTCGACGCTGACTTTGTCGGTCTCGAGGCTGGCGATAGCTTCGTCGGCGGCGACGGCTTCGCCGGGCTTCTTCAGCCACTGGGCCAGCGTGCCTTCGGTGATCGATTCCCCGAGTGTCGGGACCTGGACTTCAATGGCCATGATTACCCTTTATTGCGCCGCAACAGCGTCTGCGCGGCTGCTATGGCCGAGCGCGGCGGCAATCAAGGCCGCCTGCTCTGCCGCGTGGCGTTTGGCGAGGCCGGTCGCGGGCGACGCGCTCGCGTCGCGGCCGGCGTATTGCGGACGCATGCCATCGAAACCCGCGTCGGCGAGGCAAGTTTCAAGCAATGGCTGGACGAAGAACCATGCGCCGTTGTTCTTCGGCTCTTCCTGCGCCCAGATCAGCTCCGCGAGGCTCGGCATCGCCTTGAGGCGCTTGACCAAAGGCTCCGACGGGAACGGATAAAGCTGCTCGATTCGCATGATCTCGGTCGACGTGTCGCCGCCCGCGTCGCGCGCTTCCATCAGCTCATAAGCGAGCTTGCCCGAGCAAAGCACCAGCCGCCGCGTCTGCCCTTCGGCCGGCGGGTTGAGGTCGGAGACGATGCGCCGGAAATGACTCTCGCCGGTGAAGTCGGCGAAGGTGGACATGGCAAGCTTGTGCCGAAGCAGCGACTTGGGCGTCATCATGATGAGCGGCTTGCGGAAATCGCGCCGCATCTGCCGCCGGAGGATGTGGAAATAGTTCGCCGGCGTCGTGCAGTTCGCGACCTGCATGTTGTCGCCGGCGCAAAGCTGCAAGTAGCGCTCCAGGCGTGCCGACGAATGCTCCGGCCCCTGCCCTTCGAACCCGTGCGGCAGCAGCATGACAAGGCCGCTGGCGCGCAGCCACTTAGCTTCGCCGGCCGCAATAAACTGGTCGATGATGCTTTGCGCGCCGTTGGCGAAGTCGCCGAACTGCCCTTCCCACAGCACCAAGGTCTGCGGGTCGGCGAGCGAGTAGCCATATTCAAAGCCAAGCACGCCGAATTCGCTGAGCGGACTGTCGCGGACCTCGAAACGACCGCCGTCCACATGGCACAGCGGAATGTACTTCGCGCCCGTCTGCTGATCGACCCAGACGGCGTGGCGCTGGCTGAACGTGCCGCGGCCGCTGTCCTGGCCGGACAGGCGAACGCCCTGGCCGTCAGCTATCAGGCTGCCGAACGCGAGCGCTTCGGCGGTGGCCCAGTCAAAGCCCTGGCCGGTATCGAACATCGTTTTCTTCGCATCGAGGATGCGTTGCAGCGTCTTGTGGACGGTGAACCCTTCGGGAACCGTGGTCAGCACGGAACCGAGCTGGCGCATCTCATCGTCACTGATCGCCGTCGGAATGTTGCGGCGGCCTAGTTCCGGCTCGTCGGGCCGGCCCAGGCCCGCCCAGCGCCCTTCGAACCAGTCGGCTTTGTTCGGCGCGTAGGAAACCGCCGACTGGAAGTCCTCCTCGAGGTGACCGAGATATTCGTTGGTCGTGCCCTCGATCCACGCCTGGTCGATCACGCCTTCGGAAATCAGGCGCTTGGCGTAAATTTGGCTGATCGGCGGATGCTGCTTGATCGCGGCGTACATAAGCGGCTGCGTGAAGCTCGGCTCATCGCCCTCATTGTGGCCGAAGCGGCGGTAGCACCACATGTCGATCACGATGTCGCGGTTGAATGCCTGCCGGAACTCGATCGCGAGCTTGCAGCAGAAGGTCACCGCTTCCGGATCGTCGCCGTTGACGTGCAGGATCGGCGCCTGGATGCCCTTGGCGACGTCCGAAGGATAGGGCGATGAGCGCGCGAACTGCGGGCTGGTCGTGAAGCCGACCTGGTTGTTGATGATGAAATGGATAGTGCCGCCGGTGGCGTAGCCGGGCAGGCCGGAAAAGCTGAGGCATTCCCACACCACGCCCTGGCCCGCGAAGGCCGCGTCGCCGTGGAGCAGGATCGGAAGAACGGTGTCGCCCTCGACATCGCCCTTGACCGTCTGCGAGGCACGCGCCTTGCCGAGCACGACCGGATCGACCGCTTCGAGGTGGGATGGATTCGGCAGCAGGGACAGGTGGACCTTGTTGCCGTCGAACTCACGGTCCGACGAGGTGCCGAGGTGGTATTTCACGTCGCCCGAACCGCCGACGTCCGCCGGATTGGTCGCGCCGCCCGCAAATTCGTGGAAGATCGCTTTGGCGGGCTTGCCCATGACGTTCGACAGGATGTTGAGGCGGCCTCGGTGCGCCATGCCGACGTCTATCTCGGTGACGCCCATCTGGCCGCCGTATTTGATCACCGCTTCGAGCGCCGGAACCGCGCTCTCGCCGCCGTCGAGGCCGAAGCGCTTGGTGCCAACATATTTCTTGGCGAGGAATTTTTCCCACTGCTCGGCGTGGATGACCTTGGCCAGGATCGACTGCTTGCCCTCAGGCGTGAAGTGGATTTCGGCGTCCTTTCCCTCCATCCGCTCCTGCAGGAAGCGGCGCTCCTCCACCTCGTTGATGTGCATGTATTCGAGGCCGACGTGGCCGCAGTAATTGGCACGCAGCACACTGACGATCTCGCGCACGGTTGCCTGCTCGAAGCCGAGCACACCGCAGGTCCAGATCGGCCGGTCGAGGTCGGCGTCGGTGAAGCCGTGATAGGCCGGCGTTAAATCGGCCGGGATTTCGCGCTTGGTGAGGCCGAGCGGATCGAGGTCGGCGGCAAGGTGGCCGCGCACGCGGTAGGTTCGGATCAGCATCATTGCGCGGATGCTGTCCTCGGCGGCGCGGCGGATCGCCTGTGGATCGCTGGTGGTCTGCGCGGCGCGCTCGGTGACCGCGGCGCGAACCTTCTCGATTGTCGCCTGCGTCGGGTCGAGGCCGAGGTTCAGGTCATCGAGCTCCTCCACCGGCCAGTTCGGCCGTTCCCAGCTCGGGCCCGCTTCGTGCTCAACCATTCCGACGAAGTCGTTCAACTTTACTCTCCAGTCGCGCCTCAGGCGGTCGCGAGCAATTCCCTCAACGTCTTGCCAAGCTCAGATGGGCTCGGAGACACCGTGATTCCAGCCGCTTCCATCGCAGCGATCTTGCTTTCGGCATCGCCCTTGCCGCCCGAGATGATCGCGCCGGCATGGCCCATGCGGCGGCCCGGAGGCGCCGTGCGGCCGGCGATGAAGCCAACGGTCGGCTTCTTGCGCCCGCGCCTTGCCTCGTCGGCGAGGAACTGTGCGGCGTCTTCTTCCGCGCTACCGCCGATCTCGCCGATCATGATAATCGACTTGGTCTCGTCGTCGGCGAGGAACATCTCGAGCATGTCGATGAACTCGGTGCCCTTGACCGGATCGCCGCCAATGCCGACCGCGGTCGACTGGCCCAGCCCCTCGTTGGTCGTCTGGAACACGGCTTCATAGGTCAGCGTGCCTGAGCGGCTGACCACGCCGACGCTGCCCTTCTTGAAGATGTTGCCGGGCATGATGCCGATCTTGCACTCGTTCGGCGTCAGCACACCCGGGCAGTTCGGCCCGATCAGGCGCGACTTGGAGCCGGTAAGCGCGCGCTTCACCTTGACCATGTCGAGCACCGGAATGCCCTCGGTGATGGTGACGATCAGCGGCACTTCGGCGTCGATCGCCTCGAGGATCGAGTCCGCCGCGAAGGGCGGCGGGACGTAGATGACGCTGGCAGTAGCCCCTGTCTTCGCAACGGCTTCGGCAACGGTGTCGAACACAGGCAGGTCAAGGTGGGTCGTCCCGCCTTTGCCGGGCGTGACGCCGCCGACCATCTGCGTGCCGTAATCGAGCGCCTGGCGCGTGTGGAACGTGCCAGTTTCGCCGGTCATCCCCTGCGTGATGACCTTGGTGTTCTTGTCGACGAGGATGCTCATGCCAGGCTTCCGTCGATCTGCTTGCAGGCTTCGAGCAGTTCTTTCACCGCGTCGACGCTCACCTGGAAGTTCTGCTTCGCTTCGTCGTCGAGCGCGATCTCGATCACTTCCTCGACGCCGTTGGCACCGATCACGGTCGGCACACCGACGTAGAGGCCGTCGAGGCCGTACTTGCCGTCGACGTAGACGGCGCAGGGCAAGATGCGCTTCTGGTCGCCGAGATAAGCTTCTGCCATCGCAATCGCGCTAGTGGCGGGTGCGTAATAGGCCGAGCCGGTCTTCAGCAGCGCGACGATCTCGCCACCGCCGCCACGGGTGCGCTTGACGATCTCGTCGATGCGCTCCTTCGACGACCTGCCCATCTTGACGAGGTCATCGACCGGGATACCGCTGATCGTCGTGTAGCTGGTGACCGGGACCATCGTGTCGCCGTGGCCGCCGAGCACGAAGGCGTTCACGTCACGGACCGAGACGCCGAATTCCTGCGCGAGGAAGGTCGCGAACCGAGCGCTGTCAAGGACGCCGGCCATACCGACGACCTTGTTGTGCGGGAGCCCGGAGAATTCGCGCAGTGCCCAGACCATCGCGTCGAGCGGGTTGGTGATGCAGATCACGAAGGCATCGGGCGCGTGCTGCTTGATGCCCTCGCCGACCGTCTTCATGACCTTGAGGTTGATGCCAAGGAGGTCGTCGCGGCTCATGCCCGGCTTACGGGCGACGCCGGCAGTGACGATGATCACGTCGGCGCCGGCGATGTCGGCGTAATCGTTCGAGCCCGCCAGCTTCGCATCGAAACCCTCCACCGGGCCGCACTGGCTGATGTCCAGCGCCTTGCCCTGCGGAATGCCCTCCGCAATGTCGAACAGGACGATATCGCCAAGCTCCCGCATCGCGGCGAGGTGAGCGAGGGTTCCACCGATCATTCCGGCGCCAATGAGCGCGATCTTTTTGCGAGCCATGAGGGGCTTTCGAACCTTTCTTGTTTTCACTGGCGGCGCAGCTGGGGAGTCGCCGCCGGGAGGAGCGCGGCGCCCGATTAGCGAGGTGGTCCCCAGCCCGCAACCGCGAGAGGGACATGAATGGGTTTATTACGGGGTCGTCCAGCCGACATTTAATCACTGTGGCACGCGAAACTGGCCCCTTCCTCCAGCCGTTTTACCCCAGTGCCGCGAAATCGGAGGAATTCGAAAGGTCCAAGTTCATTCTTGCGATCAGCACTGCTGCCGTGGGCCTCAGCGCTTCGCCGGCCCTCGCCGAAAAGCGTTATTCGGACGTGATGGTCTGCGACAAGGTCAAGGACGGTGTATGCACGACCTACAAGCGCCTGACCCGCGGTGCCGCGGCGCGCGCGCAATGGCAGGTCGGCCATGTCTTCGGCCCGACCTACACCTACACGGACGTCAGCTCGATCCCGCCGACTGTCGTCACTCAGTACGGCATCAAGAGCGACGGACATTACGTCTACTCGAACGGCTATCTCTATGAGATCGACCCCACAACCTATGCCGTGACGCGGGTGATCTACACACAGCCGCAATAACACATTCCCGTTTTGAGCTGCAGGAGGGGCCGCCGCATCCAAACGGCGGCCCTTTCGTTGCCCACACAATCGACATTGATTGAAAGGCATCAGATGAAACTCTTAATCGCACTGAGCGGCGTCGCCGCACTCGCGCTTGCCGCGCCGGCGACCGCCAAGCCGGGCCATGGCAATGGTCACGGCAACCACCACGGTGATAGCTATGGCTACGGCTACAATGACCGCGGCTGCCCGCCGGGACTCGCGAAGAAGCACAATGGCTGCATGCCGCCCGGGCAGGCCAAGAAGTGGGCCCGTGGCCAGCGCTGGCATAGCGATTACGGCACGCTCTACAGCTACAACCGCATCCCGTACGATGTGCGACAGCGTTACGACCTGAACTCGCGCTACCGCTATTATTACAATGATGGCTATCTCTATCGGGTCGACCCGAAGACAATGCTGATCCAGCAGGTGATCAGCGCATTGCTCACCGGTCGCTGAGCGAAAGCGCCGGGTTAAGACGAGAGGCCGTCTTCGGGCGGCCTCTTTTTTGCACGCGTAGCTTTTGAAAACCCGTTCTCCGCGTGCTAGCGGCCTCGCCCAAGCAAGGAGTCATTCGCTTGGCCGAGTTCACGCTTCCGAAGAACAGCAAGATCGTCAAAGGCCGGACCTACGAGGCCGAGCAGGGCAAGCGCCTGCGGACCTTCAAGGTCTACCGCTACGACCCGGATACCGGCGCCAACCCGCGCTTCGACAGCTACACGATCGACCTCGACAAGACCGGGCCGATGGTCCTCGACGCGCTCATCAAGATCAAGAACGAGATCGACCCGACGCTGACCTTCCGCCGCTCCTGCCGCGAAGGCATTTGCGGATCGTGCTCGATGAACATGCAGGGTCGCAACGGACTCGCCTGCACAACGGCGATCGAGGATTTGAAGGGCGAGGTGCAGATCACGCCGCTGCCGCACATGGAAGTGGTCAAGGACCTCGTCCCCGATCTCACCCACGTCTATGCGCAGTTCGCGCTCATCCAGCCGTGGCTGAAGACGGCGAGCCCGGCCCCGTCACGCGAGCGGCTGCAGTCGCCGGAGGACCGGTCCAAGCTCGACGGCCTTTACGAGTGCATCCTCTGCTTCTGCTGCTCGACGAGCTGCCCGAGCTATTGGTGGAATGCCGACAAGTTCCTCGGCCCGGCGATCCTGCTGCAGGCCTATCGCTTCATCATCGATAGCCGCGACGAGGCGACCGGCGAGCGGCTCGACCAGCTTGAGGATCCATATCGCCTCTACCGTTGCCACACGATCATGAACTGCGCCAATGTTTGCCCTAAGGGGCTCAACCCGGCGAAGGCGATCGCAGAGACCAAGAAGCTGATCGCCGAACGGGCCGCGTGAGCGACGACAACAACGAGTTGATGGAGGACGTTGGCCTCCCCCGTGGGGCCACGCCCGATCCCGACAACGAAGGCTGGTTCAGCTGGGGCGACTTTCCGCGCTCGAGCTTTGCCGCCGCGACCGGGCGCCTGCTGTTCAAGCCTGATGGGCCTGGGCGCGGAATCGCCCGGATGTTCCCGACCGAGGATCATATGAACATGGGCGGCTCGCTCCACGGCGGAGCGGTGATGAGCTTCATCGACATGTCGATGTTCGCCGGCGGCCTGTGCGCTGGGATGGAGCGGGCGCATTATGTGACGCTCGACCTCACTACGCATTTCCTTGCGCGCGGCCAGGCGGGATCGCCGCTCGATGCGCATGTCGAGTTGGTGAAGCAGACGCGCGGTCACGCCTTCCTGCAAGGCGTCGTCAAGCAGAACGGCGAGCCCTGCTACAGCTTCAGCGGCACGCTCAAGAAAGTGAACCGGCCCAACGGACCTTCCGCACGATGAGCGGACCCGTACGGGTCGCCTACGACGCACTGATTGCCGCGAATGAGTTGAAGCCTGACCCAGCGCAGCAGCGCGCGGTGGCGGCCCTCGACCGGCTGGCGGTCAGCAAGGGGCCTGGCGGCTTCTTCGCCAAGCTGTTCGGACAAACAGAGGATGGTCCTGCAGGCGCCTACCTCTGGGGTGGCGTCGGGCGCGGCAAGTCGATGCTGATGGACCTGGCGTTCGAGCAGATCGACATCACGCCGAAGCGCCGCGTCCACTTCCACGAATTCATGCTCCAGACGCACAGCCGCCTGCGTAAAGCGCGGGAAAGAGAAGAAGGCGACCCGATCGAGCCGGTCGCCGAGCAGATCGCCGGGGAAGCGCGGCTGCTTTGCTTCGATGAGATGCAGGTAACGAATCCCGCCGACGCGATGATCCTGTCGCGGCTCTTCGGGAAGCTGCTCGACCAGGGCGTGAAGGTCGTCACGACCTCTAACCGTTGTCCGAACGACCTGTACAAGGGCGGGCTCAACCGCGACCTGTTCGTGCCTTTCATCCATCTCATCCAGCAGAAGATGCTGGTGGTGGAGGTCGACGGTCCGACCGACTATCGCCTGGACCGACTGACTGGCGTGGAGGTCTGGCATGTGCCCAACGGACCGGAAGCGACTGCAGACCTGTCGCGCGCCTTCTTCCAGCTCACCGATTATCCGGTCGAGGACCGTGCCAAGGTACCATCGGAGGAGCTCGACGTCGGCGGTGGGCGTACGCTGCGCGTGCCGAAAAGCCTGAAGGGCGTCGCCGTCTTTTCGTTCAAGCGCCTGTGCGGCGAGCCGCGCGGCGCGGCGGACTATCTCGCCATCGCCCGCCGCTATCACACCATTATTATCGTCGGCATTCCGGTCATGGGACCCGAACTGCGTAACGAGGCGGCCCGCTTCGTCACGCTTATCGATGCTTTCTACGATCATAAGGTGAAGCTGCTCGCCGCCGCGGATGCGGAGCCTGAGAGACTTTACCCCGCAGGCGACGGCAGCTTTGAGTTCCAGCGGACCGTCAGCCGCCTCAAGGAGATGCGGAGCGCCAAATATCTGGCGGAAGGTCATGGAACGGTAACTTGACGTCACGCGCGACAAGCGTAGCGTCTTGCAACTCATTTCGGGGGAAACAAGCCATGCGTCATCTGCTCGCCGCCACCGCACTCGCCGTCGTCGCTTCAGCCGCAACCGCCGCGGCGCCGACGCTCACCAAGGCGCAGCACGACGCCGCTCATGCGATGTTCGAGCATGTGATCAACACGCCGACGGTCATCGGGCGCCACAAGGTGCCGGAGATGGCGCAATATGTCGCCGATCAGTTCAAGGCCGGCGGGTTTCCTGACGCGGACGTCCACGTCATTCCCTATCACACTGGCAGCGCGACCACCGGCGACGACGACACCGCGGCAGTCATCGTCCGCTGGCGCGCGGCGGGAACGCCCAAGGCTAAGCCGATCCTGCTGATGGGCCATATGGACGTCGTTGAAGCGAAGGTCGAAGATTCAACGACCGACCCGTTCGTCATGACCGAACGTGACGGATATTACTATGGTCGCGGGACCATCGACATGAAGGACGGCATCGTCGGCATAACGCAGGCGATGATCAACTTGCGCAAGGCTCGGTTTAAGCCGACTCGCGACATCGTTGTTCTGTTCACGGGCGACGAGGAAACCAACGGCATCGGCGCGAAGAATGGCGCGACTCAGTGGATGGAAATGCTTGGCCACCCCGAATTCGGCCTGAACGCGGATGGCGGCGGCGGCGGGTTCAATCCCGACAAGACGCCCGCAGGCTTCACCATGCAGACTGCCGAGAAGACCTTTGCCGGATACACGCTCACGGTTCGCAACCGCGGCGGCCACTCGTCCAAGCCGCGCAAGGACAATGCGATCTACAGCCTCGCCCATGCGCTCGATAAGATTGAGGCGTATCGCTTTCAGCCGATGCTGAACGATACGACGCGGGCCTATTTCGAAGGGCGGCAGAGGCAGGAAAAGGGCGCGCTCGGCGACGCTATGCGCAAGTGGCTTGCCAACCCGAACGACGGCGAGGCAGCCGACTTAATCGAGACGAGCGAGAGCGAGGTAGGTCTGACCCGCACGCGCTGCGTGCCGACGCGCCTCTTCGCCGGCCATGCCGACAATGCGCTGCCGCAGCTGGCGACGGCGATGATCAACTGCCGCATCTTCCCGGGCGTCGACCCGAATGCGATCCAGGCGGAGCTTCAGCGTGTCGTCGCCGACCCGGAAGTGAAGGTCACGCGCAACGACGATTATGTCGCCTCGCTAACGTCGCCACTGCGCCCCGACGTCACCACAGCTTACACCAAGGCCGTGCAGGCCCTTCATCCGGGCATGCCGGTATTCCCCGAAATGTCGACGGGCGCGAGCGATGCGCGCCCGTTCCGCGTCGCCGGCGTCCCGGTCTATGGCGTCAACGGCGGCTGGGTGATCGTTCCCGTCGATTTCCGCGCCCACGGCAAGGACGAGCGCCTGCCCGTGCCATCGCTTTATGACAATGTGGTCCACTGGCAGCTGATGCTGACGGACCTCGCCGGCAAGTAAGGAGATATTTGAATGAAGCGCGTTTTTGCTTTCGCCCTCGCCGCAATGCTGTCCGGCACCGCCGTCGCCGCAACCGACCCGCGGACGTTGCCGACCAAGCTCGACCCGGCATGGCAGGCAAAAACGCGCGCATTGTTCAAGCAGGCGATCGAGATCCCGACCGTCCACAATCGCGGCGAAATGCCGCGGATGGCGAAGTTGCTGGCGGACCAGTTCCGCGCGGCCGGCATTCCTGACGCCGACATCCGCATCATGCCTTACGAGGCGCTTCCGGGTGACCAGACCGCGGCGCTCATCGTCCGCTGGCGCTCGCCGCACGCGACGAAGAAACCGATGCTGATCCTGGGCCACATGGACGTGGTCGAGGCGAAGCGCGAGGACTGGAAGTACGATCCCTTCGTCTTCCGCGAGGAAGGTGGATACTTCCTCGGCCGCGGCACGTCCGACATGAAGAACGGCGACGTCGCGACGACGATGGCTGCGATCAAGCTCATGTCGCAGGGGTTCAAGCCGAACCGCGACATCATCTTCTTCTACAGCGGCGACGAGGAAACGCGGGGCGTCGGCGCTACCCTAGGCTCAACCAAATGGCGCGAGTTCACGAATGCGGAGTTCGGGCTCAACGCTGACGGCGGCGGTGCCGCCTACAGCCGCGACTTCAAGCCGCTCGGCTTCGGTATCTCGATGGCCGAGAAGACCTTCCAGACTTACTTCTTCACGACCCACAATCCGGGCGGCCACAGCTCGCGCCCGCGTGCCGACAATGCCATTTACGAACTCACGGACGCGCTGGAGAAGCTGAAGTCTTACCGCTTCCAGCCGATGCAGAACGACATCACGCGCGGCTATTTTGAAGAGCGCGCACGGCAGGAGGGCAATAGCCCGCTCGGCCAGCAGATCCGCGCATGGCTTGCCAATCCGAAGGATGGCGCGGCGGCCGACGCGATCGAGGCCAATCCGCTTGAGGTTGGCCTGACCCGCACCCGTTGTGTGGCGACGATGCTGAAGGGCGGTCATGCCGACAATGCGCTGCCGCAAATGGCGGAAGCGACAGTCAATTGCCGTATCTTCCCGGGCGTCGAACCGAAGACGGTGCAGGCCGAGCTTCAGCAGATGGTCGGCCCGAAGGTCGAGGTGAAGCCCGATCCCAATTATATCGGCGTCACGACGCCCGCCTCTCCGCCCCGTGCGGACGTGGTAAACGCGGTGAAGGCGGCGGCATTGCGTTTCCACGGACCCGACATGCACGTGTTCCCGGTGATGTCGACGGGCGCCAGCGACGGCTCATTCTTCCGCGCTCAGGGCATCCCGGTCTATGACGTGGACGGCAGTTGGGGAATCTCCCCTGATGACGAGCGCGCCCACGGCCTCGACGAACGTATCCCCGTCCGCGCCATGTACGACGACGTGCTCCACTGGGAGATGATCATCAAAGCCCTCGCGGGCTGAAGATCAGGCGGCTTCCTTAGCCGCCTTCAGGACTTCGGCGGCGTGGTCGGGGACTTTGACCTTGCGCCATGCCTTGAGGATGCGGCCGTCGGCGCCGATCAGATAGGTTGCGCGCTCCATCCCCATATATTTGCGACCATACATCGACTTTTCGACCCACGTGCCGAATGCGTCGGAAATGCGGCCGTCCTCGTCTGAAATCAGGGGGACGGAGAGGCTGTACTTGCCGATGAACTTCTCGTGCTTTTTCATCGGGTCACGGGACAGGCCGACGACCTTGACGCCGGCCTTGGCATAGTCGCCCGCAAGCGCTGTGAAATCCTGCGCTTCGCGCGTGCAGCCGGTGGTGTCGTCCTTGGGATAGAAATAGAGCACCAGTGGCTGGCCCGGAGCGCCGAGGTTGATGCTGCTGCCGTCGCTCGCGGTCGCGGTGATTGCCGGGGCTTTATCGCCTTCGTTCATTCTCATGCCTCTTTCCTGATGCTGTTCCACAGCTCGGCGATCCTCTGCCGTGCGGCGTCGTGCTCGGCAAGAAGCTCGTCCCAGCTTGCCGCACCACAAGCCAGCGCGACCATGTGCCAGGTATCGGCGGTGGGCTTGACGCTCCCAGGCGCGACGAGGCGCATCATCACGAGCATGCGTGAAAGCAACTTTAGCGCGTCGACAATATTTGTCGGAACTAAAGACTCCGCTTCCAGCTGTTCGAGTGCGACCTCCAGTCGCGTGTCGAGACCGACGTGCGTCGTGAGCTGGAGAACGTGCACCGCGAATTCCAGATCGACGAGGCCGCCGGGCCCCAGCTTCACATCGAGCTTGCTGTGTGGCGGCTTGTGGCGCTCCATGTCGGCGCGCATCTTGGCCGCGTCTCCCGCAATCTTCGCAAAGTCGCGCGGCATGCGGAGGATGCCTTCGATCATCGTCGAGATGCGATCGCGCGCCGCAGGCGAACCGAACACCGGACGCGCGCGACACAAGGCCATGTGTTCCCAAGTCCATGCTTCCTGCCGCTGGTAGCGCTCGAAGGCATCGAGCGAGACGGCAATCATGCCCTTGGCGCCCTCCGGCCGAAGGCGCGTATCGACCTCGTAAAGCGGGCCTGCCGCCGTCGGCACGCTGAGCGCCGCGGTGACGCGATTGGCCAGGCGGTTGAAATAATCGTTCGGACCGAGCGGCTTGCGGCCGTCGGACGTTGCGCCAGGCTCGGCGGTATGGAGGTAGATGAGGTCGAGGTCTGAGGCGTGCGTCAGTGAATGGCCGCCAAGCCGTCCGAGACCGAGGACTACCAGCTCCCCCTCTGGAAAGACGCCGTGCGCCTTCTTGAACTCGTCGAGCGCCGCGTCCGCCAGCGCGATCAGCGCTCCCTCTGCGACACGCGCGTAGCCTTCGGTCACGTCGAGCGGGTCGCGATGGCCGTCGATCAATTGGACGCCAAGCGCGAACCGCCGCTCGTTGACCATTCGCCGGACGCGATCGAGCGCGACATCGTAGGACTGGCCCTGCATCGCACTCGCCAACAGCCTGCCGAAATTGTCGGCGTCGGGCGGCATTTCGAAACTCGAAGCGTCGAACAGGCCTTCGAACAGCTCCGGCCGGCGCGCGAGCTGGTCGGCGAGCGCGGGCGCGTGAGCGAGGATCTTGGCGAACAGTTGCGCCAGCGGCGGACGAGCCTCCAGCAGGCGGAACAGATTGATGCCGCTCGACAGCCGCTCGACGATATCGCTGAGGCGGTTGAGGGCGTGGTCGGGGTCGGCGCCGACGGCGATCGCCTGCAATAGGCCGGGAAGCATCGCCTCGAACGCCTGCTGCGCCGTCGGCGAACGCAGCGAGCGAGCCTTGCCTGAACGCCAATCGGCGATATGGCGCGTCGCCGAGGCAGGGTCCGTGAAGCCCAACTCAGCGAGCTCCCTACGGAGGATATCCGGGTCGTTCGAGAGCTGCTTGCGCTCTTCGGGCGAGAGGCTGTCGAACTGCTCGCCAACTTTCTCGACATGCGGGCGAACGAGCTCGATCAGCGCGTCGCCATTCTTCAGCCCATGCAGCTGCGCGACATTGTCGAGTGCGTCCGGCGCCGAGGGGAGGAGGTGCGTCTGGGCGTCGTCCACCATCTGCACGCGATGCTCAACGGTCCGAAGCAAGCGATAGGCGTCGGCCAGATCTCGCGCGGCCGGCGCTTCCAGCCGCCCCGCTGCAGTCAGCGCCTCGATCGCATCAAGCGTGGCGGGGACGCGCACAGAAGCGTCGCGGCCGCCGTGGATCATCTGCTGGATTTGCACGAAGAACTCGACCTCGCGAATGCCGCCGCGTCCGCGCTTGAGGTCGAAGCCCGGTCCAATGCGCGACCCTTGAGCATAATGGTCGCGAATACGCGCCGAGATTTGGCGGACTTCCTCGATGACCCCGAAGTCCAGCGAGCGGCGCCACACGAACGGCTGAATTGCGTCGAGAAACCGCTGACCAAGCAGCTTGTCGCCCGCCGCGGCACGAGCGCGAATGAAAGCCGCGCGCTCCCACGGCAACGCGCTCGATTCGTAGTGGGAAATGGCGGCGTGCAGCGGAAGCGCGATCGGCGTCACCTCCGGCGACGGCCGCAGCCTGAGATCGACTCGCTGGACATAGCCGTCCGCTGTTCGTCGCTGGAGAAGCTCGATGAGCCGGCGGCCAATTCGTACCGCCGCTTCGCCGGCATCGTCGCGGCCCCGCTTCGGCAATGTGGCGGAGTCGAATAGCAACAGCAGGTCGACGTCCGACGAATAATTGAGTTCGTGACTGCCGAGCTTGCCCATGGCGATGACTGCGAAACCCTGCGGCTCCACGCCGGGCGTCCGTTCTGCAATCGCATCGGTGATGGCCGCGTTCATCGAACTGTCAGCGAAGTCGGATAGGAGACCGGTAATCTCCTCCAGCGGGAATTCGCCCGCGAGATCACCGAGCGCGACGGCCAGCGCCAGCCCGTGCCGCCGGCGTCGAAGCCGCGCTTCCAGCGTGTCGGCTTCTGCATCCAGGGCCAGCCGGGCAGCCGCCCGCGCACCTTGGTTCAGAAAGATAGCGGCGATCGGCGCCTGGCTGCGCATCGCGTCTCGAAGGAAGGGCGAATGCGCTTCGGCACGTTCCAATGCGTTGTTTCGCGCTTTTCGAGAATCACCGCGATCGATCACAAGCATGTCATTGCCCGATCTGGCATTTCCACGAAACTTCCGCGCTCGACCCACGTTAGTTGATTCGATGAAGCTGGAGACCAACAAGGCAGCGGCGTCGGAGGTGCACAATATGGATCGTCAAATTATCCGTGTGGACGTCCCGCCTGCTCATGCCGGCATTACCGCCGCGCTCCGCCGCGCCTTCGAGGCTGCGGCAGCCGAGCCGTGCGACCGCGATTTCGCGGATCTTTTGCGCCGACTGAATTAAATTCGCCGACAGAAATGTGATTGGGGACGCGACTATTCGTGGTCGCGGCTGAGTTCGTCGACCTCGCCCATGATCGTCTGCAGCGCGGACTTGTCCGGATCGGTCCGGTGTTGCCGCCGAGAAGGCAACTTGCCGCTCGACAGCAATTGCTCGAGCGCAACGCGCCCGCGCGCCACGCGGCTTTTGATCGTGCCGACCGCACAGCCGCAGATTTCGGCTGCTTCTTCATAAGCGAAGCCGCCCGCACCGACGAGGATCAAAGCCTCACGCTGCGGCTGCGGCAGGTGCATGAGCGCCCGCTGCATGTCGCCAAGCTCGATATGCCGGTCCTGGCTGGCCGGTGCGGCGAGGATCTTCGACGCGGTGATATCGTCCCACTCGCCCTTGAAGCGCGCGCGACGCATCTGGCTGAGGAACAGGTTGCGCAAGATGATAAAGGTCCATGCGCGCATGTTCGTGCCCGCCTGGAAGCGCTTGCGCGCTGCCCATGCCTTTAGGAGCGTTTCCTGGACAAGATCGTCGGCGAGGTCGCGGCTACCCGAAAGCGAGCGGCCGAACGCCCGAAGGTGCGGAATGACCTGCGCCAGCTGGTCCTTGAACTCTGGGTCCGAAAGCGGGACGGGCTCGCCGGAGGCGCCAGTAATAGCGCCTTCGTGCACCTCCTGTTCGCGTTCTTCTACCAAAACCAGACCCCACCCTTTGACTGCCCGCGACCGTGGTCGCACGCAGTTTGATCGAACATGAACAGCGATTGCAGCAGTAGCTAGGTGCTCAAGAGCGCCCGACCAAGACGATCACGGCAAATAAAATGATCACCAGCAACGTGCCAAAGATGAGGACGTAACGGGCGACGCCGGGCGTCGAGCCCGCACGCGCTTCCGTGGCGGTCTCGGTAATCGGAGCGTCAGAATTGCGCGTATCGACCATTATGCTCTCGTCACGAAATCACTGTTCCACCGGCCAACGCGTCGGCAGGAATCGTGTTCCGCCTTCAACCCGCCGGAACGGTCGCTGCGTCAAAAAACAGTGCCTGGGCAATCGCCGCCTTCACCGTAGACCGCTGGAACGGCTTGGTAATGAGAAAGGTCGGCTCCGGCCGCGTGCCCGTCAACAAGCGCTCGGGGAACGCCGTGATGAAGATCACCGGCACCGAGAATTCGGCGAGAATGTCTTTCACCGCGTCGATTCCGCTCGAATCGTCGGCGAGTTGGATGTCGGCGAGCACGAGGCCCGGAGGACTCTGGCGTGCCTGCGCCACGGCCTCGTCGCGCGTGACAGCGACGCCCGTGACATTGTGACCGAGGTCGCGAACGATGGTTTCGATATCCATCGCGATGATCGGCTCGTCCTCAATAATGAGGACGTCCGCCAGCGTCTGCCGTTCGATTTCCTCGAGCGCTTCGGCAACGAGGCTGTCGACGTCCTTGGGGCTCGCGTTGATGAGATAAGCTGTGTCCTCGGACGAAAAACCTTCAAGCGAGGTCAGCAGCAGTGCCTGTCGCGACAGCGGCGTGATCCGTGAAAGGCGCGCGTGGGCGATGCCTTCCGCACCTGTTGGGCTCATCGAGGGCTCTTCGCCTTCTTCGATGTTCGCCGTCGACCAAATCGCGTGAAAGGTCTTGTACAGGCCTAGCCGCGGATCGACGTCGCGCGGGAATTCATCGGGCTGGGCGACGATCGCTTCGAGCGTTGCGCGAACGAATGCGTCGCCGTGCGCCTGGCTTCCGGTCAGCGCGCGTGCGTAGCGGCGGAGGAAAGGCAGGTGCGGAGCAAGTTCCTGGCCAAGGGACATAGGTAAGTGGTCTCCGTCGAAATGTGCGCCGTCTTAGGCGGCGGGTCGGATTTGTTGCAACCCTGGAAGGACCGATCGCATTTGCCGCGCTGCGCCTCCCCCAAGGATGTAAAGTGCAACTGGAACAAAGGAACGTCCATTTGGTTTCCGTGTCGGAGCTGGGCTTGCCGAAGAGCTGTTTCAACTCGGAAGCTGCGCAGTTCTGTGTCTGTCGGAATTTATTGAAGCCAATACCGCATTTGGTCATTGGCATTGAAGCCGTTGCGCCGACAGATGAGATTAGTATGAGGCGCGGCTAGAGAGCCCGCGCGAGGGGGACGAGGTTGAGTGCCAGGAAGCGAAGCGAGTCGGACGAAGGGGCGCATGCAAAGCGCTCGAAGAAGCCGCCGCTGTCTGACAAGAAGAACAGCAAGCAGCGCTCGACAGACCTCGGGCGTGCGCTGCGCACGATTTACGACGATACGCTTCGTGAATCGGTGCCCGACGATTTTCTCAGCCTTATCGGAAAGCTCAGCTAGGCCCCGCAACTTCGGGCCACGAGCGCTGAGTCGCGCCAAGCCATGACATTGATGGAGCGGTTCGCGCGACTGCCGACAGCGGCGAAGCTTCTCCTAATCCTGACCGCTGCCATTTTGCCGATCGGCATTGGCCTGACGATCCTCGGCGAAAGCGGGATACGCCAGGCCAACGAGGCACTGAGAGGACACGAGCAGGAGCAAGCTCGCGCCGCGGTGCAATCGATCGAAAGCCTCATCGCACGAAACGCGCTCGCGCTTCGCGTCGCCGCAAACGGCGCGATTTCGAGCGGAGGCGCGGACTCCTGCGATCGGGCGCGCAAATCGCTGGCGATCGCACCGGCGATAGCGCAGAGCTTCGAACTGGAAGCGGCGGATGGCACGCCACTCTGCGCAACCGGGCGGGTGGGAGATACAGGCCAGCTTCCCATCATCGCCCCCGGCGACATCAGGGTGCGTATTGCGCCCGGCGCCGATTCGATCGCCATTCGCGCCGGCGTCGTCGGTGGCATGGTCACTGCCGCCCTGCCGATGAGCGAAATTCGCACTGCGGCCGGCGATGCCGGCAGGACCATCAAGCTTCTCATCCTTCGCGATGGCGATGGCGAATTGCGCGTGCTCGCACCGCCGGACGGCGATCCCCGCCTGGCGATTTCTGAATGGCCGATCGGCGATGGCGGCCTGATCGCGCGGATCGGCACCAAGCCCCAGCGGGTTTCGACCGAAGATCGGTTGATGCTGCTCCTGCCGGTGCTGATGTGGGTCGCGGCCGCCTTGGTCACGTGGCTGCTGGTGAGCAGGCTGCTAATCCGTCCGCTGAAGCGGCTGGAACGCGCAGTGCGCGATTATCAACCCGGCCAATCGCCAATCGAGCTTCCCCGCAAGCTAGGCCCATCCACGGAGATCCAGGCCCTTCGCGATGCCTTCGCCCGCGCCATTGCTCGAGTCGAGGATTCGGAACGCGACATGGTGAACGCGCTTGAGGGACAACGACGCCTCGTCCGCGAAGTCCACCATCGCGTGAAGAACAACCTCCAGGTCGTCGCATCGCTTCTGAACATCCACGGACGGAGCGCCGAGACTGGCGAGGCGCAAGCCGCTTATGCCGGCATCGGCCGGCGCGTCGGCGCACTGTCGGTCGTGCACCGCAATCACTTTGCGGAGATGGAAGAAAATCGCGGTATCGCGCTACGGCCGTTGATTACCGAACTTGCGGCGGAGCTTCGTGCCGGCGCCCCCGATGTCGCACGCGGCCTCAGCATCGAGCTCGAGCTCGACACCGTCTACACGACCCAAGACGTTGCGGTCGCCGTCGCCTTCCTGGTGACGGAAATCGTTGAATTTTCGATGCTGAATTGTCCGCAGGATCCGGTCGAGCTTTCGCTAAGGCGTACCAGCGAGCTTACGGCCCGGCTGACGATCGCCAGCAAGGTCCTGAACCCGGACGACGAGGAATCAAGAGACAAGATGCAGTTCGAGCGAATCGTTGCGGGGCTAGCAAAACAGCTGCGGTCGCCGCTGGAGCGGAAGCTAGCTCGGTATAGCGTTGACCTGCCGGTGTTTCCGGCCGTCTGAACCGGTATCAAGGGTCGTTACGGCGGCGGCTAAAATTCTTCAAAAAATCCCGGAACTGTTTGCGAAGACGCCGCGTTGTGCTGTTCGGATAGTGACCTTTTGCCCCCCCGCTCTCGCTATCCGATTAAATGGGCCCGGAACCGCCAACCCTCCCCCCCCCCGGTGGCGTTTCCGGGCCCTCTATCGTCTGGGCCTCCTGAACAACGACATCGGAAGTAGGCGACTGCGCGGCTTTTCGCGCCGCGCGCCAATGGGTGATGCGTATCGCGAGGATTGCCAGCTCATACAGGCTGTAGAGCGGTACCAGCAGCATCAGCATCGACACGACGTCCGGCGGAGTGAGCACAGCCGCCACCGCGGCCGAGCCGACGATCGCATAGCGACGCGACTTGGCTAGCTGCTCGCGCGTGACGATGCCGGCGCGTTCCAGGATCATCAGCAGGATTGGCAGCAGGAAAGCCGCGCCGAAGCCGAACAGGAAGCGGGTGACGAAATTCAGGTAATTGCCGACGCCGGGCAGCGCCTCCTGCTGGATTCCGCCGACATTCCCCTGAAAGCTCAGGAGGAAGTGCAGCGCCCAGGGCATGGCAACAAAATAAGCAAAGCACGCGCCTGCCGCGAAGAAGAAGGGTGTTGCGAGCAGGAATGGCAGGAAGGCGTTCTTTTCCTTGGCGTAGAGACCTGGCGCGATGAAGCGCCATAATTGCGTCGCCAGAACCGGAAAGCTCAGCATGATAGCCGCGAACAGCGACACCTTCACCTGCGTGAAGAAGGCTTCGAAAATATCGGTGTAGATGAGCTTGCCCTGTCCGGCGCGAAGCAGGGGTTGGACGAGCACGGCGAAAATATCCTTCGCGAACGCGAAGCACAGAAAGAAGGTCACGACGAGCGTGGCGAGGCAGAGCAGCAGCCGCTTCCGCAGCTCTATCAGATGTTCAAGCAGGGGTTGCTTGGTGTCGTCGATATCCTTCACGGCAGCGGCCGCTTCTCAGGCGGAAGCTCGTCGCTGGGGCCAGGCTCCGACGCCGCGGTCGGCGGCTCCGGATCGGCGATCGGCGGCATTTCATCGGGCTGCCCGGGCTCCGGGTAGTGCGCAGTCGGCGGATAGAGACGCATGATCCGCTCATTCTCCTCGCGCCACTTCTTCTCCATTTCCTCGAGCTCGGCCTCGCGGACGATATTCTCGAGGCCGGCCGTGAAATGGCGGGCCATGCCACGTACGCGACCGACCCAGTGGCCGACCGTGCGCATGACCTTGGGCAGATCCTTCGGGCCGATAAAGATCAGCGCGAGGATCGCGACGACCGCGAGCTCGGAAGAATCGACGCCGAACATGGCGCGCCTGGCGCGGCTTAGCGGACTTGATCGTCTCGCGGCGGCGGCGGCGAAGCCGGCTCGGCAGGCCGCGGCGTCACGTCGATCGGCTCCTGCGCGCGGGCATCCTCGCGCGGAAGCTGCCGCGGCGGCTCATTGCGCCGCTGCTCTTCATAACGATGACGCTTGTCGTCATCCTCGTCCGCCATGCCCTGCTTGAAGCTTTTCAGGCCTTTGGCGACGTCGCCCATCATATTCGAGAAGCGATTGCCGCCGAAGAGCAGCAGAACGATGACCGCGAAGATCAGAATATGCCAAATGCTGAAACCGCCCATGGGAAACTCCTTTGAGGCGCGTATCTAGTCTGCCTCGTCTTCGCTTTCCAGTTGAAGCTGGAAGACGGCTTCGTCCAGTGGGTCAAGCAGGCCAGCAGCCTTGAGGTCGTCGATGCCCGGAAGGTCGCGGCGCGAGCCGAGGCCGAAGTGGGTCAGGAACTCCTGCGTCGTCGCGTAAAGGAGCGGCCGCCCCGGCCCTTCCCTGCGTCCCGCCGGGCGCACCCAGCCAGCATCCATCAAGACGTCTAGCGTGCCTTTTGAAATCTGCACGCCGCGGATCGCTTCGATCTCGGCACGGCTGACGGGCTCGTGATAGGCGATGATGGCCAGCGTCTCAGTAGCAGCGCGGGATAGCCGGCGAGGCTCCTCGCGGGTACGGCGCAGAAGGTGCGCGAGATCGGGCGCCGTCTGAAAATGCCAATGCCCGCCACGCTCGACGAGCTGGATCCCGCGCGCCAAATAATGGCCGGCGAGCTCACTCAAAGCTGCCGGGACGTCGCCCTCGCCGACATGCTCGCCGATCTCATCGACCGTCAGCGGCGCGGCCGAGGCAAACAAGGTCGCTTCGATGGCGCGGACCAGCTCGTCCATCAGGCGGCCCGAAGCTTGATCGGCGCGAAGGCTTCGTCCTGCACGAACTCGAGACGGCCGCGCTTGGCTAGTTCGAGGATCGCGAGGAAGCTCGATGCCAGCGCGGACTTCCGGAATTGAGGGTCCTGCGTGGCGGGAAGAAAACTCTCGAGAACGGTCCAATCGACCGCCGTTCCGATCATCTGGCCGAGCCGGTCGAGCGCTTCTTCAAGCGTCATTACCGCGCGGGCATGAATGACGTGCATCGCCGGCTGCGTTCGCGCGCGAACCACGCCATAGGCCGCGAACAGGTCGAAATCGCGGACTTGCCAGGCAGCCTTGCGGATCAGCCGCAATCCTTCGGGCGCACCCCGAATGAACACGTCGCGGCCGATGCGGTCGCGGCCAAGCAGGCGGGCGCCCACCTCGCGCATGGCGTCGAGCCGCTGCAGCCGCATCTGCAACCGCAACGCGATCTCCTCCGGGCTCGGGTCCTGCTCCGGATCCTTTGGCAGAAGCAGGCAGGATTTGAGATAGGCAAGCCAGGCCGCCATCACGAGATAATCGGCCGCAATCTCCAGCTTCAGCGCGCGCGCCTGAGCGAGATAAGCAAGATATTGCTCGACCAGTTGCAGGATCGATATTTGCGCGAGGTCGACTTTCTGCGCCCGTGCAAGATTCAGCAACAGGTCGAGCGGCCCTTCCCAGCCGTCGAGCGCAAGCGTCAGCTCATCGGATTGGCGGACTGGCCGTTCGTCAAACTCGTCGCCGCTTTCCACCTTAGCGTACTTAAACTAGCGCCAACAGGGTGTCGCGCTTGGCGATTTCCTCGGCGAAATCCATCGGCTCAGGCTCGATCATCGTCGATGCCATGGCGCGGGCCAGACGCGCTTCGCCCTCGTTACTCATCACAGGCACGGCAGAGGCGACGGCAACCATCTCCTCCATCTTGCCGGAGCAATGAAGCGCCGCATCGCACCCCGCAGCGACGACGCCCGCGGCGCGGCTGGCGAAATCACCTTCCAGCGCTTCCATCCCGATATCGTCGCTCATCAGCCAGCCGTCGAAGCCGATCCGGCCGCGGATGATGTCGCGAATGATGATCGGGGACATAGTCGCGGGCCGGTCCGGGTCCCAGGCGGTGTAGACGACGTGCGCCGTCATCCCCATCGGCGCCGATGCGAGCCGTTCGAACGGTTCGAGATCGATCTCCAACTCTTCCGCGCTTGCCGTCACGATCGGCAATTCCTTGTGGCTGTCGACCAGAGCGCGGCCGTGACCGGGAATGTGCTTGATGATCCCGACGACGCCTGCAGAGGCGAGACCGTCGAGCACGGCGCGGCCGAGTGCGGCGACCTGCATCGGTTCTGAACCTAGAGCGCGGTCGCCGATGATGTCGGTCGCGCCCTCCTGACGGACGTCGAGCAGCGGCAATGCGTCGACGTTGATGCCACAGGAACGGAGCATCAGCGCCAGCGCGCGCGCGTTCGATCGTGCCGCCTCGATCGCCGACGACGGCGCGGCGCGGTAGAGCCGCGCGAACCGCTCGGCGGCCGGAAATGCCGGCCATTCCGGCGGCCGCATCCGTGCGACCCGCCCTCCTTCCTGGTCGATCAGGATCGGCAAGTCCGCGCGGCCGGCCAGGTTGCGCAGCGAATCCGTCAGCCGCTGAAGCTGCTCGGGGTTCTCGCAATTGCGACGGAATAGAATGAATGCGGCCGGATCGGCGTCGCGGAAGAAGCGCGTTTCGTCACGAGAGAGCTCGAAGCCCAAGGGGGCGTAGATTGCAGCTTGCATTACTGGGCGACGAAGCAGTTCTCGCCGGCGGCCTTCAGCGTCTGGCACGCCTGCTTCGCTTCCGCCGGCGACGCGGCGGTCGCGCGTAGCCGGATTCCGCCGGTGAAGGGGACGATCATTTTGCCCATGCTGCCGATCGCCGGGAAGCGCGCCGACAGTGCCGTCCACGCCCGCTCCGCTTGCGCCTGGTTGGCAAAGGCGCCGAGCTGGATGGTGCTGCCCTTCGGGCCAATGACGGCCGGGCTAGCCTCGGGCGCTTTCGGCGCTTGTTGCGAGAAGCCGGGCGCAGGCGCGGGCTGCGGCTCGGCTTTCGGCGGCTTGGTAACGGGCGTTTCGGACACCTTGCTGAGGTCGAGCTGCGCGTCCTTGTCTTCGCCCGCGCTCGTTTCGAAGGCGGTTTCGCTTTCGCCGGCGATGTCGAGGCCGCCGGGATTGGGCGGCTTGACCTTGTAGGGTCCGGGCTCGGCCTTGATCAGCTCAGGCGGTCCGGTGACCACCGTATCGCGCCTGCCCAGCCAAAAGAACGTCGCGGCGACTAGGAGACCGGCAACCAGAACGACGGCAAGCGCCGCGAGCATCTTGCGCGCCGACAGGCCGGTCGGCTCGTCTTCGTCCTCGACAGCCTGCAGCCAGGGAAGCTGTCCATCGTCATAAGCCGAGCGCCGGTCCGTCACCGTTCGACCTTTGCCTTCCAGGGGAGTCCAACCACGGCGCAGCTGAGATCGATCTTCTGCATGCGCTGGCAAAGCACTTCAGAGTGCGCCTGCGAGGTCGTGCCGATCTGAAATCGATAGAAATGACGTCCCTGCGAATTGCGGGTTTCGACGACCACCGCCTGCAAGCGCTGGACGGCAGGATAAGCGCGAACCATCTTCACCCAGCCCCGCTTCGCCTGGAGGCGCGAACCATAAGCGCCGATCTGGACGAGCCGTCCCGAGGCGCCGGCAGTTACCCGCGCCGGCCACGCGCGCAACGGAACTGAAGCGCGCGGCGCGGTGACCGCCGGAGTGGCGACCGGCTTCGCTGCCTCGATTGCCGACGCTTCCGAATTTTCGCGAACGACAGCGACACGTCGAGCCTCTTCGCGGCGTTGCAGCCGAACGACAGGTTCTGGGAAGCTTCGCACTTCAGGGACGCGCTCGGCGCGCACTTCTCGAGAAGGGGCGAGCGTTACTTGAGGCTGAGCCGCCGCTCCTACCCCCCGTTGCGCAACAGGACGTGTTTCCGGCACCGCTATAGCTTGCGCCGGAAGTCTCGCGGGCTGTTCTTTCACGCTCTCCGGGGCCTGACTGCGTGTGCCGAGCCAGAAAGAGGTTCCCGCAACCAAGAGCACCGCCGCTGCGGCCCATCCGGTAATGTCACGTTTCGCGCGCCTGGCCGGCGCTTTGCGCGCCGGTTCGTCCGAGAGCCATGGCAGCCGGTCGATGCCGCCAGCAGCTTGGGCTTCGCTCATCGTCAACGCATCTCCTCGGCCGCGGCGACGCCCATCAAGGCCAAACCGCTCCGGATTATTTGCGCGATTCCGAGTGCGAGTTCCAGCCGCGCGCGAGAAAGTTGTGGATTGTTATCAAGCAGGAAGCGCCGCGACGGGTCGTCGTTGCCGCGGTTCCACAGGGCGTGGAATTCCGCCGCCAGATCATAGAGGAAGAAAGCGATCCGGTGCGGCTCATGCGCCATCGCCGCGCTTTCCAGCACCCGCGAATATTGAGCGGCGCGCTTCACCAGCGCCAGTTCCTCATCGTCCAGCAAGGACAAATCGGCGGGGCGGGTGAGGTCGAGTCCGGCGTCGGCGGCCTTGCGCTTCAGCGAGCTGATCCGCGCGTGGGCGTATTGAACGTAGAAAACAGGATTGTCTTTCGACGCCTCCACCACCTTCGCGAAATCGAAGTCGAGCGGCGTGTCGGCGCGCTTGGTCAGCATCATGAAACGGACGACGTCCTTGCCGACCTCGTTCACGACATCGGCCAGCGTCACGAAGTCGCCCGCACGCTTTGACATCTTGAACGGCTCGCCGGCGCGGAACAGGCGGACCATGTTTACGAGCTTGACGTCGAGATCGACGCGGCCGTCGGTCAGCGCCTTCACCGCCGACTGCACACGCTTGACCGTCCCGGCGTGGTCGGCGCCCCAGATGTTGACGAGATGCGCGGCATCCTGCGCTTTTTGCCAATGATAGGCAGCGTCGGTGCCGAAATAGGTCCAGCTGCCGTCCGACTTCTTCATCGGCCGGTCCTGGTCGTCGCCGAATTGCGTGGAGCGGAACAGGGTCAGCTCGACCGGCTCCCATTCGTCGTGCGGGTCGAGGCTCTTGGGTCGCTCAAGCACGCCTTCGTAGACGAGACCCTTCTCGCGCAGCACGTCCATCGCCTTGATCGCGGCCCCAGTGCGCTGAACCTCCGCCTCCGACGCGAACTTGTCATGGTGGATGTTCAGCAGCCCAAGGTCGTGACGGATGAGATCGAGCATCGCTGAAACCGCGGTGTCGCGGAAGATCGTCAGCCACTCGCTCTCCGGCGCCGAGACGTATTTATCGCCATATTCGGCGGCGAGCAGCGTCCCGACCGGCTTCAGATAATCGCCCGGATAAAGCCCGGACGGGATCTCGCCGATGTCCTCGCCCAGCGCTTCGCGGTAGCGGAGGTGCGCGGAGCGGGCGAGCGTGTCGACCTGCGCGCCCGCGTCATTGACATAATATTCCTTGGTGACGCGAAAACCCGCCGCCTCGAGCAGGCGCGCAAGGCTATCGCCGACCACTGCGCCGCGGCAGTGGCCCATGTGCAGCGGTCCGGTCGGATTGGCCGAGACATATTCGACGTTCACGCGCTCGTTCGCGCCGATCTTCGACAGACCGTATTCGTCGCCTTCGCGCAGGATTGTGCGAAGCTCGTCACGCCAGGCGTCCGGCTGCAGGCGGATATTGATGAACCCCGGGCCCGCGACCTCAACCGAGATGACGGTCGGAAGCGCCTCCAGCTTCGGCTTGATCGCTTCTGCCAGCGCGCGCGGGTTCGTCCCTGCCCCCTTCGCCAGCACCATCGCCGCGTTCGTCGCGAGGTCGCCATGTGAGGCATCGCGCGGCGGCTCGACTGTCACGTTGCGGCGCTCGATGCCTTGCGGCAGCGCGCCTTCGCTAACGAGTTCGTCGAGCACTCCGTCCAGGAGCGCGGCATATTGGGCGTAGAGGCTCAATTCAGGTCACCGGTGTGGAAAGCGTGGGCCTCTAGCGCAGCCTTGTGCGCGCGTCACCATCAACCGGCGGCTACACCGACCCTAGTTGCAGACGGTCGGTTCCGACGGGCCGGTGGCGTCCGCGTAGCAATTGCCCGCGGCAGCATCAGCGCGGTTGGTCGAGCGCAGAGCGACGCCCGCCGTGACGACGGCGGCGGCGACCAATGCGACTAGAATGACCTTCCTGTTCATGTGCCCGACTCTAAGTCCCAATGCCTTGCCAAGCCGTAACTAACACGTCCGCGAGTCCTAAGACATTGGGTAGAAACCCTGTTTCGGACCGAGGATAAAGTTGTCGCACAGCGTTGCTGCATTGCAACAATGTACCGTCAGAAACGGCTCGCGGGCAGGTTCACGGGGCCGACCAGCTCTTCATGGCGAGCAATCGCGTAGCGGTCCGTCATGCCGGCAATGAAGTCGCCTATCGTTCGCAATTGCTCGGTTCGGTTGCCGCCGCGCTGCCAGGGTTCAGGCAAGAGGGAGGGATTCGCCTTGTAGGCAGACGCAAGGTTACCGACGATGCGCTCGGCTTCGCGACGGATTTCTTGCAGCTCACTGGCTTCGTAGAAATTCGCATAGAGAAAGCGCTTCAGCTCGCGCTCCTCCTCTGCGAGCGGCTCGGTAAAGCCGACGAGGGCTCGACCAGCGGCGCGCACTTCGTCGACGCTGGTCACACCCGCCTCCGCGACGCGGCGTTCCGTTTCGGCGAGCACATCACCGACCATCGTTCCGATCATGTCACGCACCAACGCGCGCTGGCGCTTGTCCGCGGAAATACCGGGATGGCGCTCACCGATCGCCCTCCAGTGCCGCGCGACAATTGGAAGCGTGATTAGGTCATCGATGTTTAGCAGGCCTGCCCGCAGGCCATCGTCGATGTCGTGGTTGTCGTAAGCAATATCGTCTGCGATCGCCGCGATCTGCGCCTCCAAGCTGGCCCAGGTGTCGAGCTCGAGCGGCAGTTCCCTATCGCACTCGGCCATTGCCCAAGTGAGGTTTTTGAGCGGGCCATTGTGCTTGGCCAGGCCCTCCAGCGCTTCCCAGCTAAGGTTGAGGCCGTCAAACCCCGGATACGGGGTCTCCAGCCGAGTAACGATGCGCAAGGTATGCGCATTATGGTCGAAGCCGCCAGCCTCGCTCAACGCGGCGCTGAGCGCATCCTCTCCCGCGTGGCCAAAGGGCGGATGGCCAAGGTCATGCGCGAGGCAAAGTGCCTCGGTCAGGTCCTCGTTGAGACCCAGGGCGCGGGCCATGGTGCGGCCAATCTGCGCGACTTCGATGCTGTGGGTCAGGCGAACGCGGAAATGATCGCCATCGGGGGCGACGAAGACCTGCGTCTTGTGGCGAAGGCGGCGGAAGGCGACCGAGTGGACGATCCGGTCGCGGTCGCGCTGAAAAACGTCGCGAGGCCCGCGCGGGCCCTGGTCAGGTTCGGCATGTAGACGGCCGCGCGATTGCGAAGGCTGCGACGCAACCGCTGGTGGAAGCTTCATTCCGTAGCGAGTGGCACAATCTGGTCGGTTTCGGAATTGCTCCATTTGAACGCGTTGACGTTCATCGTGCCGAGGTCCTCGGCGAAAGTGTCGGCGTCGCCCGCGCTGCGGAAGGGGCCGATCACGAGACGCACCTTGTCCGGGCTCTTCGCCATGTAGGGGCGAATGCCTTCGAACATCTCGCTATCTTTGTTTTTGATGCGCTGGAACTGCGCGGGAAGCGCGGCGGGATTCGAACCGCTCGCTAGCTGCAGCCAGATCTTGTGCGGTGCGGGCGCCGCGGCGCGCTGGACCGGCGCGGCATAGGCCGGCGGTCGCTGCGGGACCGTCGCGGTAGCAACTTGGCGGACCGGCGCCGGGGCCGGTGCCGGCTGGCGTAGCAGGTTATCGATGCCGGAGAGGCGATCGGTTGTGACGCTGCCTGTGATCGTCGGGTACGAGCGTACGGGCGTCGCCGAAGCGTAAGCCGTGCCCTTCGCATCCGGAAAGATGCCGAGATTCACAGCCGCGGCCTTTTGGCCGGCAGACAAGGTCGGAAGCTTCTGCAGGAACGGACCCACGCTGGCGTAGCTGCCGGGCATGGCGCGGTCAGCAGCGGTCATGGCGCCGCTCGGATCGCCGCTGAGCGCGAGGACGAAGGCGCGGACACGGCCGGACGAAGGATCGCCCTTGGCCGCGAGCGGGGCGATGGCATCCAATGCCCCGCTGCGGTCGCCGCTGATTGCCAAGCTGAGCGCCAACCGTCGGCGGGCCTCGTCACCGTCCGCACCGGTCAGCGCCAGGCGATAGTCCGACTGCGCGTCCGCCTGGCGGCCGAGAAGGTCGAAGGCGAGGCCGCGATCGCAGGCGATGGTGGACAGCTTCGCGCCAAGCTGGATGGCGCGTGCGAAATACGGAATAGCCCCCTGCGGATCGCCACTGGCGACCGAGACGGCGCCCATGCCGGCTTGCGGCGCCGGGCTGCGCGGGTTGATGTCGTCAGCGCGAGCGAAGAAGCCGGCAGCCGCCTGCGTATCGCCAAGCTCAAGCGCCGATTTGCCGGCGCCGATCAGCGCATCGAAATCCTTGGGGTCGGAAGCAAGCGTGCGCACGTAGCGCGCAAGCGCCGACGCCGCCGTTTCATTGAAGGGCGAATAGCTGCCTTGTGCAGCAGCAGGCGTGGCGAGACCGGCGCCAAATGTGCCGGCGCAGGCCGCCATCAACCCTGTGAGACGCAATATTCCCCGCATCATCCCTTCCCGATGCGGGACTGAATCTTGCCGGAAGCTTTCTGCCTAGAGGCTTTACGATGAGCCGTGCGCCCGAGCGGATGAGGCGGGCGCCAAACACCCAAACTGCAAAGTAGATTAACGAAAAAGGGCGGCCCCGAGGAGCCGCCCTTTCATGAGCCGAAGCTGTTTCGCCTACTGATTGTTCTGGCGATTGAGGAAGCGTGGAATGTCGATCGGGTCTTTCCGATAGTCGGTCGCCTCTTCATCGCCCTGAACCTTGGGCGCGCCGCGAGCGATGTTCGACATGCGCTCGAAAAGCGTGCCTCCCGTGGTCGCCGCCGGTGCTTCCGCTTCATCCTCATCGGTCGGCGGAGCGATTGGCGCGCCGCCAACCGGGCTGGTCAGGATATCTTCGGCGTCGAGCAGCAACTCGTCGCCCTCGTCGATTTCCGGAAGATTGGACTCTGCCGTCGGCTCTTCCGTTTCCGTCGCGCCGGTCTCGTTCGCCACCGGCGCAGGAGCCGGCGTCGTGTTCCGCGACGGGAAGCTGAAAACCTTGGCCGGGGTCGGCTGGACGCCGGCCTCCGCCTCGATGCCGGTCGCAACGACCGACACGCGAATCTTGCCGCCAAGGTCGTTGTTGAATGCCGAACCCCAGATGATGTTGGCGTCGGGGTCGACCAGTTCCTTGATGTGGCTGGCGGCCTCGTCGACCTCCATCAGGCGCATGTCCTCGCCGCCGGTGATCGAGATGATGACGCCCTTGGCGCCCTTCATCGACACGCCGTCGAGCAGCGGATTCGAGATCGCCTTTTCGGCAGCTTCGATGGCGCGCATATCGCCGTCGGCCTCGCCGGTCCCCATCATCGCCTTGCCCATCTCGCTCATCACCGAACGGACGTCGGCGAAATCGAGGTTGATGAGGCCGGGCATGACCATCAGGTCGGTTATTCCGCGGACGCCCTGCTGGAGCACCTCGTCGGCCATTTCGAACGCTTCCTTGAAGGTCGTTTCCGAATTGGCGAGGCGGAACAGGTTCTGGTTCGGGATGACGATCAGCGTGTCGACGTGCTGCTGCAGTTCGGCGATGCCTGCATCGGCCGAACGGCCGCGGCGAGCGCCTTCAAACGCGAACGGCTTGGTAACGACGCCGACGGTGAGGATGCCCTTGTCGCGTGCGGTTTTGGCGATGACCGGCGCAGCGCCCGTACCTGTGCCGCCGCCCATACCGGCAGCGATGAAGCACATGTGTGCGCCTTCTAGCGCGGCCGAGATTTCCTCGATCGTCTCTTCAGCGGCCGCACGCCCGATTTCCGGTCGCGATCCGGCACCAAGGCCCTGGGTGATCTTAAGGCCAAGCTGAATCCGCCGGTCCGCAACCGACGCGTTGAGCGCCTGAGCATCGGTGTTCGCGACCACGAAATCCACGCCCTGGACATCCGCGCGCATCATGTTGGCGATGGCGTTCCCGCCTGCGCCGCCGACGCCGATCACGCTGATCCGCGGACGAAGCTCGTCGACTTCCGGCCGCATGAAATCGATGCTCATCTAAAAATCCTCCCCCAAGCAGCAGCAACGCTTTGAGCCCACAGGATGAATCTTTGAATCATCCCGAGTCGCAAGCCAAGCGAAAAAGTTAATTCCGTTCAAAAAAGTGGGGAGAAGTGTCACCCGAGAGTCTCACTTATCCACAAACGGGACGTCACCGGCCCGCGGCGGCTCCGACCCACTTATTCCAGACCCATCCAGCTCAGGGAACGACCGGTCCCAGCATCAGGCGTCATGACCACGATTTTGGTCGTGGGCGGCGGATGGTCCAGAAATTCTACCCGTTGCCGATCTGGTTAACGACCGTCCTTGATCTAGGCCGTTCATTGGCCGTCGGACTCTCCAGCAGCGTAGGCCTCCGCAGGCTTTCCGATCGCAATCCCAACGGGGCAAAAGCTGCAGCCGGTCGTGAAGGGGTTCGCTAGTCGAGCTTGATGGGCTCGATCTTCGGCACACCCACTGCCCACCAGACAGCACCGAACGCAGCGACTGCGGCGGTGACGAGGAACGCGGTTTCATACCCCGCGCGCTGGACGAGGATGCCGGTGACGATCGGGCCGAAGATGCCCGACGCGTTGCCGAACGAATTCTGAACACCGATCCACGTACCGGCCGCGCGCGGCCCAGAGAACATCTGCGCGACCGCATAAAGATTGAGCGACAGGGAAGCACTTGCCGCGCCCGCAAGGCAGAGAAGAATCGCGATCGAAAGTGCGGAATGCGCTTGCGAAAGGCCGACGATTGCGCATGCGGCGAGCACCTGGCTCGCGACCATCATCCAGCGGCGGCAAGCCGCTTCGGACCTTCCCGAACGCGTCCACCAATCGGAAAAGTGGCCGTAAGCGATCGCGCACGCGCCCTGCACCGCATAGCCGAGCGTCGCCAACATCGTCATTTGCGTGATCGTGAACCCGCGCGACTGGACGAGGAAGAGCGGAAGCCACGCGAGCAGAAAGTAGAAGCAGTAGTTGCCGAGACAGTGGACGATCGACATCGACCACAGCGACCATTTCGAAATGAGCGCGCTGACCGGCACGTGCGCGCCGTCGTCGAGATAGCCGGTCGTCGCGAGCTTGCTCACAGTCCGCCGCCAAGGCACCAGCCAAAGCAGCGTGGCCAGACCGAAGACGAAGAACATCTCGCGCCAGCCAAACGACGCAACGATCAATCCCCCTGCAAGCGTACCGATGGCTGGGCCCCAGGCGATGCCTGCCGCGATGGCCGCATTCGCAAGGCCGCGGCGTTCCGGCGGAACGTGCCGCGCGATGATCTTGGAACTGCCGGGGAAGGAAATGCTCTCACCGACGCCGAGCATAATGCGCAGCAACATCAGGCCGACGAAGCCGCCGACAAAGCCCATCAGCAAGGTGCTTCCCGCCCAAAGCAAAATGCCGGCCGCCATCAGCTTGTAGACGGAGAAGCGGTCGCAGAGCCAACCGGTGAACAGCTGCACCGGCGCGTAGACCCAGAAGAATGCCGAGAAGGCGAGGCCGTAAGCTTCTGGCGAGAGGCCAAGCTCGGTCTTCATGACCGGCGCCGCAATACCGATGGCGCCGCGGTCCACGTAGTTGAGGACAACCGCCGCTCCCAGCAAAAGAACGAGCGCCGAAGTAGCCCTGCCCGTCTTCGTAATCGTCGCCATCAGCGCCCCTCCCCGCAAGGGGCGTAGCACGAGGGCCGGGGTGCTAGAAGCCGCCCTTCATCGCCTGGACTAGACGGCCGAGCATGCCCTTTGCTGGCGGCTGTCGAGCAATCGGGCCGGCGATGTCGCGAATGTCGCCGCGGCCGGATGCCGCAAGAAGCGCCAGGCCGATCAGCGTCGAAAATGCCGGGCCGCTATGCGCGTCGGGCAAGCCGGTGATCTGCTTGGGTCGGCCGACGCGGACTGCGCGGCCGAGGACGCCCTGCATATAATCAGCTATATTTTTCAGCTCGGCGCCGCCGCCGGTGAGCACCACCTGCCGCCCGACGGGTCCGGTGAAGCCAAGACCCTTCAGCGCCGCTTCGATTTCGTTGGTAAGTTCTTCGACACGCTGGCGGATGACCATCATCAACTGGGCACGTGTGATCTTCATCGGCTCGGCACCCTGTTCGGCACCGATCTGCGCGGCCTCGATCATCTCATGGTTGTCGCGGGGGCTGGTCATGGCCGAACCGTAGAAGCACTTCAGCCTTTCGGCGTCGCGGCGCTGCACGGCGAAGGCGGTGGCGATATCGTTGGTGATGTCGCGCGCGCCGAGCGGGATCGAGCGTAGTCCGACCAGCATACCACCGAGGTGCACCGAGACATTGGTGACGTCGGCGCCAAGCTCGACCAGCGCAACGCCAAGCTCTCGCTCCTCTTCGCTCAGGCAAGCGAGTGCGGCCGCAATCGGCGATGCGACGATGGCGTTCACTCCGAGGTGCGCCGACCGAATGACCGTGTCGATGTTGCGCAACGGCGATGGGTTTGCCGCGATGACGTGAATGTCGACGCCGAGCCGGTTGGCAAAAAGGCCGATCGGCTGCTGAACGCCCTGCGCGCGGTCGATAGTGTAGAGCGCTGGATGCGCGTGCAGGACGACTTGCCCGTTCTTGTCGATCGCCGCGCGGCCGGCGTTCATCAGCTCGTCGATGTCGGACTGCTCGACGGGATGGCCGCCCAGTTCGACCTCGACATTGGCGACGTCGCTGACCAGCTCGCCTGCGCCATAGCTCGCCCAGACCTCCTCGACCGTCAGGCCGGACATACGCTCGGCAAGCTCGACAGCCTCGCGGACCGAAAATTCGCTCGCGGCCATGTCGGTGATGTAGCCTCGCTTGACCCCGCGGCTCTCGCGCTGGCCTGTCCCGAGCACGGTCAGTCGGCCGTCGTCGTCCGGCCTCGCGATCATGGCGCTGACCTTGGACGAGCCGATATCAAGAACGGCGATCAGTTTCTGTTCGGTCGGTGCAGCCACGTGCTTGCTAACTACCCCTGACTCTGCGGCTGCGCTGCAGGCGCGATGGGCTCACCGGGCGCGCGGGGCAGGCGGACGATCATCTTGCCCGGAACGCGCAGGTCGAAGCGGACGATCCCGCGGCCGAGAAGGCCGCTCGACTTGTCGAGCTTCGCGAACTTGGTCAGTGCCGTCTTGGCAGCCGTTTCACCCTCGGGAAGCGCGATCGTTTCGCCCGACTGGAAATTGAGGTCCCAGCGCCGGCCGCCGACCCAGGTGCCCGATGCGAGTTGCGGCTTCAGCGTCGGCACGACGGCCATGATCCGACCGAGTTGCTCGGCTTGCCCATTGGCGCCGGCGCCGATCAGGAGCGGCAGGTCGGGCATTTTGTCTACGGGCACGCGGTCTAGCACAACGCCGTCCGGGTCGATCAGCGCCAGTTGTCCCTGGTTCTGCCAAAGCGCTGCAGGCGTGCGCTCGACGATGTCGATGACAAGCGTATCGGGAAGGCGCCGGGACACGCGAGCGTCCTTGACCCAGCCGAACTTCATCAGCCGGTCGCGTATGGCAGCGACGTCGACGAGCGCTTGGGGCGCCTTGTCCTGTCCTGATTCATCCGCGGCGCGCTTCAGTTCTCCGTTCACGACCTCGTCGACGAGGCTGCGATTCATCCGGTGGAGTCCGACGATCTGATAGCCGCTGACGGTAAAGCCAGCCTGACCCACGGCCGTGCCCGCGGCGCGCTCGGCTTTTGCCGGAATGTCGAGAGCGATCAGCACCACGAGCGCGATGGCAAGGAGGAACCCGCCGAAGACGAGCCCCGCCAGCTTATTGGCGCGCGCTTGATCGACAGGCAGCTTCTTCGCGATCTTCTTCGGGACGGCGACTTTCGCCGACTTGCGCGGCTTGGACCGGGTTGCGCCGCCGCGCCGGACATGCGCTGCGCTCATTGCAACGCCTCCGCGATCAATTGCTCGACCAGCTCGCCATAGCTGATGCCGCGATGCCTGGCTTGTTCGGGCACAAGGCTGAGCGGTGTCATGCCGGGCTGCGTATTCACCTCGAGCAGATAAAGACCCGCCTCGCCCTGCTCGTCATCCCAACGGAAATCGGACCGTGAAGCGCCCTTGCAACCGAGCAGCTTGTGCGCCTTCGCCGCCATGTCGAGCATCGCCTGCGCGATATCTTCGGGAACTTCGGCCGGGCAGATGTGGACGGTCAGGCCGTCCGTGTACTTCGCGGCATAATCGTAGAAGCCGGCCTTGGGCTGAAGCTCGGTCACGGCCAGCGCTTGATCGCCAAGCACTGCAACCGTCAGCTCGCGCCCCTTGATGAAGGGCTCAGCGAGCAGATGATCGAACTCATGCCACGGCCCAGGCACGTCGCGGCCGATCGGCGTGCCGAGATTGCCTTCGGTGGTGACGATGGCGACACCAACCGACGAGCCTTCGTTGACCGGTTTCAGCACGTATGGCCGCGCCATCGGGTCTTCGCGATGGACGCTTTCGCTCTCGACGATCTTGCCCGCCGGCATGCGGATCCCGCCGGGGACGAGCACCATCTTGGTAAGCTCTTTGTCGATTGCGATGACCGACGTTTCGAGCCCACTATGCGTGTACTTCAGACCCATCAGGTCCATCATGCCTTGGACGGTCCCGTCCTCTCCCGGCGTGCCGTGAAGGGCATTGAAGACGACGTCGGGCTTCAGTTCGGTCAGGCGTGTGGCGACGTCGCGATCCATGTCGAGCTCGGTGACGTTGGACCAGCCGCGCTCACGCAATGCGCCGGCGACGCCCCTGCCGCTCGTCAGCGAAACGTCCCGCTCGGAAGACCAGCCGCCCATCAGGACGACGACGTGCAAATCCCTGTTCATTGCTTCCCGACCCGCTGGATTTCCCACTCGAGCATGATGTGGCTTTTGGCCTCGACACGGCGCCGGACTTCCTCGCCCAGCGCTTCGATTTCCGCACTGGTCGCGCTACAGAGGTTGAGGAGGAAGTTGCAATGCTTTTCCGACACTTGGGCGTCGCCAATGGTCAAGCCGCGGCAGCCCGCGGCGTCGATCAGCGCCCACGCCTTGTGACCCGGCGGATTTTTGAAAGTGGAACCGCCGGTGCGGCTGCGTAGCGGCTGCGATTCCTCACGAGCTCGGGCAATCGCGTCCATCTCCGCGCCGATCGCTTCAGGCTCGCCAGGCTCGCCACTGAAGACCGCCCCTACGACTACCGCACTTTCTGGCAATTCGCTGTGGCGATAGGTGTAGCCGAGCTTGTCGAGCGGAAGCTCTTCGACATCCCCAGACCGCAGCACGACGCGCGCTGAGACGAGAATGTCCTTCACCTCTCGCCCGTAGGCGCCGCCGTTCATGCGGACGAAGCCGCCGACGGTTCCGGGGATGCCGCGCAGGAACTCGAGGCCGGCAATGCCGTGGTCGCGCGCGGTTGAAGAGACGAGGATGCCGCTCGCCCCGCCGCCGCAGCGCATGGTCGTCTCGTCGAGTTGCTCGATCTTCGCAAAGTTCTTGCCGAGCCGGATCACCACGCCCGGAACGCCGCCGTCGCGCACGATCATGTTGGAACCCAGGCCGAGAGCCATCACCGGTACGTGCGGTTCGAGCTCGGTGAGAAAAGCGATGAGGTCTTCCTCGTCCGCGGGCTCGAACAGCCATTCGGCCGTTCCGCCGCTCTTGAACCAGACTAGGGGCGCGAGCGGCGCCTTTGCGGTCAGGCGACCGCGTACACGCGGCATGGTCGCCGCGGCGCTCATTTGTTGCGCCTCTGGCTACAGATGCCGTCAGCGAGCGCGGCTGCCCATTTCGTAATGTCGCCGGCGCCCATGCAGATTACCATGTCGCCTTCGGCCGCCAGGTCGCGAAGCTCCCGGCACAAGGCGTCTAGGCTATCGACCGTGCGCGCCATTCTGTGGCCATGGGCGCGAAGTCCCTGTGCCAGCGCGTTGGCGTCAACACCCTCAATCGGTTCCTCGCCAGCGGCGTAGACTGGCGTCACGAACACGACGTCGGCGTCGTTGAAGGCGCTCTGGAACTCCTCCATCAGCGAATCCAGACGGGTGAAGCGGTGCGGCTGCACCACCGCGATTACGCGTCCCTGGGCACCCTCGCGCGCCGCGGCGAGAACCGCGCGAATTTCCGTCGGATGGTGGGCATAGTCGTCGATGATGATCGCGCCATCGGCCTCGCCTACCTTCGAGAAGCGGCGCTTGACGCCATCGAACTTTTCGAAGCCAGCAACGATTGCGTCGTCGGAAATACCGAGCTCCAACGCGACCGCGATCGCTGCCAGCGCGTTCTGCACATTGTGGCGGCCGGGTATGGGAACGAACATTGGGACGGCCCGCCTTCCGCCGTCCTTGTCGAGGATCAACGCGTCGAACTTCGTGCCGCCCGGAACCGGCGTCACATTGTCGGCACGCACGTCGGCGAGCGCCGAGAAGCCGTAAGTCACGATGCGCCGGTCGCGGATGCGCCCGATGAGGTTCTGCACCTCCGGATGATCGACGCAAAGCACGGCGAGTCCGTAGAAGGGCACGTTCTCGACGAACTCGACGAAGGCATCCTTGACCGCATCGAAGCTGCCGTAATGTTCGAGATGTTCTGGATCGATGTTCGTCACGACGGCAATCGTGCCGTCCAGGCGAAGGAAGCTACCGTCGCTTTCGTCAGCTTCGATCACCCACCAGTCGCTCTTGCCCAGACGAGCGTTGGAGCCGTAGCGGTTGATGATGCCGCCGTTGATAACGGTCGGATCCACCCCGCCACTGTCGAGCAGCGCCGCGACCATCGACGTCGTCGTGGTCTTCCCGTGCGTACCGGCGACGGCGACGGTCATTTGCATCCGCATCAACTCGGCGAGCATTTCGGCGCGGCGGACGCGCGGCAGGCGCCGCTCGGCCGCAGCGGCCATTTCAGGATTGCCGTCCTTGATCGCTGTTGAGCTGACCACCACCGCGGCGTCGCCGAGATTGTCGGCGCTGTGACCAATCATCACCGGAATGCCGGCCTTGCGAAGTTTCTCGACGACATAGCTGTCGGATGCGTCGGAGCCCTGCACCTTGTAGCCGAGCTGGTGCATCACTTCGGCGATGCCGGACATGCCGATGCCGCCGATGCCGACGAAATGGATCGTGCCGAGATCTGTGCCCAGCGCCTTCATCATGCCGGTACGCCTCCGGCTGGCGCATGTGCAGCCGTGCGCGGCGAGAGCGCGGGACCGGATAGCGTCGGCGACAGTCCGTTGGCGACACGTTCCACCACGTCGGCGAGATCGCGCGCCGCATGAGGCCTCCCGACCGAAAGAGCGCGCGCAGCGGCATTGTTCAGAGCAATCGGATCAGCCGCCATCGCCTCGATCTGCCGCGCGAGCACCTCCGGCGTGAAACCGTCCTGCTGAATTGTGCGAGCGCCGCCGGCCTTGGTCATCTCCCGCGCATTCGCGGTCTGGTGGTCATCAGTAGCCAACGGAAACGGAATAAGGATTGCGGGTCGCCCTGCCGCGGTCAGCTCGGCAATGGTTGAAGCACCAGCCCGACCGATGATGAGATGCGCGTCGCCGACCTTCTCCGGCATGTCCTCGATATAGGTCATGAGCTCGGCGGGGATGTGCAACGCCGCATATTGGCCGCGCACGCGCTCGATCTCGTCAGGCCGGCATTGCTGCACGACTTGCAGGCGATGGCGGAGCGATTGCTGCAGCAGGCCCAGGCCTTCAGGCACCACGTCGCTAAGGACCGACGCGCCCTGGCTGCCGCCGGTCACGAGGAGCTTGAGCGGCGCGACGTCGTCGAATGGCGGGAAAGGCAGCTCGCCGAGGCGCGCAATTTCCTCGCGCACCGGATTTCCCACGACAACGGTCTTTGACAGGAATTTGGGCTTGAGCCGGTCGACCTGGTCATATGCCGTCGCCACCGCCTCCGCATCGCCGGCAAGGAGCCGGTTGACACGGCCAAGCACCGCATTCTGCTCGTGCAATACCGTCGGGATATGCATCGCGCTTGCGGCCAGGAGCGACGGGAAAGCGGGATAGCCGCCGAAGCCGACGACCACATCCGGATTGTGCTCCCGATAGAGGCGCTTCGCCTCTGCCCTGCCCTTCAAAACGGAAAGCGCCGCTTTTGCCATGCCGATCGGGCCGCCGCCCAGACGTCCAGCAGGCAGGATGTGGACCGGAACGTCCTGGAACAGCCCCGGAAAGCGGGCGCCGCGCGCGTCAGTAATCAGCAGGACGCCATGGCCGCGGCTTTTCAACTCTGCCGCGAGCGCATGGGCCGGGACCATGTGGCCACCGGTTCCCCCTGCCGCCAAAACGAAATTCATGCCGCCAGGCTCTCCCCGCTCCATTTCACCACATAGGGCGAGCGCGTGAGATAAGGGTTCCGGCGCGTGAAGGCGAGCAGCAAGCCCATGCCGATCGACAGCGCGAGCATCGAACTGCCGCCGTAGCTGATGAACGGCAGGGTCATGCCCTTCGACGGGGCGAGCTGCACATTGACCATCATGTTGATGAGCGCCTGAAACCCGAATTCGATGGCGAGGCCGGCGGCGGCGAGGATGGCGAAGCTATTGTCCTCGTCGAGCAGCTTGATCAGCACCCGGGCGACGATGCCGAGATAGAGCGCGGCGATGGCAAGACAGGCGATCAGCCCGAACTCCTCGCCAATGACGGAGAAGATATAGTCGGTATGCGGCTCCGGCAGGCCGAACTTCCGCGTGCCGCCGCCGGGACCCATGCCAAAGAGGCCGCCAGCGGTGAGCGTGCGCATGGCATTGTCGGTCTGGAAGGTGTCGCCGGTGCCGAACAGGAATTCGTCGATCCGCTGCGTCGCAACGTCATAGAAAAAATAAGCCAGCACGACGCCGACCAGTCCCGCCACCGCGAGCCCGATCAGGATGCGCATGTTGACGCCCGCGAGCGCAAGCATCGCAACCCACACGGCGCAGAAGATGATCGTGCTTCCGAAGTCCGGCTGCTTCATCAGCAGGAAGGCGATGCCGCCGGTGACGACGGCGGAGATCGGGTAGACGGGAAGCGACTTGTCGCCGTCCTTCAGGCTTAGTAGCCAGGCCATGGCAACAACGAAGAAGGGTTTCAAAAACTCCGACGGCTGCACCTGCCCAAAGCCGAAGTTCACCCAGCGCCGCGCGCCGTTCACCTCGGGGCCGATGATCGGCACGAACACCAGCAGCACAAAGAAGAAGACCGCGCCGAACAACGATAGCCGACGCGCGGTCTCCCGCGGCAACATCGAGATGACAATCATCACCGGAATGCCGACCGCGATCCACGCGAGCTGGCGCCAGAAATAGTAAAGCTCCGAAAAGTGGACGCTGCCGCCGGAATAGCGTTGTCCGGCAGCGGGCGATGCCGCTGCGACCGCGATCAGACCGATGCCGATCAGCACGCTAACGAGCAACAGCAGGACCTTGTCGATCTCCCAGAACCAGCGGCCAATCGCGCTGGTGTCCGAACGGCCGTAGCGGCTCGGGTCGACGAAGGCGGCCTTGGCTTTGATCTGGCCGGAAATGGACTTGATCATAGGGCCCCCACTAGCTCCCGGAATTTGTCGCCGCGCTGTTCGAAATCGCGGAATTGATCGAAGCTTGCGCAGGCGGGCGACAGGAGGACGGTGTCCCCCGGCTCCGCTTCCGCCGCGGCCTCCCCAACCGCGCGCTCCAGCGTTTCGCACTCTGCCACAGCCATGTGCGGCGACAAGAGTGTAGCGAACAATTCGCCCGCTTCCCCAATGGTATAGGCCTTGCGCACATGGTCGAAATGCGGCGCGCATTCGTCGAGATTATCGGTCTTTGCCTGCCCGCCGCAGATCCAGCGGATCCTGTCGAACGCGGCGAGCGCTGGCGCGGTGGCGGTCGGGTTAGTCGCCTTGCTGTCGTTGACGAAAAGCACCCCGTTCTTCTCGCGGATGCGCTCCATGCGATGTGGAAGGCCTGGATAGGTTTCTAAGCCGCGCTCGATTTGGTCCGGATACGCATTGAGATCGATGCAGACCGCAATCGCCGCCGCAGCATTCTGCGCGTTGTGAGGACCCGCAAGCGAGGGCCAACCCTTCTGCCGCTCGGTCTCGACTGTTTCTATCGGGTTTGTCCCAAATTTGATGTCGAAGTTGTCGAGGACTGACCGACCGATGAAGTTTAAACTTCTTCCGGACTGCATCTCGAGCAGGCGCAGTTTCGACGCCGCGTAAGCCTCGAAATTTTCGTACCGGTCGAGGTGGTCGGGCGTGATGTTGAGCAGCACCGCGACATCGCAGTCGAGGCTCTGCGTCAGGTCGATCTGGTAGCTCGAAAGCTCCAGCACATAGACCCCGCCTTCGGGCAGCGGGTCCTGCGACAGGATTGGCAGGCCGATGTTGCCGCCCATCGTCGTCGGCACACCTGCGGTCTTGAGGATGTGGTGGATGAGCGCGGTCGTCGTCGACTTGCCGTTAGTACCGGTGATGCCGACGACCTTGTGCGGCGGAAGTTCGGGGCGGGCGCGGGCGAACAGCTCGATGTCGCCAATGATCTCGACGCCGGCCTCACGGGCGCGGTTCGCAATCCGATGACGATTCAGTGGGAGCCCTGGCGTGACGACCAGGCTGTCGAACTGCGACAGGTCGGCTTCATCGAGATTTGCGAGATCGGTCCCGGCAGGCGCCTTCGCCCTCGCCTCTTCCTTGGCGTCCCATGCGGTTACTCGCGCGCCACTCGCAAGCAGCGCCTCGGCCGTCGCCAATCCAGACCGCGCGAGACCGTAGATTGCGTAATGCTTGCCTGCGAAGGCGCGGGCCGTAATCACCTGAGCTTGAGGGTCGAAAGACCCGCCAGCGCCAGCACGAAGCTGATGATCCAAAAGCGGATCACCACCGTCGGCTCCGACCAGCCGAGCTGTTCGAAATGGTGGTGGATGGGCGCCATCAGGAAGACGCGCTTGCCGGTGCGCTTGTAGACCGCGACCTGGATGACGACCGAGAGCGCCTCGACGACAAAAATGCCGCCGACGATCACCAGCACGAATTCATGGTGCGTGGCGACTGAAACCGCGCCGAGGGCTCCGCCAAGCGCAAGGCTTCCCGTATCGCCCATGAAGACGGCCGCGGGGGGAGCGTTGAACCACAGGAAAGCAAGGCATGCGCCGACGATCGCGAGAAGCAACACCGTGAGGTCGCCGACACCGAGGATATGAGGAATGCCGAGATAATTCGCGAAGCGCGCGTTGCCGACGAGGTAGGAAATCAGGAGGAAAGCAATCGCCGCGATCACCACCGGCATCGTCGCCAGCCCGTCGAGCCCGTCGGTGAGGTTCACCGCATTGCCGAACGCGACGATTACGAACGCCCCGAACGCAATGTAGAACCAGCCGAGGTCGAGCACCGGCCCCTGCACGAACGGCAGGTAGAGGTGCGTGTTGCCTTGCTGGACCATGAGCCAGGTCGCGAAGCCGGCGATGACGAACTCCAGCGCCAGCCGCGTCTTGCCGGACAGGCCGGCATGGTGCGCCTTCTTCACCTTGTCGTAATCGTCGAGCCATCCGATTAGACCGAAGCCCGCAGTCACCAGCAGGCACGCCCAGACATAGAGGTTGGTCAGCTCCATCCACAGCAGGACCGAAATCGACAGCGAGGTAAGGATCAGCAGCCCGCCCATGGTCGGCGTACCACGCTTGGCAAGATGGCTTTGCGGCCCGTCGGCGCGGATCGGCTGACCCTTGCCCTGACGCAGACGCAGCCAGCTGATGAATTTCGGCCCAATCACCAAGCCGATCAGCAGCGCGGTGGCGCTTGCGGCGCCGGCACGGAAGCTGATGTAGCGGATGAGGTTGAGGATGCCCGGGAAACCAAGCTGCTCCGCGATCACATAGAGCATGCGACACCCCCCGCTACGCGCTCGACGAGCTTGGCGAGCCCGACACTGTTGGAAGCCTTGACGAGCACGGCGTCGCCAGGCCGGAGCGACTTTAGCAAGCCTTCAGTTGCTTCATCGACGCTGGCGACCAGGTCGAGAGAAATCTTGCCGACGACCTCCTCCGCCAGCGGCTTCATCTCCTCGCCGATCAGGATCAGGCGGTCGACATGCGCGTCGAGGACGGCCGGCGCGAGGCCCGCGTGCAATTCCTGGCTGTGCTCGCCCAGCTCGCGCATGGGGCCGAGAACCGCGATGCGTCGGCTGACGTCCTGCTCCGCGCCGAGGCTCTTGAGCGTCGCCGCCATCGACGCCGGATTGGCGTTGTAGCTTTCGTCGATCAGCAGGATTTCGCCTCCGCCCAGCTCGATATGATGACGTTCTCCGCGGCCCTTCAATCCGCCGAGATCGGCGAGTGCCAACCCAGCGACGGCGACGTCGGCACCGATCGCTTCAACCGCGGCCAGAACCGCCAGCGCGTTCGAGACCCAATGCTCACCGCGTTGGGAGATGGTGAATGTCAGCTCACGCTCGAGCAGCGCGGCGCTGATCAAGCTCCCGCCGCCGTTGGCCGTGACGGCGTGAATGGCATGCACGTCCGCGTCGCCGCCACCAAAGGTGATGATCTGGTCCGCATGACGGCGCGCCGCTTTAACGAGACGGTCGCGGTGTGGCGTGTCGTTGGGGATGATCGCGATGCCGCCACGTTCGAGGCCGCTGAATATCTCCGCCTTGGCATCGGCGATCGCTTCTTCTGACCCGAGATTCTCGATGTGCGCGGGAGCGATGGCGGTGATCAGCGCGAGGTGCGGCCTCACCTGCTTCACCAGCGCACTGATCTCGCCTGCATTGTTCATGCCCATTTCGAGCACGGCGAACTCCGCATCGCGCGGCATGCGCGCGAGACTGAGCGGGACGCCGGTATGGTTGTTGTAGCTCTTCACGGAACGATGGACCTTGCCCGGCCGATTACGGTCGAGCGCGGCAAACAGGGCTTCCTTGGTGCTGGTCTTTCCGACCGAACCGGTGACCCCGAGGATCGTCGCTCCACTGCGCGCGCGAGAAGCACGGCCCAGCGCCTCCAGTGCGGCTGCAACGTCATCGACGAGGACATGCGGACCGCTAACCGGCCGCGAGACGATCGCGCCCGCGGCTCCCGCCTCGAACGCGCCCTCAACGAACATATGGCCGTCATAGACGGTACCAGGCATCGCGACGAACAGGTCACCCGGACCCACTTCGCGGCTGTCGAAGGTCACGCCGGTGACTTCGAACAGCTGGCTGGCCGTGCCGTCAGTCGCGGTTGCAATTTCTTCGGAAGTCCACAGCGACGTCATGCCGCGCACTCCCGAGCCACAAGCGCGTCGTCGAACGGCAGCACACGGTCGCCGATGATCTGGCCCGTTTCATGGCCCTTTCCGGCGACGAGGACGATGTCGCCTGCCCTGGCGATGCGGATGGCTTCGGCAATGGCTTCGCGGCGGCCTGCTACCTCGCTCGCACCAGTCGCCGCAGCCATGATGGCCGAACGGATAACCGCTGGGTCCTCGCTGCGCGGATTATCGTCGGTCACGATCACGACGTCCGAAAGCCGCGATGCGACGGCGCCCATTTCCGGGCGCTTGCCCTGGTCACGGTCTCCGCCGGCGCCAAACACGGTGATGAGGCGGCCTTCGACATGTGGTCGAAGCGCGGCAATCGCCGCTTCCAACGCGTCGGGTGTGTGCGCGTAATCGATATAGACTGGAACGCCCCCGCGGCTGATCACTGCTCTCTCCAGCCGGCCGCGCACCGGTGCGACGCGCTGCATGGCCGCGAACGTCTCGTCCCACTCGCCGCCCGTTGCGAGCACCAGGCCCGCGGCAGTCAGCACGTTGGAAGCCTGATAGGCGCCGATCAGCGGCAACGGCAGGCGGTACGGTTTGCCTTCATGCTCAAGCTTGAGCGTCTGTCCGAGCGCCGTCGGCGTTTGCTCGACGAGCCGGATCATGTTGCCTTTGCGGCCGACGGTCAGCACTTCGAGTCCACCAGCTTCTGCGCGCTCGATCACCTCGTTCGCCTTGGGATCGTCGGCCCAGATAACCACCGGCCTGCCCGACTGAAGAAGCCTTTCGAAAAGCCGCATCTTGGCTTCGAAATATTCGTCCATCGTCCCGTGGTAATCGAGGTGGTCGCGGCTGAAGTTGGTGAACGCGGCGGCCGCCAGCGGCACTCCCTCCGCGCGATGCTGGTCGAGCCCGTGGCTGGACGCTTCGTAAGCGACATGAGTCACGCCCATGCGCTTCAATCCAGCCATGTTGTTGAGAAAGGTGACGATGTCGGGCGTCGTCAAGCCAGTCTTCACCTGATCGTCGGACGTCGTCACGCCAAGCGTGCCGATCGACGCCGAACGATGCCCGGACATTCGCCAGATTTGACGCGTCATTTCGACCGTCGAAGTCTTGCCGTTGGTGCCGGTCACCGCGACCACGGTCTTGGGATAAGGCGCGTAGAATTTCGCGGCGAGTTCAGCGAACAGCCGGCGCGGCTCCGGGTCGGCGAGATGGGGCACCCGATCCACTGCAGCACCAGGCCGCGCAACGACAGCCACCGCGCCGCGATCGACCGCCTGGCCGATGAAATCCTCGCCGTTGAATACGGCACCAGCGAAGGCGCCGAACACGCTTCCCCTCGCCACCTTGCGATGGTCGATGGCAAAACCCGTCACTTCTGAATCGCTGTCGATGCCCGCGATGTCGGACAAGCGCACCGTTGGGCTACTCCTTCGTTTCGTGAACGAAGGGCAATACCTCGCCCATATTCGGTTCGCGGGTCATGTTGGGCTGCACGCCCAGCATCGGTGCAATGCGGCTCACCGTCCGGCTGACAACCGGCGCGACATTCCAGCCGGCGGTCGTGAAACCGTAAGTGTCCTTGGTCGCCTTGGGTTCGTCCAGCATCACCACGATGACATACTTCGGATCGTCCATCGGGAACACACCGGCAAAGCTCGTGATGTTGATGGTCTGGCTGTAGTGTCCATTGATCAATTTCTGCGCGGTTCCGGTCTTGCCGCCGATGCGATAGCCTGGCGCATCGGCTTTCTTGCCCGTGCCCTTCATGACCACCAGGCGCAAGAGCGAGCGCATCTTGTAGCTGGTTTCTTCGGAGAACACGCGGCGGCCCGCAGGTAGCGGATTGCTCGGCCCGCGCTTGAGGATGGTTGGCGGGTGGTAGACGCCGTTGTCGAACAGGGTCGCGTAGCCCATCGCGAGCTGCAGGGGCGCGACCGCAATGCCCTGGCCGAAGCCGATCGTCATCGTTTCGAACGGGCCCCACCGGTTACCCGGCGTCAGGGCCCGGCCGCGCTCTTTCAGCTCGATCTCGACGCGATCCATGAAGCCCATCTTCTTCAGAAAGGCTCTCTGACGTTCCTTGCCAATCTGATCGGCGATCTGCGCCGTTCCGATGTTCGAGCTCTCCATCATGATCTCGGCCACCGAGCAGCTGCGGCCGAACGGATGGGTGTCGTGCACGACGTGTCCGTAGACCGGCAGGACGTTGGGGCAGTTGTAGATCTGGCCGACCGACTTGATGACCCCCGCGTCCATCGCCATCGCGACTGTGAATGGCTTGAAGGTCGACCCAAGCTCGAACACGCCAAGCGTGGCGCGATTGAAGTGCGCTTCGGGCGTGCCCTGGCCCGGCGCATTGGGGTTGATCGTCGGCATCGACGTCATTGCTAGGACCTCGCCGGTGTGAACGTCCATTACCACGCCGGCAGCGCCGATCGCGGAAAACTCGGCCATCGCGTCACCGAGCTCATGCTCCAGCGCCTGCTGGATGCGACTGGAGATCGAGAGTGTCAGCGGCTGCCCGCGGGTCTTCGGGTCGGACAGATAAGCGTCGAAGGCGCGCTCAACGCCGGCAGCGCCATGGCCATCGATGTCGGTGAAGCCGATGACATGCGCGGCAAGACTGGTCTGCGGATAGAGCCGATCGGGCTCGCGCTGGATGGCGAGACCCGGGTCGCCAAGCGCATTCACTGCCTCGACCAGCGCCGGCGAGGCCCGGCGGCGCAGGTAGAAGAATGGTTTACCCGAGGTCAGTAGCTGGAAATATTGGTCCTCGGTCTTCTCCGGCATTAGCCGTGCGAGGGAGCGAGCCAGCGCAAGCTTGTCGCCGATCACCTTCGAAGGATGAATGGCGATGGTCCAGGCATCGATGGTTCGCGCGAGCGGCTCGCCGTCGCGGTCGACGATGTCGCCCCGATCCGGAATGAGTGCGGTCAGCCCTTCCTTGCGCCCCGCATGGTCACCGAAAGCGGCGAGGTAGAGGATCCGCAGCGCGATGATGGCGACGATGCCGCCATAGACCAGCATCCCGAACATCAGCCGCTGATGCATGACGGCGAGCGTCTGCCGCCGCTGCCCGACGAGTCGGAGCCGCTCGGGCCGTGGCGCGACGAGAGCGGGCGACGGTGCGTTCATCGGGCGGGATGCAAGTCCTTGGAAGGTTTGGACGAACTATGAGCAATGCGCTTCTCCGGAAGCGGAGCGAGCGGGTCATATTTTGCAAGTCGAACCGGCTTTGTCACCGGCTTCGGCGCGAGCGCGCCTTGCTTATCCACCGATTTGGCTGGGTGGGCGGCCGCGAGGCCCGGCTTATCCACGGATTTCTTGATTGCCGGCTTTGCCGCTGTGGCCGACGAAACCGTGGACTTTACCTTTGGGGCACCTTCCGCCTGGGGCAATCTGGCGGTCGGCTTTACCGGGACCTCGCGCGTCTCGGAACTCGTAATCTCTGTCTTGAAGCTTGCTTCATGGAGCATCGCGCGCGGCGCGACTGAGGGGGGCGCGGCGCCTGACTCGTCACTGTAGGCCTGCCCGATCGGCGCCTTGCGATCCGGCGCGGGCGCGGAAGCCAGCACCACCGGCGCCTGGAACTCGACCTTGTGCTCAGGCTGGGCAAGACGGGCGAGCTCGAAGCCGCCGTTGAGGAACTGATCGGCCTGCGGGGCGGACAGCGCGAGGACCTTCGCGTTCCAACGCTCCAGCTGGGCCAGGCGGCCACGAGTGCCGATCTCGGTCTGGATGACGCGCATGTCGCGCTGCGCAAGCACGATCTTGGTTTCGACGTCCTCGAGCGCGGCGCGCTCCGAAGCGACGCGAAGCGAGACCAGGTAGCAGCCGAGCGCGGCGACCGCGCAGCTTGCGACCATGACCAGCGAACCGAAGTTGCGGCCGCTCATTGCATACCTCCTGCAGAAACTGAATTTCGGGCTGGCGCCGACGTGCGCACGGCGCTTCTCAGGCGCGCCGACCGGGCGCGCGGATTCGCAGCCAGCTCGCGCTCCGTCGGGGATACCGGCTTGGCGACCCGCTCGAACGTCGGTTCGTTCGGGTCGACGAGCACAGGACGGTGACGCGAGCCGGCCGGCGTTCCCCCGCTACGTTCGCGGAAAAAGCGCTTCACGATGCGGTCTTCGAGACTGTGAAAGGTGACGACGGCGAGCCGGCCGCCGGGCTTTAGCGCGCGCTCAGCGGCCTCGAGGCCTTGCTCGAGCTCCTCGAGTTCAGCGTTGAGATGGATGCGGATGGCTTGGAAGGTGCGCGTCGCCGGATCGCTCTTCTGACCAGGGCGGAAGCCCGCGGCGCGGCGGACGATCGCGGCAAGCTCGGCAGTGCGCTCGACAGGGCGTGCGGCAACGATGGCACGGGCTATCGCCCGGGCGCGCGGCTCCTCCCCATAGTCGCGCAGGACCCGGGCGATGTCGGCCTCCTCGGCCGAATTCAGGAACTCGGCGGCGGTCATGCCCGACTTGCTCATGCGCATGTCGAGAGGCCCGTCGCCCTGGAATGAAAAGCCGCGCTCGGCGCGATCGATCTGCATCGAGCTGACGCCGATATCCAGCGCGATGCCATCGACCAGGCCGATGCCGCGCTCGGCGAGGACGCGGTCCATCTGGCTGAAATTCTCGTTGACCAAAGTCAGGCGCGGGTCCGGGACGAGCGACCCACCTTCGTCGATCGCATCGGGGTCGCGATCGAACCCAATCACTCGTCCCGCCCCCGCCTGGAGCACGGCGCGCGTGTAGCCGCCCGCTCCAAAGGTGCCGTCAACGACAGTTTCGCCGCCGTGCAGCTGCAATGCTGCGACGACGTCGTTGACCAGCACCGGCACGTGTGGGGCCTGATATGCGCCGGCGCTGGTCATGACTGGCCTCGCTCTTCGAGGCGGAAGCGGGCGATGTCCTTGAGGTCTTCAGGGATGCGCGGATCGTCGAGCAGAAGTTGCGGGTTCCAGACCTGGAACGTCTCGCCGGTGCCGAGGAAAAGCGCGAGCTCGCCGATTTGGCCCTTGCGGCGCATCATCGGCGGCATGAGAATGCGGCCCGAGCTGTCGTAAGGCACTTCCTCGGTCGCGGCGAAGGCCATCAGGTTGCGCTGCTGATATTCCAGCTGCGCGTCGGGATTGGTCTCTTCCTTCTCGAGCAGCCGTTCGAGTTTGGCGTGCTTCAGCGCAGCGTAGGCGGGATCATAGGCGCTGAGGCAAGGGAAGGCCTCATGCTTGGCAAGCACGACGGTGCGGGCATCGCCGCGGCGTTCGATGACGGTGCGCAGGAATGACGGGATGGATACGCGGCCCTTTGCATCGACCGCGTTCAGTGCGCTGCCCTGAAACAGATGTTCTAGCGCCGCCACATTCACTCCCCGTTCGCAGCGCGCGAGCCGTCCTTCGCGGACGCGCATCGTCACGCGCGCACCGCGTCAGGATTGGATTCGTAGGGTCAGCCCCCGCGCTACCCGATGTTGGTAACTCAGCATCGTGCGGGATACAATGGGATTTTACGGGATTTAATGGGTGAGCTGTGGGAAATGCCGGATTTCTGCGGTTAGTTGTGACCCCTCATGGTGGGCTGTTCGCGGGATGTTCTGGCATTCCGACCCTGTGGATAAGTTTGTGATTAACGAATCGCATGAGAATCACTTCGCATCCAATTGCGCAAGCTCGGAAAGCAGTCCGTCGAGGTTTGCGGACGCGCCGTCGCCCAGCCTAGCCGCGTCGAGCAGGTCCGCGTCCGCAACGATCGTCGCCGACCCTTTGCCGATGCGGCAGTGGGCTACGAGGCGGTCGCCGCTAATGTTGCAAGTGCCGGAAAGGGCGCCTGGCGAGAGCGTCAGCACCTGTTCGCCGCCAAGCCGTCTATGAGCCGGCCCACGCTTATCGGGTGCGTCGAGCCGCAAACCCCAGTGCTTGAGCAAGCCGGTGTCCATGAACATGGGCGGCGGTCGAAGCGGATCGCCGAGCGGCCGTTCGCTCGGCCATTCCAGCAGCGGATCGGCCAGCAGAAGAACGTGACTGCCACCCCTCACCCAATCGTCGAGCGCAATCAAAGCCTCGGCTGGCTGCGCGAGCGGATGCGCCATGAGCAGCAACCGGCCTTTACGAAGCTCTGCCGGTTCGGTGACGCTGATCGGAACAACCCGATAGCGCGACTGCAGCGCCTTGAGCGCCGGCGATCCGCCGGCGTCGAGAGAGAAGCCTTCGCCAAATACGAGCGGCAGGCTGGTCAGCAGCAGCAGCGTGGGCCTCTCCTGGGGAGCCGGAGTTCGCGAACGTGAAATGGCAATCGCTCCCGCCGCGATCAACAGGGCGGCAATCAGCAGCAGCGCGCGTCCGCGCGCGGCAGTCATTCCTTGTTGGCGGCCGAATTCGCCTCGTCTGTCGAAGCGCCCGGCGCCACACCGAGCTCGGCGAGCGGTTCACTGGGCTCGTTGGATACCGCCTGCGTCACGGTGTTGGCGGCTTCATCGCGGCTTGACCGGCTGATGATCGAGCCGAGCAGGACAAGCAGGAAGGCGAACGCCAGTCCCGTTAGTCCGATGCGGATGCGCTGAGCGCTGCTGCCGGCCTGATGAGGCATTCAATCGACGAAGCTATGTCCCGCTTCGACAATATGCAAGAACATGCCCTTGACGGTTAATGCCGCTGTAGAGGATGGCGGCTCATGACTCGCAATTCTCTGCTCATCATTGCTGCAGCCGCTGCGCTAGCCGGTTGTGGCAAGAACGACCATACGATCGTCGCTGGACCCGACGTCGACGACAACCAGGCGAACGTTGCCGCCAACGGCCCTGTGGCCCTTCCGCCGTCGATCGCTTCGAGCAAGTCCTATCGCTGCGCCGACAATGCGCTCATCTACATCGACTGGATGTCCGACGGCAGCGCGCGCGTGAAGAAGTCGCGCGCCGAAGTCGGCGGCGAAATCGTCGCGGCTGGTTCGCCGGACCTCAAGGGCGACGCCAAGGCCGGGTCGGTCACCTACAAGGGCCAAAGCTGCAAAGCATAGGCCGCCCACATTTTCTTGACTCTCCCCCTGCGGCCTCGGATCAAACAGGTCGCAGGGGGATTTCAATGCGGCTCAGCAGACGCGCCTTCACCGGCGGGGCATTCAGCCTCGCGCTCGGGAGTCAGCTTGGCACTCCCGCCTTCGCGCAAGCCCGCGCCGACCTTTCAGCAGCACTGTCCGTCGTCGGCGCCTATGCCGAGGCGCACCGGCGGTTGTTCACGCTTCCCGGACTGACACTCGGACTAACGACGCCCGACGGCTTCTCCACCGTCCTCGATTTCGGTTTCGCCAATCCTGACTCGCGCAGTCTCATTTCGCGCGACACGCTGTTCCAGATCGGCTCCATCAGCAAATCGATGACGGCGACGCTCGTCCACCAGTTCGCGGCCGAGGGGAAGCTGCGGCTCGACGGCCGCGTCAGCGACCTCATGCCCGCCATCCCGCTGCCCAGGAAAAACTCGATCACGGTCCAGCACTTGCTCGACCACATCGCCGGCCTGCCCGACAGCGCGCCGGTATTCGTCGACGGCGGGCTGTGGACGACCTATGCGCCAGGCGCGCACTGGCATTATTCGAACACGGGCTACGAGATCCTCGGCAAGATCGCCGAGCATCTTGGCGGCAAGCCGCTCGACCGGCTGCTGGCGGAACGCATCTTTACTCCCCTCGGCATGGCGCGTTCGCGGGGCGCCATCGTCGGGGCCGACCGCACCCTTTATGCGCAGGGCTATGAGATTGCCGACCCGACGGCGGTGGCCACGCGCGGCGCTCCGTTGGCGCCGGCGGCCTGGGTTGACGTTACCTTTGGTGCCGGGAGTATCGCCTCCACGGCCGATGACATGAACCGCTTCATGCGCTCCCTCGCCAATGCGGCGCAGGGGCGCGGCGGGCTCGGCCTGTCGTCGGAACAGGCGAAGGTCTTCACCACACGCGCGGTACCCAGCGACACGCCCGGCATGGCCTACGGCAATGGCCTGATGCATGTCAGCAGCGGCGGCCGTTCGTACCTTCATCACACCGGCGGGATGGTCAGTTTCTCTTCATCCTTTCACCTCGACAAGGCGAGCGGCGTCGGCGCCTTTGCAAGCTCGACCATCAGCGCCTTTGCCGAATACCGGCCGCGGCTGCTCACCAGGTTTGCGGTGGACGCAGTCACCAATGCGCTTGCAGGGAAGCCTCTGCCCTCGCCACCCTCTCTCGACGTGCCCCTGCCGAACGCCGCGACCTACGCCGGCACCTACAGCGGCCCGGACGGATCATTCGACATCCGTGCAGGCAGCCCGTTGAAGATCGTCACCAAGGACGGTGAGGCGACGCTTCAGCCGTGGGGCGGAGACCTTTTCCGCACGACCCATCCGGGCTTCCGCCAATTCTCGCTGAAGATCGACCGCACCGCCGGTGCCATCACCGGCGCGAGCTGGGGCCCGTCGAGCTTCGTGAAGCAGGGCACGGCAGGTAAGATCGCACCTTCCAATCCAGCGCTAGCCAAGCTCGCCGGCCGCTATGTCGACGACAATCCTTGGTTCGGGACGGCCATCGTCGTCGAACGCGGCGGCAAATTGTGGGTCGGCACGGAAACCGCGCTGACCAAGATCGGCGACAATCTCTGGCGCGTCGGCGACGACAGCTGGACGCCGGAACGCCTGTCCTTCGCCAATTATATCGACGGTCGGCCGCAGACCCTCATCTTCTCGGGCGAGAAGTTCCTCCGCCACGACATCTGAGGCTCAGCGTGGACGCTCTCGGCGCGGGCCGCTAATGGCGCCCCATGGACGTTCTCGAAGCCTCTCGCATCACGCCCGAAACCGTCGCCGAGCATGGCCTCAGCTCTGAGGAATATGATCGCATCCTGCATGCGCTCGGACGCGAGCCGAACCTTGTCGAGCTCGGCATCTTCTCGGTCATGTGGTCGGAGCATTGCAGCTACAAAAGCTCGCGCGTCCATCTGAAGAAACTGCCGACCGAGGCGCCGTGGGTGATCTGCGGACCCGGTGAGAATGCGGGCGTCATCGACATCGGCGACGGCGATGCGGCCATCTTCAAGATGGAGAGCCACAACCACCCGTCCTACATTGAGCCCTATCAGGGCGCGGCGACGGGCGTCGGCGGGATCCTGCGTGACGTTTTCACTATGGGGGCGCGGCCCGTGGCGAACCTCAACGCGCTGCGCTTCGGACGGCCCGATCATCCTAAGATGCGCCACTTGATCGCGGGCGTGGTCGCCGGCATCGGTGGCTACGGCAATTGCGTTGGTGTCCCGACCGTCGGCGGCGAGGTCAACTTCGACACCGCGTATGACGGCAACATCCTCGTCAACGCGATGACGGTCGGCGTCGCGAAGACCGACAAGATTTTCTACTCGGCGGCGACGGGCATCGGAAACCCGATCGTCTACGTCGGCTCGAAAACGGGCCGCGACGGCATTCACGGCGCGACCATGGCCAGCGCAGACTTCGACGAGAATAGCGACGAGAAGCGCCCGACCGTGCAGGTCGGCGATCCGTTTACCGAAAAGCTTTTGATCGAGGCTTGCCTTGAGCTCATGGCGACCGACGCCATCGTCGCCATCCAGGACATGGGCGCGGCCGGCCTAACCTCTTCGTCGGTCGAGATGGCGAGCAAGGGCGGCGCAGGAATCCGCCTCGACATGAGCAAGGTCCCGTGCCGCGAGACCGGCATGACGCCCTACGAGATGATGCTGTCGGAAAGCCAGGAGCGGATGCTCATGGTGCTGAAGCCCGGCCGCGAGCCTGAGGCCGAAGCCATCTTCCGCAAGTGGGAGCTGGACTTTGCCGTGATCGGCGAGGTGACCGACACCGGCCATATGGTGCTGGAGTTCGAGGGCGAAGTCGTGTGCGACATCCCGCTCGGCCCGCTGGCCGACGAGGCGCCGGAATATGACCGCCCTCACATGGACCTCGACTCCTACAAGACGTGGGCGCAGGTCAAACCGCTGGGCGATGTGCCGCAGAGTGCGAGCATTACTGACGACCTGCTGAAATTGATGGGGTCGCCAAACCTCGCGTCTCGGCGCTGGATTTACCAGCAGTACGACCAGCAAGTCGGCGGCGATACGGTGCAACGTCCGGGCGGCGACGCCGCCGTGGTTCGCGTGCACGGCGCGCAGAAGGCACTGGCGATCACGACCGATTGCACGCCGCGTTATGTCTTCGCCGACCCCTATGAGGGTGGGAAGCAGGCGATCGCCGAGGCCTACCGCAACCTGAGCGCGGTCGGTGCGCGGCCCCTCGCCGTTACTAACTGCCTCAACTTCGGCAATCCGCAGCGGCCCGAAATCATGGCTCAGTTCGTCGAGGCGCTCCGCGGCATGGGCGACGCGTGCCGCGCGCTCGACTTCCCGATCGTGAGCGGCAACGTCTCACTCTACAACGAGAGCAAGGCGACCGGCGGCGGCAGCGCGATCCTGCCCACGCCGGCCATCGGCGGGGTCGGTTTGCTCGACGATTGGTCGAAGAGCGCATCGATCGCCTTCAAGGGCGCGGGCCAGCACATCATCCTGATCGGCCACAGCGACAGCAGCGTCGGCCAGTCGCTTTGGCTCGAGGTTTGCCACGGCCGCCGCGAAGGCGCGCCGCCGCCGGTCGATCTCGCTGCCGAGAAGCGGGCCGGCGAATGCATTCGCCGCCTCATTGTCGATGGCCTCGTCAGTGCAGTGCATGATTGCTCCGATGGCGGCGCCGCCGTTGCCGTCGCCGAGATGGCGCTCGCTGGAAACATCGGCATGTCGATGACCGTCGTCTCGCAGATCCCGAATCCGGGGGCGATCCTCTTTGGCGAGGATCAGGGTCGCTTTGTCGTCACCACCGAGGACGCCGACCGCGTCCGCGCCATCGCCAACGAAGCCCAGCTTTTTGCGGTGCCGATCGGCACCACGGGCGGCGATGCATTGGCGTTCGACCTTGTCGACCGCGGAGGCGAGCAGCGCGTCAGCCTCGCCGAGCTTCGCGCCGCGCACGAAGGATTTTTCCCGAAGCTCATGGGCAGCGAACTGACACCGGAGTTCTGACAGGCGTCGGACTTCTTGACGCCGCTCGCGGAGAAGCAGCACAAAAGTAGTTGCGAATGGTTCGCATTATCGACTACACTGCCTCCATGATCGTGTGCATCTGCAACCGAATCACCGAGGGCGAGGTCCGCGAGGCCGCGCGCGCGGGCTGCCCGACGCCTGAGCAGGCCTACGCCTGCCTTGGCTGCGAAGTGCAGTGCGGCTGCTGCCTCGACTATGCCCGCGAGATAATCGAAGAAGAGCGCGCCAGCCTGCTTGCCGTCGACTCTCGGGCTGCCTGACTTGACCCCCAACTGCTGACAGCGCATCCGCGTCTGGCGACGCGGAGGGCAGGATGCAGGGCGATCCCAAGGTCATCGAGCTGTTGAACGAGGCGCTCAAGGAAGAGCTGACCGCGATCAATCAATATTGGCTGCACTACCGGATGCTCGACAATTGGGGCGTCAAGAAGCTCGCTGAATATGAGCGGCACGAGTCGATCGACGAAATGAAGCATGCCGACCGGCTCGCCGAGCGGATCCTGTTCCTCGACGGCCTGCCCAACTTCCAGGCACTTGGCCGTCTTCGCATCGGGGAGAATGTGGAGGAGATCCTTCGCGCAGACCTGGAGGCCGAGCATCAGGGTGCGAAGCTATATCGCGATGTCGTCGCCCATGCCGAAACGGTTCGCGATTATGTGACCCGCGACCTCGCGCGCGAGATTCTCGCCGACGAGGAAAAACACATCGACTTCATCGAAGCGCAATTCGAGATGATCGGCCGGATGGGCCTGCAGAACTACGTGCAGCTTCAGTCCGAAGCCGCTAGCGACGGCGACTAGATCCGGCCGAAACTCTGATTGGACGCCTTGCGGCCGAAGCCGGTCGAAGGATTGCGCGTCATCAACGGGTTGGTTGCCTTCTCGAATAGCTCGACGGTTTGGCTAAACAGCTTTCGAAGCTCGACCACATCGGGCACGAGCTCATCGGGAAAGCGGCGGCTCTCGACGCAGAAGCGCGCCGTCGTTTCAATCAACTCCGCGACCTTCGCCAGAGGCTCGGCGCCAAGTTGGCGCGACTCGCCCTTCAACGTGTGCGCCGGGAGGACAAGACCGGCCGTATGCTGTTCACGCATGGCCTGTTCGATCTGCGCGACGGACTTGCCGCCATCCTCCTTGAAGTAGCTGAGAATGCGGATGAATCCCGGACCGAGTTCTGCCCGGCTGCGCTCGAAGTGCGCCCAATCGATGACTTCTCGAGCTTCGTCGCTCACCCTCAACTCCTGTTCGTCGGGATGCCTCCGGAAGCGATCCCACCAAAACTTGGAGTAGGGCCGAAAGGGTAAAGGTCTCCTTAGCGCCGACCCTTATCGAACGGATTACTGCGGCCCCGGTAATCGAGACGCAATGGCACCGGCCCCAGCTTCAGGTCGCGTCTCATCGCGTTCAGCAAATAGCGTCGATAGCTTTCCGGGAGCTCGTCCGTGCGATTGCCGAACACGACGAAGGTCGGTGGGCGACTCTTCACCTGCGTGATGTAGCGAAGCTTGATGCGCTGCCCCTTTGGCGCCGGCGGCGGGTTCGCTTCCACCGCATCGGCAAACCAGCGGTTGAGCTCGCCAGTAGCGACACGACGCGCCCATTGCTCGCGCAGGTCGAACGCGACGTCGAGAATCGTGTCGATGCCCTTGCCCGTCTTCGCAGAGACGGTGAGCAGCGGAACGTCTTTCAGCTGCGACAATCCTTCGACCAGCGCCGCCTTCACGCCATTGAACAAGGATGAGGCGTGGTCGGCCACGTCCCACTTGTTCAGCGCGATGATGAGCGCGCGGCCTTCTTCAAGCACCTGACTGGCGATGCGCAGGTCCTGCGCTTCGAGCCCTCGCGTCGCGTCGAGCAGAAGCACGACCACCTCGGCGAAATCGATCGAGCGCTTGGTGTCGGCGGCCGACAGCTTCTCCAGCTTGTCCTCGACCTTGGCCCGCTTGCGCAGGCCCGCGGTGTCGACGAGGCGGACGGGCTTGCCCTTCCATTCCCAGGCGAGCGAGATTGAATCGCGGGTAATGCCGGCTTCGGGACCGGTGATCATTCGCTCCTCGCCGAGCATCCGGTTGACCAAGGTCGACTTGCCCGCATTCGGTCGGCCGACGATCGCTAAGCTGAGCGGATGATCGCCCTCCTCTTCGTCTTCGTCCGTTTCGAACTTCTCGTTCTCGACGTGCGGCAATAGTGCCTGGAACAGGTCGGCGACGCCCTCGCCGTGCTCCGCGCTGATCGCAATCGGATCGCCGAAACCCAGGCTGTAGGCTTCAAGGGCGCCTTCTTGACCCGTGCGGCCCTCTGCCTTGTTGGCAATCACTACCACGGGCGTGGATTCAGCGCGCAGCCAGCGGGCGATCTCTTGGTCAAGCGGCGTGACGCCCTCGCGGCCGTCGATCATGAACAGAGCAGCATCGGCCTCGCGCACTGCCGCCTCCGTCTGCTGGCGCATGCGGCCCGGCAGCGTGTGCGGATCTTCATCCTCGAAGCCGGCGGTATCGATGACGCGAAAGTCGAGGCCGAGCAGCTTCGCTTCGCCCTCGCGACGATCGCGGGTTACGCCGGGACGGTCGTCGACCAGCGCAAGGCGCTTGCCGACGAGCCTGTTAAACAGGGTCGACTTGCCCACATTCGGGCGGCCCACGATGGCGACGGTCGGCAAAGACATGGCGAGCGCGATAGAGCGCCTGCCCCCTAAGCGATAGTCTTAGCGGAAAGCGTGAAGCTGCCCGCGGTCGTCGTAGATGTAGAGCGTGTTGTTAGCCACCACCGGCGGAAGGCTGACTGCAGCGCCGACATTCGTCTGACTCTGGAACGATCCCGTCGTCGGATCGATGTTGATCAACACGCCGTTCGAGCCGGTCACAATCAGGCGGCCGCCAGCAAGAACCGGTCCCGAATATTCGATCTGACCCTTTTTCGACTTCAGCTTCACGAACTGCGGCAGCTGGTTGATCCAGCGCACATGCCCGTTCGTCCGCGACAAGCACAGAAGCTTGGCATCGTCGGTGATCACGAACACCCAGTCCCCCGCGACCCACGGCGTATCGATGCCGGCGATGTTCACTTCCCACAGGCGCTGGCCGGTGATGAGGTCCAGCGCAACCATGCGGCCGCCCTGGCCGACGGCAAAGACTTGCCCGTTGTCGATGACGGGATCGGCGTCGATATCCGAAAGCGAGGACACAGTGGTGCGGATGCTCGTCCGCTGCAGTGCGTCCTGCCAGACCTGGCGGCCGTTCTCATAGCGGTAGGCGTTGAGCTCACCTGACGAGAAGCCGGCGACGACCGTCCCCTGCCCTACAGCGGGAGAAGCTGTGCCGAACACACCGGCAATTTCCAGCGACGCGGCCTGCGACCAATTGGTCGAGCCGTTCCCCTCGTCCAACGAGTAAATCTGATTGTCCTGGCTGATCACGTACACGGCGTTGTTCGCCACCGACGGCGCGCCGCGCAACGGGCCGCCCGGATGGACCTTCCACACTAGGCCGCCATTGCTAGCGTCGAGCGCGACAACATAGCCAAGGCCGTTGGTTGCGTAGATGCGGCCGTTGTCGAACGCGAGACCGCCGCCGTAAAGCGAGCTTTCGCCGCCCTTGTCGCTAGGCGTCGAGCTTTCCCACGCGCGCGCGCCGGTCTGGGCGTCGAAGGCCCGAACCGCGCCCATCGTGTCCATCGTGAAGATGCGGCCGTTGGCAACAATCGGAGCCGCTGCAAGTCGAGCCGTGAGGCTGCTCCCGCGGCCAGCCGAGACACTGAATGCGTGGGCCAGCGCCGTGCCGAGCGAGAGCTGTCCCATCGACTTCGACGGGCTTCCACCCGACTGCGCCCAGTCGGTGTTGGTGGTAGCCTGCGGAAGGCTCATCGGAAGGCTCGCGGTCGCGGGGTCGATCTCCGCGCCGCCTTCGCTGGTCAGGACGGCGACGCGCTCGCCGAGCACCGGTGTCTTGCTTGCCTTGCCCTTCTTTAACACGGCACAGCCGCTTGCCGCGAGCGCGGCCGCGATCATGATACCAACCCGAATGCTCTTATGCTTGATCATCGTCGATCCTACTGACGCGGTCCGGCGAGAAAGCTGCTCGCGTCCACGCCGAGACTCCCGGCGAGCTGGACGGAACGGCTGCGAATCTCGGGCGGAACGGAATTGTCCTTTGCGATAGTCGAAAATAGCTTCGCCGCCTGATCTTTGTGACCCTGCTTGATGAGCGCGAGGCCGGTCATCTCACCGGCCGTGCCGAACCACGGCGCGCCCGGCTTGGCGAGCGGTGCAAGCCGGTCGATGACCTGGCTCGGCTGAAGCTGGTCGAACTGAAGCGCGGTCTGGCGGATGAGCGCCGCGTCGCGGAACGGCTTGGGGAGCGAGCTGTCGCCCGCGATTTCGCCATATTTGGCAGCGGCGAGCTTCAGGTCGTTATCCTCGATCGCCATTGCCGCGCGGGTGAACAGCGCCGTGGCGCGAACGGCCTTGCTGCCATTCTCCGACAAATCGTCGAGTTGCTTGACCGAGGTGCCGCGCGAGCCTTGGCCGACGTTCTTCAGAACCTCCGCGAACTGCTCGACCTGCGCCTCGGACTGCTGAAGCTTGTGGTTCTGCCACCAGATGAAGCCGCCACTCGCGATCAGGAACGCGCCAACAGCGACGCCGACCCACAGCCCATACTTCTTCCAGAAGTCATGGACGCGGTCGCGGCGAAGGTTCTCGTCGACCTCGCGAAGGAAAGTTTCGTTATGCTCCGGAGGCTCCGCCAATTTGTCCTCAGCGCCAAAGTGGATGAATGCCGGGCGCTTCCTTCCCCACCCTCGATGAATGGAAGCTGGCGGCGCTTCGTCTAGCGGCTATGACGTAAAAGGCAAAGGGAACATCAATCCTGCCGCGGCTTCGGCCGATATGTTTGGTCCGCGGTGGGGAAAGTGCGCCCGCGCACTTCCTCCGCATAGGTGCGCGCCGCCTCGCTGATCCGGGCGGCGAGATCGTCGAAGCGCTTCACGAAACGCGGCGTCCGCTCGAACATTCCGAGCATATCGTCGGTGACGAGGACCTGGCCGTCGCATTCGGCCGACGCACCGATTCCGATGATTGGCGCCGCCACCTTTTGCGCAATCGTCGTTGCAATTTCTTCCATCACACCTTCGACGACGATGCAGAAGGCGCCGGCTTCCGACACGGCCAGGGCGTCGCGCTCGATTAGCTTGGCCTCGTCGCCGGTCTTTCCGCGGGCGCCATAGCCGCCGAGGATATTCACAGCCTGCGGCGTGAGGCCAACATGGCCGATCACCGGAATGCCGCGACGAGTCAGGAAGTCGACGGTCGGCGCCATCGCCTCCCCGCCCTCCAGCTTCACTGCCGCGCAGCCGGTTTCCTTCATGATCCGCGAGGCGTTGGCGAAAGCCTGATCAGGCGATCCCTCGTAAGAGCCGAAGGGCATGTCGACGGCAACGAGCGAGTGCCAACTGCCGCGCACCACCGCGGCCCCATGCGCGCACATCATCTCGAGCGTCACCGGGATCGTCGACGGCAGGCCGTAGATAACCTGGCCAAGGCTGTCCCCGACCAGCAGCATGTCGCAGTGCGGGTCGAGCAGTTGCGCCATTCGCATTGTGTAGGCTGTCAGCATGACGAGCGGTTGCTCGGTCCGATACCCGCCTTCGACCTTCTCCTTACGCGCTCGGATCGAGGGCGCGGTCATGCGTTTGCCGGGCACGGGCGTCGGCGTCGCGCGGCTGGTGGAGGTGTCCATTGTGAAAGTCGACATGGCGCGGCCTTCTAACGGCCCGACGTTAACCCCGCCAGTAGAGCGCTGTTACGGGCACGGAACAGAAGGAACTTTGATCGGCTTCCGGACTTACTGATCACAAGTGCGCGGGTACGCCTCGCGTGATTTGATTTTGGAGAATTCCGATGATCGATCGCCGCATGCTTGGCGACATCGGGCTCGCGGTTTTGCTGTCGCTTCCGACAGCGGTTCTTGCCCGCCAGCCCGCCAGCCCCCCGCAACCGCAAGCTTTGTTGCAGGCCAATCAGGCGCCTCTCGCGTTCACAGCGCGATCGTCGCTACGCGCGCATTCCGGCTTCCCGGGCTGATCAGCTGAGCCAACCGCGCTGCCGTGAGTGGCGCGCGAACCAGTAAATCGTCCAGGTCAGCGCTGCGACCACCATCGCAACCAGCAAGTCGTTCGCCGACATATTTTCGCGCAATGGCGTGACCAGAACCAGCCCCGCCAACCAAACGAGCACGGCTGCAACCGACAGCAGCAAGAGCAACTCGCCAGCCTTCTTACGCAGCAACAGCAGGATTGCGCCGGCGAGACCGCCCCAAACCGCCACCGCATAAGCGCCCGTCACCCAAGCCGGCTCCGCATCGAACGCCGCGCGCTGGTCGAGAGGCATGGCCGCCGGGTTGGCGAACACATGCATCAGATAGCTGATGCACCCGAGTCCCATGAACAGCAGCGAGGCGATGGCGGCGACCGTGAACCAGCGGGCTACGGGCTGAGGCTTGTACTGTTCGTCCATTTTGCGTCCCTCTTAGTTGCTGCCCAGGCGCTCTTCCCACTGAGCGCCTTCGGCCAACGAGATGGAATCCAGCACTTTGGTACTCTGGTCGCGAAGCACCGCGAAAGCGCGGCGAATCGCGCACGTCGCCTCGTCTTGGCAGTCGCCACACGGCGCGTAGAAATTGACGCTGGCACAGGACACCAGCGCAATTGGCCCTTCCATCGTCCGAACGATTTCGCCGAATGAAATATCGGCTGCCGGCCGCGTCAGTTGGTAGCCGCCCTTTGGCCCTCGCGCGCTCTTCACCAGACCTGATTTTTTCAGGTCGAGCATGATGAGCTCGAGATATTTGGGCGGGACGCGCTGCGTCTCGGCAATCCGGCTGAGCTGAACTGGCGCTCCGCCCTGCTCCTCGGCGAGGAACAGCAGCGAGCGCAACGCATATCGGGTCTTTTGCGCGATCATCTAACGCAACCGTAGCGCCCGCTGCGACGAGCGCAAAGGTGCGACCTCTTGAGCGTGAACAAGTCTTCATTCCGCTGAAATCATGGGGTGATGCCGCGGCGGTTAGTGGGAGCTTCGGCTCGCTCCGAGCCCACATTCGACGGAGTTCAACCAAGATGAAACGCATCCTGATCGCTTCCCTCGCCGCCCTCAGCGTTGTCGCGGCCCCGGCTGTCGCCGCCACCACCGCGAAGGCGCCCGTCAAAGCCGCCAAAGTTCAGAAGAACAAGCTGGCCGACTCGAAGGCCGCCAAGAAAGCCGCCAAGGCCCCAAAGTAAGCCTCTCCCGACGGTTCGTCCGCCCGGCATCCCCTCAGCCGGGCGGGCACCCTCCAGCGGTACGAGAGCCGGATGAACTGCATGTAACCTCGCAGCCACCGGGCTGAGAATTGCCGCGCCCTAGATTCACCCCGCCCCGAAATTTTGGCGGGAATAAGGAGGAAGACATATGAAAGCGTTGATTGCGTCCATGACAGCGCTTGGCCTGATCGCATCTCCGGCACTCGCCCAGACCACGACCACCAAGACCACCACCACGAAGACGACGCCGGTCGCCGCCAAGGGCGCGGCCCATGCGAACGTCAAGCACCACAGCAAGCGTCATCACAAGCGCAAGCATCATACGGCCACGCACAAGACTTCGCACAAGACCGTCAAGAAGATCACGGAAACCACCAAGACCAAGTAAACTGAACCGCTTCCGTGCGTCCCGGCTAGGGGTTGCCGTACTTCCCCTCGGCACGGCGCACGGAAGCTACTATCTTAGCGCTGAACAGCCAGGCTGGAGTAGCAATGGGACGAAAGATCCTGCTTGTTGAGGATGATCGCGAGACCGCGGATTACCTCGCCAAGGGCCTGACCCAGGAAGGCCATAGCGTCGAGCAGGCGACGAACGGCCAGGACGGCCTGTTCCGCGCCACCGACGGCAGCTTCGACCTCATCATTCTCGACCGCATGTTGCCGGCACTCGACGGCCTGTCGGTGCTGAAGGCGCTGCGCGCGGCAAGCATCGATACGCCGGTGCTGATCCTCTCCGCGCTCGCTTCCGTCGGCGATCGCATAGAGGGGCTGGAGCACGGCTCCGACGATTATCTCGTGAAACCCTTTTCCTTCGCCGAGCTTTTGGCGCGCGTGAATGCGCTTCTGCGCCGCCGCGAGTCACGGATCGATCCGGCCGAGCACCGCCTGACGGTCGGCGATCTCGAAATCGATCCGCTCGCGCGCTCCGTGAAGCGCAGTGGCAAGAAGCTCGACCTCAAGCCACGCGAGTATCTGTTGCTCGAATATTTCGCTCGTAACGAGGGCCGCGTCGTGACCCGCACCATGCTCCTTGAGCAAGTATGGGATTACCATTTCGATCCAGGTACCAACGTCATCGACGTCCACGTCAGCCGGCTTCGCCGCAAGCTCGACGATGGGTTCGAAAAGCCGCTTCTGCATACGGTGAGGGGCGCGGGCTACATGCTCGCGGCGTAGCGGTTATAGCCCCATCCGTGCCTACGACGTTGCGAATCGCCCTGCTGGCGGGCTTCCTTGCGCTGCTCGCCAACCTTGCAGTCATAGGATTCATCTACTTTCGGACACATGACGAGGCGGTCAGCACGCTGCGCCAGCAGGTGGTCGAGCAAGGCCGTGTGCTTGCCGACGTGTACCGATCCGGCGGTGACGCTGCGCTCGACGACGCGATCAACGACACGATCAGCTACGCCGATCCACAGACGGCCGTTGCGCTGTTGGACGCTAACGGGCGCGAACTGAAAGGCAATATCGCGGAGCCGCCGCCCGGCGGACGCATCGAGGGTTATCGCAACGGCTTCCTGCGCCTGCGCGGCCAGCCAACGCCGCGCGAAGCCGCCGTCGTCATGCATCGCCTTCCCAACGGCCAGTGGCTGGTTAGCGGGCGGATTTCCAGCGATGGCCTGGCCATTCGCGAGACGCTCGAAAGCTCGCTCCTCATCGCTCTGGTCATGGCAAGCCTGCTCGGCCTCGCCTGCGGCGTTATCCTTGCGCATTACGTTGGCGCGCGCGTCCGCAACATTGCCGTGGTCGCCGACCGCATCAGCGGTCACGACCTTAGCCAGCGCGTTCCGCTGTCTGGCGCAGGCGACGCCTTCGACCGGCTGGCGCAGCAGATCAACGCGATGCTCGACCGGATCGAGCGCCTGATGAAGGAGCTCACGATGCTAACGGACTCCCTCGCCCACGACCTTCGCTCGCCGGTCAGCCGGATGCGCTCAGCGGCGACGGCGGCGGCGGAAACGAGCGACCCGCGCGAGCAGGAAGAGCTGCTCGGAAGCGTCATCCGCCAGGCCGATCAGTTGATGCGGATCCTCACCGGCGTGCTCGAAATCAGCCGCTCTGAAGCGCTCACCGGCCGCAAGCAGTTCAACTGGTTCGACCTTGGCGAGCTCGGTGCGGAGCTGACCGAAATGTACGAGCCCCTTGCCGATGAAGCCGGCGCGACGCTCGAATATGACCGCCCGGCGCGCGCAATTCCTATGTTCGGTCATCGCCAGTTGCTTGCCCAGGCGCTCAGCAACCTCATCGAGAATGCCGTTCGTTACGGATCGTCGGGTGGCGAAATCCGGATCGCCGCGAAGAGCGACGGCCGGAATGTCCGGATCGAGGTCGCCGATCGCGGCCCCGGCATTCCGGCGGAGCGGCGCAGCGAAGCCAGGCGCCGCTTCGGCCGCCTCGATTCCAGCCGATCCAACGAGGGCGCCGGCCTCGGCCTCGCGCTGGCAGAGGCAATCGCGCACCTCCACGACGGGACTCTTCTGCTCGAGGACAATCATCCCGGCTTGCTAACCGCGCTCGAACTTCCGCTTCGTCCGGGCGAGGAGGGAAAGGTGCGAGCCGCCTAACTGCTGCGACAAAGGCCTCCGCCCTGTCGACGAGAAGCAGCATCATTCCCGACACTCGTTCGTTTAACCTTGCGGATCAGTAACGGAGGCCGATCATGGCACACGGGTATCTTCACGATGAATTCGACCGCGACTTTGGCGGCAGCGATCGCGACCGCGACGATCGGTGGCGCGAACGCTCGGAACGCGATTGGCGGGGACATGATCGCGACTGGCAGCAGCAAGACCGAGGCTCGCAGGACCGCGATCTAGGGCGCGGCGATTTCATGTTCGGCGATCGCGAGCGCGAGCGCGGCGGCGAGCATCGCGGCTTTTTCGACCGCCTTGGCGACAGGGCGCGTGAAACCTTTGGCGGCGGTGACCGCGACGAGCGCAGATACAGCAGCTGGGACCGGGAACGCGGCGAAGGCCGGCGCGGCGTCAGCAGCCATCCCGACGATCATTATCGCAGTTGGCGTGACAAGCAGGTCGAAGCGCTCGACCGCGACTATGCCGACTATTGCCGCGAGCGCGAGCAACAGTTCCACAACGACTTCGACAGCTGGCGCCAGAAACGCCAGGGCCTCCGTGTCGGGACAGGCCTGGAACAAGGCAGCGGCGCCGATGAGCAGTTTTTCACGCCACAAACCACGGCCGTAGGCAACACGATGACGACCAGTGAGACCCACGAGCCGCAAACGACGACAGAACCCGAAGACACGGTGACGCTCGGTACTCAGCTAGGCCGTCGCCGCTAGGCCATCGGTCAGCCCATTGGAGCGCGGCCCCCGGGGCCGCGCTTCTTCGTGCCAGCGCCGCAATTTTCATGTATCGTCCCGCGATCTCTGTAGCGGGAGACAAGAATGTACAGTGTTCGTTCCGTTGTCGCAGCCGCCGCCTTGGCATTCGCCAGCGCTTCTTCGGCCGACCAGACATCTCAGAGCGGGGCTTCACCTGCTGGCGTCCCGAAGGTCTGCCAATATGTTGTCAGCGCCGATCCGGGCGCCAAGCCCTACGAGCTATGTCTCACGCGCGAGGAGTGGACCGCAAAGAAGCTCGCCGATTCGAAGGACGCGAACCGGCAGGTCTGCCATTATGAGGAGACGCCCGGAACGCGGCTGCGCTCACGCAAGGTGTGCATGACCGCCACCGAATGGGCCGAGCAGCGCCGCCTCGAACGCGAAGCCGTCGAAAAGATCCAGCAAAGCGTCTGCGTGCCCGGCGCGGGCTGCTAGGCGGTCGCAAGCGCCCGTTCAGTCAGGATGAAAGATGACTGAGCAGGCCAGGATGATAGGCAGGTGAACGGCGTAAACCGGGAACGACAGACGCCCTAGCCGGTCGCAAAATTCCGGCGCCGCCGCCATCGCCCGCGTGCCCGCCAGCACAACCAGCGGCATCGCGATGACAGCGAGCATTTCGCTCCACCAGGCGAGCTGCCAGGTCACCGCCATGATGATCATGACCAGCGCCACTATTGGCACTGCGGCCGGCAGATGCGGAAGCGACTGACGCAATCGAGACCGGTAGAGGAGCATGCCGGTTACGTATCCGAACACTACTTGCGGAAAGCCAAGGACGAAAATCGCGGTCGTGTCACCGACCGCCGTGCTGCCAACCGAGTAGGAGCCGATGGTGAACGTCGTGAGTGCAAGGAAAGCAATGACGGCCAGAACCCTCTCGCCAAGTAACCTGAAGATGCTCGCATGGAGGACGTTGGCATCGGCTCGAAGAACAGCGACCACTGCACGCCATCGAGCGGGTAAATGCCTGCCTGCGCGCCAATAAGCGGAATGAACGCGAAAGCCGCAGCGGCCAGAAATAGGCCCGCAGCGACATAGTGAACCTTGAAACAGAAATAGATGAAGCCGACGACGATCCCGGCCCACATCGTGGGAACAAGACGTCGCAACCTGATGTGCACGAATTGCCTTATAGTGAGGCCTTGCCGAAACCGCTCGTCATATGCCTGGCTCATGACGAAGCCACTGAGCACGAAGAAGAAGTCGACGGCGATGAAACCGCCGGCCAGCGAGCGCGGCCAATTGACCGAGATATGATGAAATACGACGAGGAAGGCCGCGACGCCCCTTAGGCCATCGAGCACCAAGTAACGTTCGCCATAAGCACGACCACAATAGGAAGTTTTGCCTCTAGCCTTCGATGACGACTTTGGACCCGACCTTCGTCAGGCCGTAAAGCTTCTCGGCGAACTTCATCGGCAGGCGGATGCAGCCGTGGCTAGCAGGATAGCCCGGGTTGTTGCCGCCATGAAAAGCGATCCCGTAGCCGTCGATGCGCTGCATGAACGGCATCGGCGCATTGTCGTACTTCTTGGACCGGTAGAACGGCCGCTTTTCAAGGATCGACCAGAACCCGAGCGGCGTGACCATGCCGCGCTTGGCGCTCGACACGGTCGATGCGCCGACCAGCTTGTCGCCCCGATAGACGTAGGCCATCTGTGTCAGCAGATCGACGACGATGCGGGTTTCGCCCTGCGGGATCGTCGACGCGACGACATATTCTCCAGGCTTCAGTCCATGTCGTCCGAACGTGTCAACCATGTCCTTGTACGCCTGCGGGGCGTTGCCCTGCGTCCAACGGTACGGAACCTCATGCGAGACCGGCTCCGGCGGTGGCGCTGCCTGCACCAGCCTGGGCGCCGGAACCGTGTCGCAGCCTGCAAGCGCTGCAGCCGTTAGCACCGCAACCGAGAAATTGAGGAATTTGCCCACTGATCCGCCTCGTTTGACTAGTCGACGAATGAACAGCCGAAGCCAAGGCCCGGAGTCAATGAACCGGTAAACGGCAAGTTACTGTTAACTCGCCAATATCGCGATCACTGCATCGTGCGGAAGTTGAGGAAGGCCATGGTCAACAGTTGCCCCGCGACGATGATGGCGACCGCACCATGGAGCTTTTCGTTGCGGCTCTTGATTGCAGCGAGAAGGAGCAGCGGGCGCATCGCGACGAAGCTGAGGTAGATCCAGCCGAGCGACGCGAGGTGCGCGACGCCTTTGACTGCCGAGTCCGCGAAATCCATCAGGCCGAAAACCAGGATCAAGCCCAGAAGCCACCGGCGCCGCGAATAATAATAAGCGCGATAGCTTTTGTAGTGGCCGAGGTCCGACGGCATCAGCACCGCACAGATCATGTAGAGCATGACCGCGAAGCCGATAACGAACAGGTACAGCTCGAACGTCCAATGCGCCATCAACGCCAGCTTGAACTCCCACCACCACAACAGCAGCGCGTTGAGGAAGATCGTGCCGACCCACAGCAGGTGGACCCAGTAGAGCTTCTCGCGGTCGGGATGCTGGATGAACCGGGCGACGCCCTGAAGCAAATGCGTGACCGCCAGGCCGACGATCACGGATGCCAGCACCATCACATAATTGAAGAAATCCACTCGCCGCCCCCCAGCTGACGCGCCGAGGCTACAGGGATTCTATTCCCATTCAATCGTGCCAGGAGGCTTCGACGTGTAATCGTAGACGACGCGGTTGATGCCCTGCACTTCGTTGACGATGCGGGTCGCGACGCGGCTCAGGAAAGCGGCGTCGAACGGATAGACGTCGGCGGTCATCCCATCAACGCTGGTGACGGCGCGAAGGCCGCAGACATAATCGTAAGTGCGGTAATCGCCCATCACGCCGACGGTGCGGACGGGGAGCAGCACCGCGAAGGCCTGCCAGATGGCATCGTAGAGGCCGGCGTTGCGGATTTCCTCGAGATAGACGGCGTCGGCCTTCCGGAGGATGTCGCATTTTTCCTGCGTGACCTCGCCGGGGATCCGGATGGCGAGGCCCGGGCCCGGGAACGGGTGGCGGCCGACGAAGGCGTCGGGCAGGCCGAGCTCGCGGCCAAGCTCGCGCACCTCGTCCTTGAACAGCTCGCGCAAGGGCTCGACGAGCTTCATGTTCATGCGCTCGGGCAGGCCGCCGACATTGTGGTGGCTCTTGATGGTGACCGACGGGCCACCGGTGAAGCTGACGCTCTCGATGACGTCCGGATAGAGGGTCCCCTGCGCGAGGAAGTCGGCGCCGCCGATCTTCTTTGCTTCCGCCTCGAACACATTGATGAACTCGGCCCCGATGAACTTGCGCTTCTTCTCGGGGTCGGTGACGCCTTCGAGACCGCCGAGGAAATCCGCGCTGGCGTCCACGTGGACCAGCGGGATGTTGTAGCTGTTGCGGAACAGCGAGACGACCTGCTCCGCCTCGCCTTGCCGCATCAGGCCGTGGTCCACGAACACGCAGGTGAGCTGGTCGCCGATCGCCTCATGGATCAGCACAGCCGCGACGGCGCTGTCCACGCCCCCCGACAGGCCGCAGATCACACGGCCCTTGCCGACCTGTTCGCGGATGTCGGCGATCTTGGCATCGCGGAAGCCCGCCATCGTCCAGTCGCCCGCGCAGCCGCACACGTGCCGCACGAAATTAGCGAGCAGCTTGCCGCCGTCTGGCGTGTGCACGACCTCCGGATGGAACATCAGGCTGTAGCGCTTGGCCTCTTCGTTGGTGGCGATGGCGTAGGGCGCGCCTTCGGAACAAGCGACGACCTCGAAGCCCGGCGCGAGCGTGTCGACGCGGTCGCCGTGGCTCATCCACACCTGGTGCTTTTCGCCGACGTTCCACAGCCCGTCGAACAGGCCGGACGGCGAGACGATGTCGATGAACGCGCGGCCGAACTCGCGCCGGTCGGAGCTGACGACCTTGCCGCCGAGCTGCTGATGAAGCGTCTGCTGGCCGTAGCAGATTCCGAGCAGCGGAAGGCCGCTGTCGAACAAGACCTGCGGCGCGCGCGGGCTGTTTTCGGCGGTGACCGACGCCGGACCGCCAGAGAAGATGACGCCCTTGGGCTGGAGCCGCTCGAACGCTTCCTCGGCGGAATTGAACGGCGCGATCTCGCAATATACGCCGGCCTCACGGACGCGCCGCGCGATCAGCTGCGTCACCTGGCTGCCGAAGTCGACGATGAGGATGGATTCGGTGGGTTGGACCGTCATGGCGAGCCGATAGTGAGCCACGCCCTCTGAGTAAAGTTAAGTGGTAACTTAAGTGATTTGCACCAAGTCTGACTGCGTGATAGTTAAGCCTATGCTTAACGATTCGCCGCATCTTGATCGTGCCTTCTCGGCCCTCGCCGACCCCGTGCGCCGCGGCATGCTCGCTCGTCTTAGCCGTGGCCCCGCTTCGGTTAGCGAACTCGCGGCCCCTCTACCCATGAGCCTGCCGGCGGTGATGCAGCACCTCAAAGCACTCGAAGCGAGCGGCCTCGTTGCCTCGCGCAAGAAAGGGCGCGTGCGCACTGTCCGCCTCGAACGCGAAGCGCTCAGCCAGGTCGAGACCTGGCTCACCCGGCGACGCCAGGAATTGGAGGCTCAGCTCGACCGCTTCGAAGACTATCTCGCCACCTTGCAAACGACGGAGGAATTTGATGGCCGGAGTATTTGATCTGGTGCTGGAGCGCACGCTCAACGCACCGCTCGACCTGGTGTGGGAAGCTTACACGAAGCCTGAGCATCTGAAGCGCTGGTTCGCGCCCCGGCCATACGAGATTACGGAGATCGAGCTCGACCTGAAACCCGGCGGGATTTTCCGCATCCGCATGGTCGGCCCCGATAATTTCGACACAGGCCACGGCACGCCCGGCTGCGTGCTTGAAGTGATCGACAAGCAGAAGCTCAGTTGGACCAGCGCGCTCGGCCCTGGGTACCGGCCTAACGAGATGGGCGAAGGCTGCGAATCATTCCCCATGACCGCCATCGTCACCTTCGCCGACGCCGGTGACGGCAAGACTGCCTACAAGGCCGTCGCGCTGCACAGGAATGAGGCGGACCGGGAGACGCATGAGAAGATGGGCTTCCACGACGGCTGGGGCACGGTCGCTAAGCAACTCGAGGAACTGGCGCGGGAGTTGGCGGTCAACGCCTGACGCTCAAACGAAATGCACCGGAGCCTTTCGACCCCGGCGCATCTCGTGACGAACTTGCTGCCCTTTAGTAGCGGCGGTAGCCGTACTGGGAGTAATCGTAGTTCTGCGGCGCGTAGCCGTTGTTGTAACCGTTGCCGTAGCCATAGTTCCGGTTGGCGCCGTCGATGTCCACATCGGCGATGTAACCGCGGTAATCGGTCTTGCACTTAAACGTCAGGTCGGCCGGCGCCTGGCCCCCGTACCCGTTGTTGTAACCGGCATAGCGACCGCTGGTCGCAACGCCGCGGATGGTGAGGCCACCGCCCGAACGCTGCTCGATGCGGCTGATGCCGAGGACGCGGCCGCCACCGTAATTGCCGTAACCGCCATTATAGCCGTAGCCACCGTTGAGGCGCTGCTGCACGGCAGCGGCGCACTGGTTGATGACGACCTGCTGGTTGTTGCCGTAGCCGCCGCCGTAGCCGCTGTAGCCGCCATAGCCACCGTAACCGCCGCCAAGCACCTGGCTCAGGACTTGCCCGACAACGTTGCCGCCGCCGCCATAGCCATAACCCGGATAATATTGCGCCGAAGCCGGCGCCGCACTTGCGAGCGCAACCGCGGCAGCGCCGCCCGCCAGGATGATCTTGAAAGCGTTCATGACCCTGTTCTCCATCGATTCGCCCACGCAGAACGCGCGGCGATCAAGGGGGATGCATATCGTTACGGCGTTGCAAGAATGCTGAACGGTCCGTTTGCCGCCGTTCAGGTGTCTTAAGAAAAGCACCGCAGGATCAGCAGCTTAGCGCGTGGAATCCAAGCCCGTGAAATGCCCCAGGAACGAATAGACGTCCGAATATTCCTCGATGATCTTGGTGATCGGCTTACCGCTGCCGTGGCCGGAGCGGGTGTCGATGCGGATCAGGTGCGGGGCCGAACCCGTGCCCTCAGTCGCCTGCAGCTTGGCAATATATTTGAAGCTGTGACCCGGAACAACGCGGTCGTCGGTATCGGCGGTGACCGCGATCAGTGCCGGATAGGCCTTGCCGCCCTTGATGTTGTGATAGGGCGAATAAGTCAGCAGCGTTTTAAAGTCCCCTTCCTTATCCGGGTGGCCATAGTCGTCGACCCAATAGCGGCCGGCGGTGAACTTATCGAAGCGGAGCATGTCCATCACGCCGACGCCCGGGCTGACGGCGTCGAACAGGTCGGGACGCTCATTGGTCACCGCGCCGACAAGCAGGCCGCCGTTCGAGCGGCCGATCGCCGCGAGGCCCTTGGGCGCTGCGATGCCGTGCGCCTTCAGATATTCGCCCGCCGAGATGAAATCGTCGAAGACGTTCTGCTTGTTGGCGAGGCGGCCGCCGTCGTGCCACGCATTGCCGTACTCCGCGCCGCCGCGGATGTTCGCCAGCGCATAGACGCCGCCGCGCTCTATCCAGGCGATGTTCGCGGGGTTGAAGCTCGGCGTCACCGAGATGTTGAAGCCGCCATAGCCGTAGAGAAGTGTCGGCGCCGGGCCGCTCGTCCCCTTTTTGCGGACGATGAACATCGGGACCTTCGTCCCGTCCTTCGACTGGTAGAATTGTTGCTCGACGGAAATCGTTTCCGGATCGAAGGTCAGCTTCGGCTCGGCCCAGGCCGACTCCTGCCCCGACGCGGTGTCGTAGCGGTAGATCGTCGTCGGCCGGTTGAAGCTGGTGAAGGAGAAGAAGGTCTCCGGGTCGGTGCTCTTGCCGTAGAAGCCGCCGACGGTGCCGATGCCCGGCAGGTCGATGGTCGAGAGCTTGTTGCCGGTCAGGCTGTAGACTCGCGCCTCGCTCTTGGCGTCGACGAGGTAGCTGGCGATCAGCTTCCCGCCGATCATGCTGACGTCGGATAGCGCTTCCTTAGCTTCGGGCACCACGGTCGCTTCGGTCGCGCCGGCGCGACCGACGTCGACCGCCGCGACACGCTTTAGCGGCGCATCCTTGTCGGTCGCGAAGTAGAAACGCATTCCGTCGTTGCCGACATAGGCCCACTGGTTCTTGCGGCCGGTGAACAAAGCGATCGGCTTCAGCCCCTGCTTGCGCAGGTCGATGACGTGAACGTCATTCTCGTCGCCCGCTTCGCTCGTCGAGATCACCAGCCAGCGACCGTCGTCGCTGACTTGGACGTAATGGTTAAGCTTGGGGCTCGCCGCCGTCGCGTAGATCAGGCGGTCGGCGGCCTGCGGCGTGCCGAGCTTGTGGAAATAAATGCGATGGTTGAGCGTCGCGTTCTGGAACGTCGCTTCTGCCACTGGCGCCGGGTAGCGCGAATAGAAGAAGCCGGTGCCGTCCTTCGCCCAGGCGACGCCGCCCGAGTACTTCAGCCATTTGAGCTCGTCGGTGCGGAGCTTGCCGGTGGCGACGTCCATCACGCGGACCGTGCGCCAGTCGGTGCCGCCGTCCTGAACGGAATAAGCAAGCAGCTTGCCGTCGTCGCTCGGCGTCCATTCGGCAAGCGCGGTGGCGCCGTCCTTCGACCAGCCGTTGGGATCAATCAGCTGGCGCGGCTCGCCACTGAGGCCGTCGCGGACGAACAGGACCGACTGATTCTGCAGGCCGGTGTTGTGCTGATAGAAATAGTGGCCACCCTTTTTCACCGGCAGGCCGTAGCGCTCGTAATCGTAGAGCGCGGTCATGCGCTGCTTGAAGAAGCCGCGGAGCGGCAGCGTCTGCAGAAAGGCGTCGGTGACCTTGTTTTCGGCCTCGACCCAGTTCGCGACCTCCGGATCGTTGCGGACGTCATTCTCGAGCCAGCGGTACGGGTCGGCGACGGGCACGCCGAACTGCGTCTCGACGACGTCGACGCGCTTCGCCTGCGGGTAGGCGAAAGCCGGCGCGGCATGCGGGGCTTGTGCAGCGGATGACATGGTCGGAGTCAGCGCGACGGCGGAAGACAACAAGACGGCAACAAACAACCTCCGGCGCATCGAATACTCTCCCCAAACAAAAAGCGCGGCTGCCGGGATAGCAACCGCGCTTCGGAATTCAATTGCCTGACAGGCGCTTAGGCCGCTTCGAGCTCGTCTTCGTTCATCACCGGGCCGCTGTCCTGGCCCTTGGCGCTGACGTCGCGATCGACGAACTCGATGATCGCGATCGGCGCTGCGTCCGACATGCGGATGCCGGCCTTGATGATGCGGATGTAGCCGCCGTTCCGGTCCGCGTAGCGCGGCGCGAGGACGTCGAACAGCTTGGCGAGCTGCGTTTCGTCCATCAGGCGCGACTGCGCGAGACGGCGGTTCGACAGGCCGCCATGCTTGGCGAGCGTAATCAGCTTCTCGACGTAGGGGCGAAGCTCCTTCGCCTTGGCCGTCGTCGTTGTGATCTGCTCATGCTTGATGAGTGCTGCCGCCATGTTGCGGAACAGGGCTGCACGGTGGCTTGAGGTGCGCTGAAGCTTACGGCCGCCAACACGATGGCGCATAGGTCATTCCTTTCGTTCGTCTGGAGCCCGTACGAGGTAGCTCCGGCCACGCAGATCTTGAGGGCGCCTGCGTTTTGCCCAAATGACAACGGCGAGCGCTTGGGCCCGCCGGACGCGCGCCCTCAAGCGGAAAAGCGCAAACAAGTCAAGGTTCCGGAACTTAGCGGCCGCCGTGCGGCGCGCCATCCGGATAGGGATAGGTGACCTTGATGAACGAGCCTCCGTTCGGGTCGGGCCAGAAGGCGATCAGGAAATCTTCCGTCTTGCCGCAGAAATTGGCCTTCCAGTCCTCGTAGCCTGCCTGGTCGGAGTCCACGCGGTAATCGGCGGACCTCGGGACCCGCGATGGCGAGATGACACTCGTCTGGATTACCGAAGGCGCGGGGCAGTCAAACGCCGCGCCGAAATAAGTGACGTTCTGCAGGATGTCCTTGAGCAGTTCACCGTCTGCGTTGCTATGCCCGACGACGCGGACGGGAACCCCCGCCGTGCCGGCGGAAGACGCCAGGGCGACCGCAACTGCGGTCATCAGAATGCGGCGCATGATCTCTCTCCCCCTCAAGGGAGATTATCATAGATCAAGAAAATTAAGCAATTTCAGGAAGGACGCGACGTCCGCCAAGTGCTGGCTGCGAGCCGCACGACCAGCGGCGACAGGCCGCGATGGCTCGACGCGTGGTAGATCGAGTTCGCCTCCAGCTCCTTGCACAGGCGACGGTGTGCCTCGCCCAGCGCATGATACGGCAGGCCAGGAAGCAGGTGGTGGAGCGCGTGGTAGCGCAGCCCGACCGGAGCCCATAGTGCGGGCAGGGTGCCCGGCGGCGGCACGTTGACGCTGTCGAGATATTGCGCGGTAACGCTCATCGCTTCACCGTCATTCTCCCACAGATGCGCGACGAGCGTGCGAATCTGGTTGAGGAACATCACGCCGGAAGCAACGCCGAGGAAGATCAGGAAATCGCGCAGCGGAACGACGCCGGTCGCGACCATCGTCAGCAGGGCGATCGCCCACACGCTGCACGCTGTTTCCTGCCACGCCCAGTCGCGCGCGAATTCCCCTTCCGGCTTCGGGCGCACGAACTTGGGATTAATCTGCAGGCCCGAGTAGCGGCCGACGACCAGCGCGCGCAGCTTCGGAAACAGCATCGACAGCGGCGCGAGGATACCGAAACGGATGAGCATGCCGACCGGCGCCAGCGCGGCGGCGATCAGGAACACCGGCAGCGTCCACGGATGCATCAACGCGAGCGGCAGATATTCCGGATCTTCGACCGTCCCGTAGTAGCGCTTCGCATGGTGCTGGTTGTGCACCCCTTCGTACATGAAGCTCGGCACCAGAAGCGGCACGCCGACGATGAGGTTCCAGACGAAGCGAAAGCCCTTCACCGCGCCCTTCTTAATGTGCGTCAACTCGTGAATGAACGAGCCTGCGCGGTAGAGCGCGAGAATCCCGATCAGCGCCGCGACAATCGCCAGCGGGGTCGAAGGAGCTAGCATCGCCCCGAACAGGCCCGCATAACCCAGCGCTGCCGAGCCGAGCATGTCGCCCCAGTAGATCGACGACTTGGGAACGTTGAGGTCGCGCGTCAGGTTCGCCGCGGCCTTCAGCATGGTCGCGTCGTCCTTGATGCGCGAACTCGCGGGCTGCATGGATGCAGCGCGGTTCGCCGAGCGTTCGAGGGTCGCCGTTTGGTTCATAAGCCTTTGCGGGTATTTGCCGTTTACGCAGAGATAGTGGCGGGACTTAGGCGTCTCAACCTTAACTGGCGCTTGGCGTGATCAGCCGCTAGCCACGCGCCATGACCAGCGCCGCCGTAACGATCCGTCCTGTCGTGACCAAAAAGGACAAGAAAAGCTTCGTCGACTTCGCCTGGGAGGTCTACAAGAACGACCCGGCCTGGGTCCCTCCGCTGAAGGACGAGGTTCACGGCCTCATCACGCCCGGCAAGAACCCGTGGTTCGAACATGCCAAGGCGCAGCTCTGGCTCGCCGAGCGAGACGGGAAAATCGTCGGACGCATCAGCGCGCAGGTCGACGAACTGGTGCTCGAGCATATGGGCGCCGGCACCGGCCAATGGGGCATGTTCGAAGCGCTCGACGGCGAGGCTGCGGCCGCGCTCATCGCCACCGCCGAGGACTGGCTCCGCAAGCAGGGCATGACGCGCGCGCTCGGGCCGATCAGCTTGTCGATCTGGGACGAGCCGGGCCTTGAGATCGAAGGCTTTGACGAGCCGCCTACGGCGATGATGGGCCACCACCGGCCCGAATATCAGCCGTGGATCGAGGCGGCGGGCTACGGCAAGGCCAAGGACCTCGTCACTTACTCACTGGATATTTCGAACTGGAACGATCCGCTGATCAACCGGCTGATCGCGGCGGGCGAACGCAACCCGAAGATCCGCATCCGGATGGTCGACAAGTCGAGGTTCGACGAGGAAGCGCGGTTGATCCTCAACCTGCTAAACGACGCCTGGTCGAACAATTGGGGCTATGTCCCGCTGACCGAGGCCGAGATCGCCTATGCCGGCAAGAAGCTGAAGCCGATCATCTTCAACGAACTGGTGCGCATTGCCGAGGTCGACGGTGAGCCGGTCGCGTTCATGCTGACTATCCCGGACATCAACGAGCTGACCAAGGACCTCAACGGCGAGCTGTTCCCGTTCAACTTCATCAAACTGCTGTGGCGCCTGCGCAAGCCGCGGACGCAGCGCCTGCGCGTGCCGCTGATGGGCGTGGCGAAGAAGCTCCACCACACACGCCTCGCGAGCCAGCTCGCCTTCATGATGATCGAGTATACGCGCCGCGAAGGCACGACGAAGTACGGCGCGACGCATGGCGAGTTTGGCTGGATCCTGGAGGACAATAAGGGAATGTTGTCGATCGCCCAACTGCCCGGTGCCGAGATCAACCACCGCTACCGCATCTACGAGAAGGCGCTCTAAGCCGCCCACTTTCAACTTATCTCCAGCGCATTGCTTGGCCGGAACGAACCGGCCATGGGACTAGGAACGTTGCCGCAACGAACTGCGTTGTCGGCAGGGGAAACGGTGAAAGAGGAGAAGAACATGAGAAGGATTGCGCTTCTTATTGCCACGACAGGCTTCTTGTCGGCATGCGCAACGACGCCGCCGCCGATGCAGACGTGCCCGGACGGTTCGCAAGTTGCCGCAGGACAGCCCTGTCCTCCGCCACCGCCGCCGCCGCCACCGCCGCCGGTCATGTGCCCGGATGGAACCTCGGTCCCGGCTGGCGCTACCTGCCCGGTCCCACCGCCACCGCCGCCTCCACCGCCGCCACCTCCGACGCACGCCGGTGAGCGCGGGTAAAGCTTAGCCAGGGTCGGCGCAGGCTTCGGCCTGCGCCGCATCCATGTGCAGGAGCTTAGAAGGCGCGCTCAGGCGCTCGGCGGCTCCCACAATTCGACGGGGTTGCCCTCAGGATCGTGAACGCGGGCGAATGAGCCGACGTTCGGGTCGTTCCACTCGTCACGGGTCTCGACGTTGATACCGGAATTCTTCAGCCGCTCTACGAGCTGCGCGAGATTGGTGACGCGCAGGTTGAGCATGAATGCCTTGTCGGCCCGGAAATAGTCGGTGTCGGCCTTGAACGGCGCGAACACGACCGGCCCGCCCTTTGCCTTCCACACCCATTCCTCGGCTTCTCCGGCGCCCGGCGCGGCGCAACCGGATCCGACGTTCAAATGATCGCGATACCAGGCCGTGAGCGCCTCCGGGTCCTGCGCCCGGAAGAACAGGCCACCAATCCCGATCACCCCCATCGGCGCCTCCTGAACCTTTGCTGCGAGGATATCACACAGGCTCGCCGAGAATGGCTAGAGTCTGCTTCTACCAATCCCGCCACCATGCCCGCCTCTGCGACAGCGCCAAATTCTGGCGCAATCAGTCCACAATCTACCGAACTTTGCACCTCATACTGTGTTAGTGAACCACTACAGTAAGTTTTCGGGGCGGAGATATGAGGTTTGCAGCAACCATGGCATGCGCAGCGGCGATCGTGCTGGCCAGCAGCGGCGCCGGCGCGGAACCGGTGGTGACAGGATCGGTAGCGAAAGCGGTCGACGAGAAACTCGTCGTTGCTGATCTCAGGCGGATTATTGCAGCCAATTACGTGCTCGCTGACGTCCGGTCGAGGCTGGACGCTGCGCTCGTGAAGGGGCTGGCTACGGGTCGCTACTACGTGGGCGATCCCGGAGAGCTGGTCGACCGGATCAATGCGGACATGAAGGCGGTCGCGCACGATGCGCATCTCGGCATGCGCTACGACCCCGCACAGCAAGCGCAACTCGCTGCAAGGCCAGCGGGCTCGGGTGCAGACGATGCGCCACCGAGCGACGATGAAATCCGCCGGGCGGCCAAGTTCAACTACGGCATCGTCGAGATGAAGGTGCTGCCTGGAAACATCCGCTACATCGATCTGATGGGGTTCTTCTGGGGCGGCCAGACCGCCGCAGCGTACGATAACGCCATGCGCTTCCTGAAGGATGGAGACGCCGCAATCATCGATATCCGCCAGAACGGAGGCGGCAGTCCGCAAGCAGTACAGTATCTTGTCAGCCACTTCCTCGAGCCCAATCGGCCGATCGTCACGTTCTACATGGGCGCGAACAAGGTCGACCATTTGTCCAGCCTCGCGTCGCTCCCTGCAGGACGGCTGGTCGGAAAGCCGCTGTACGTGCTGACCAGTGGGATGACCGCCAGCGCGGCCGAAGAATTTACAGGGCACGTAGCCGGATTCAAGATTGGCGAAGTCATCGGACAGAATACGGTGGGTGCAGGCTTCCGGAACGAGTTTTTCCCGGTTTCCGGTGGGTACGTCGTCAGTGTTTCCATCGGTCGGGCCGTTCTTGCCTCGACGGGGAAGGACTGGGAAGGGGTCGGCATCGCTCCGACCACGAAGGTCGAGGCGGACGACGCGCTCGAAGTCGCACAGGTCCATGCCCTGCACCGCATCGCATCGACAGCAAGCGGCATGGAAAAGCGCATGCTCGAATCGCGCGCCATGCTTCTCCAGGCCAAGCTAAGTCCGGTCGCCACCGCGCTTCCGATTGAACGCTACGCTGGCGTCTACGACGGTGGCCGGTCAGTGACGCTCGAAGGCGGCGCACTAAATTACCAGCGCATTGGAGGGCCGAAGGTCGCGTTGATTTCGGTCGGTGCCAATGAATTCGGCTTCAGCGAAGATCCGCTCTCACGCATCAGCTTCACGGTATCAGGCGCGGGCGTGACGGGCCTGAAGCTGGTTCGCGGAGACGGTTCGACCGTCGAAGCACCACGAGCGCGCTGACCAAATGGGTCGAAATGGTTTCCAGTTCGTTCTGCCAAGATGGCATCATTCAAAAATCCGACTTTTCAGGACCGTGCGGGTCAAGCTGCGGCGGCCAAGCAGAAGGCATTGGAGCAACTCCGGCTTAGGCCTGAGCCCGACGACGCTGAGCTTGCTCAGAGAAAGGCGGCTGAAGCATCAAGAAAGGCGGTTCGGGCGGAGAAGTCCGCCGCGAAGAAAGCAGCAGCCGAAGAAGCAGCTCAATTAAAGGCACGAGCCAAGGAAAAGGCCTCCGCGCCGGCGCCTACTGAGGCCGATCGAAAGGCCGCACGCGATGCTCGCTACGCAGCCAGGCAGGCCCGCATCAATCGTTGATCTGGCGCTTAACTGGCGGCGAGCATGCGCAGAGGAGTATCTCGCAGTCGCGAGCTAGGTCAGTCGCTTGCGGTTTGCCCGAACTCGTTTTCCATAGATGGTCAACGCCTTGCGCGCCGCGGCCTCGGTGCTTGTTACGCCACCGCCGGCTAACGCCCCAGCCAACTCCAAGCCCGCCTCGGTCTTTTCGCTGACCATCCGTTTCATTTCCAAATCTGCGGCTGGTCCACCGGCCATCACGCGCCAGGAGCGAAGCGCCACGACCATGCCGGCGTCTGCCCACAGTTTCGATGCATCGAATATGATCGCAGACCATTCGGAAGCAGCTTTGGATCGAGTCATGAGAGTCCTTGAAAGTGAGGAGCGCCGCCGAACGGCGACGCTCCTCGACTGAGGTTTTATTGGGCTGTCGCCATCCGCGGCTGGGTCGTGCTGTGGCCGCCGTTACGCGACAGGATTTCGCTAACTGTTTCCGACGAAACGCTATCGTCGTTGGTATCAACGGAGACGAAGATGCCGCCGTCATTGATCCGGCCTTCGTAATAGGTCGCATCCTCGTCGCTGACGCCATGGTCCTTGAGAAGGCCCGTCAGGCCGCCGGCGACTGCGCCCGCGCCCGCGCCGATCGCAGCGGCGCCCGGGATCGCCGAACTGGCGATGGCACCGGCAGCAGCTAGCGGACCGACGCCCGGGATCGCCAAAGCGGCGACGCCAAGAATGGCGCCAATACCGGCGCCTCCGAGCGCGCCCTTCAGCGTGTCACCAATTCCCTCCTCGGCCTTCTCGCCCGCACCGTCGGTGACGGTCGTGCCGTCCCCATCACGGCCGATGAGCGAAAGCTTGCCGCTATCGATCCCTGCGTTGCGCAGTTCGCCGATTGCAGCTTCTGCTTCCAAGCGGCTGTCGAACACGGCCGAAATGATGTTCTGGTTCATGGTGACTCCTGGGAAAAACTCGCCCGCCCAGATGACTAGCGAAGGAGGCGCGGCGACGTTCCTCAATGTCAGGAATAAACTCGTGGGCGACGCATTTTGCCTGCTTTCGAACGCATAGCTACGAAGCGGGCGAGCCGAACCAGAGCTGTGCGCGATGACGCCGCCATCCATCAGCAAGTCACTGCCGGAAAGCGCCGACGGTTCCAACCTCGTCAGGAGTCCCTGTGCGCTTCGTCACCGAACTGTCGATCCTCAGGCATCGACATTCTCCCTTGGCCGCGTTTCGGCGGCCCACTCCGAGGCATATTTGCGGACTTCGTCGAGCTCGACGCGGCCCCATCGCTGGGCATATCCCTCGGGGTCGACCTTCCCGGGCTGGTCGAGCCGTTTCTGCCAGTGGCGCAGCTCCTCGATGTAGGGGGCGCAGGGCACCCGCTCAAAGCTGCTTTTATCGGCGACGTCGTAGATCCCAATCTTGGCCCATTCCTGCGACCACCAATCCGGAACGTCCACGAACGGATAGAGACAGACTCCATGGAGCTCGACGCCGGCATTTATGGCCCTGAATGACTCTTCCATGGTCATCCGCAGCCAATCGGCGCGGTTGTCCTGATAGCCGCTCGTTTCGCCTATAATCATCGGGCGCTGGTAGCGGCTCCACATCATTTGCAGCAGCTCGCTGAGCGGCTTCCGGCGCGGGTCGTGCGGCCCGAGAATCTCGCGCTTCTTGTCCGCGCCGAGCTGGACTTGGCTGTAATGGTAGACATTGACCCCGATGATATCGAGGATCTCGGGCGAGCCTCCGAGCTCCGGCAAGCAGCGCCCCGAGAGTATGTCGAACGCCTCGAAGTCCTCCCGCCGCTCTTCTTGCTCCGCCTCGTCGGCCAGGTCCGGTCGATCGGCGGGCGGAACGGCTTGTATCATCGGGTCGACGTGCACCATGCGCGCTCCGGCATCGACTTCGCGGATCGCCTTCGCGCCCTCGATCGACATCCTGCACAACGCCCGCTTGAGTTCCGCCTCCCGGCCCTTGGCGAATGGGTACATCCAGCCGAGATCGCTCGCGGCTGCCGAGAAGAATGTGATCTCGTTGATCGGCGTGAAGAAGTAGGGACCGTCGGCGCTGCTGGTGACGAACTGGGCGACAGCCCGGCAATAATCCACGAAGCGTTTCCGGCAGTCGTCGGTCAGGGGATCGCAATCGTCAGGAAAGCCGTAGTGGCATAGGTCCCAGATGGGCGTGATCTTGCGTTCGGTCGCACTATCTTGAACCGCCTTGACGGTGAACCAATCATAACGACCGCCGCCGAGATCGACGCTGGGCCACCGCACGGCCTCGCGAACCACGCCGATGCCGAGGTCCATCGCCGCCGCGAGATCCCGCTTCAAGTGGCGGTCGTGCCCCGTCGCAACGACATAGTCCTTTCGCTGGCCGTCCTTCCAGACGAAGGTCGAACATTCGAAGCCGGCCATAAAGAATGTCGGAAAGATTGCGGCGCCGGACGAAGAAGCAGTTTCAAGCATGGGAACCCTTTTCGTTTGTCCCGGCAAAACGGCCATAACCGACAAACTCACGGATGAAGGAGTGGGTTCAGCCGCTCGCGGTTCAAGAACTGCGAAGCGGATCTTTGTTTAGCTGCTGAGCTAATGTCGGCTTTCGACCCAAAGCAGACGTTAAGACGACACTTGAGCACGTCCGTGGAAGTCCTGATTTCCGACGCGGAGCTGAGACGTCATGTTGTGAGACGTGCAAGGTCCTAACCTCACGACCAACGTTTCGCTCTCGGTGCTTGGCTGCGCGGCCAAGTGCGTTAGACGGTGCGGCAATTGTGCATTCGCAGGGGCCATGTCTCGGCACGAGTTGGAACCAACCCGGGGAGCCTCATATGCGTAAGATTGGCGCGCTCGCAGCTAGCGTCGTTTTCTGCATTGCTCTTGGCAGCTGCAGTAAGCAGGACAAAGAAGCTGGGTCGTCGCCAACGAGTGGCCCTGTGCCAGAAGCGTCAGTGGGTCCCGCCGCGGACAAGCTGATGGAAGAGGCGCAGGCTACGTTCAAACCGATTCCGCTCGGTGCGCCCAGGCTTGAAGGCAACGAGTCGACGCCCGAGAAACTGGCTTTAGGCCGGATGCTCTATTTTGACCCGCGCTTGTCCGCCAGCCATGCAATCAGCTGCGCCTCTTGCCATGCGATCGGATTGGGTGGGGCCGATAATGAATCGACTTCCATTGGCCACCGTTGGCAACGTGGTGGGCGCAACGCCCCGACTGTGTTTAATGCCCGTTACAATGTCGCGCAGTTTTGGGATGGCCGTGCCAAGGACCTATTCGAGCAGGCCGGTGGCCCCATGATCAATCCCGTGGAAATGGCCTCACCACAGGAACATATCGAGGAGCAACTCAAGAGCCTCCCGGCGTACACTGTCTATTTCGCCAAGGCATTTCCCGGGAGCGCGCACCCGGTTACGTTAGACAATGTGCAGAAGGCCATAGCGGTGTTCGAAGCAACACTGACCACTCCCAATGCGTCATTCGACAAGTACTTACGCGGCAACAACGACGCCCTCGATACCCGGCAAAAGGCAGGCCTGCGGCTTTTCATGGATAAGGGCTGCTCCGCCTGTCACAACGGCGTGAACGTTGGTGGCGGCAGATATGCGAAATTTGGCGTCGTGTCCTCCCCCGGCGAAAAGCTGCTGCCGCGCGGGGACCTAGGCCGGTTCGCGATCACCAAAAACGAAGCGGACCGCTATGTTTACAAGGTGCCGACGCTGCGCAACATCGCGCTGACGGCGCCGTATTTCCACACTGGTCAGGTGTGGGACCTTAACGAGGCGATTTCCGTCATGGGCAAGGTGCAGCTCGGCGCTGACCTGACACCGGACGAGACAGCGAAGATGGCGGCATTCCTTACCAGCCTGACTGGCGAAACTCCCCGTGTGTACATCCCGGCACTGCCCCCGAGCGTCGCGACGACCACGCGACCGCAGGATTGAGACCTCGGATATAGTGTCGCCCGCGACCACTAATGTCCGCCTTCCAGCCATACGGGCCATTATGCGATCGACATTCGTGACCCGAGTTTCCCAAATCGGCCGTTATGGCGTGGGCGCTACGATGGTCGGCTTTTTCACGGCCTTCGACCAGGCGGCGACCTGATAGCCGCGTTCCTGGAGGCAGCCTGACATTGCGGCCTTGATCGCGCGTTCCTTCTTGGCGCGCTTGATCTTGGCCATGCCCCAGGCGCCGCCGATGACGGCAAAGGGAAGTAGCACGACGGTGGCGCTGGCTGCTGCCAATCCGGCATATCCCCCGGCGGAAGCGAGCGCACCGCCAGCGACAGCAGTCGTCGCGCCCGCTGCGGCGCCGGCGCCCGCAGATCCGCCCCTGCCGCTTGCGTTGAGCTTGCCGTCGGCCAGCAACTGGCGGCAGGTCGCGTAAGCTTCGTCGAAGTCAGTCTGACTTGCGACCGGAGTCGAGATCGTCGGGTTAAACTCTCGCGGCCGCGATGAGCAACCTTCCAAGGTCAGAACTATCGCAAGCGTCCACGCGACCGACTTGTTGCCCATCATTCCCCCCACTCGAGCCGCTTGAGACTCTGCCCTTAACCGGATTGTGGCAGTCTTTTGAGCGATTTGCGACCCACGGCCGCGCGACGTTAGGCACCGGCGCGCGCAGGTGTTACTCAGCCGATGTTCTGAATGCGGGGCGTGGATAGAGCGGAGGCGAAGTGGCCGTGATGAAAGTGTCGATGTGCGCTCGATGCGAGCGGTACATTGAAATTTCCCGCATTCCCTGCAGTTCGCTGGACATGGACCAGTTGCGTCGTGGCGAAGTCACCATCGGCGACGCGATTTGCGAACGGGTGCTGGGACGGAAGTTTCTCGACGCCTGATCGGTAGTCGGATCCGATGCGCCGCTAACGCGACAGCTTAGCTCAGCGTCACCCAGGTTGGCGCGTGGTCGGAGGCCTTCTCCTCGCCTCTCGCCCAGCGGTCGACGCCAGCGCCGAGCAGCCGGTCCGTCGCCTCGGGCGAGCAGAGCAGGTGATCCAGCCTGAAGCCGAGATCGCGCTGCCAGCAGCCGGCGGTATAGTCCCAGAAGGTGTAGAGCTTTTCCTCGTTCGGGTGCAGCGCGCGCAGGGCATCGGTCCAGCCTTGGTGAATGATGCGGCGCCATGACTGGCGCGCTTCGGGCTGCATCACCGCGTCATTCTGCGTCGCTCGGACGGAGAAGACATCGCGGTCCTCCGGCACGACGTTCCAGTCGCCGCACAGCAGCACCGGCCGCTCATCTTCGAGCAACTCGCGGGCATGCGCTTCCAGGCGATCCATCCAGCGCAACTTGTATTTAAACTTCTCCGTCCCGACGGGATTACCGTTGGGGAGATAGATCGACGCGACGATGATGCCGCCGACCTCCGCTTCGATGTAGCGGCTGTGCGTGTCGTCAGGATCGCCGGGAAGGCCCGTGCGGCGCAGCTGCGGCTGGTCGCCTTTGGCGAGGATGGCGACGCCGTTGAAACCCTTTTGGCCATGCCACACCGCGCTGTAACCGGCCGCCTCGATATCGGCGATTGGCAGCGATTCATCCGCGCATTTCAGTTCCTGCAGGCAGGCGACGTCGGGCTTCTCGCGATCCAGCCATTCGATGAGCCGCGGCAGGCGCGCACGGATGCCGTTGAGGTTGTATGTCGCAAGCTTCATCGAGCGGCGCTTAGCCGCGCGAGCTTAGGCAGGGAAGCGCGCGTAGCAGCGTTGGGTGATGCGATCGACGCAGGCGCGATATTCCTCGTAGCATTCGTGCCCGTCGCGGATGACGCCGACCGCCGCATCGGTGTTGCCACGTGTCGACGTCAGCGAGATCGGTACGGCCGCCGGTGTCAGCTGCGCCCCCTCCCCCGCCGCGAGCGTCAGCAGGATGCCACTCAAGCCCCCGCCCGACGGACGGTTGAGCAGCGCCATCCGGTACTGCCCCTCGCTGATCGTCACGAGATAGATGGCTCCGGAAATGTTGGGAAAGGAAACGAAGCCCTTCTGCTCATATTCGCTGTCGGTGCGCGATGCCTCGCTGAAAACCAGGTGGCCCTTGTCGTCGTCCCAGTCGACCGAGGTCAGGTAAGCGAAGACCGCGCCCGCTTCGCTGAACGACGGTCGCAGCGTCAGGTATGTGCCTTCAAGCCACTGCACGGCAGCGCGGGCGTAAGCGCCCATCGATTCCGGCGCGAGCATCCGCACGCCGTTCTCGCTGCGCGACCTGAGGCTGGTGCCGAGCGCATCCTCGATCCGGACCACGGTAGAAAAAGTGAACGGCCGGCTGCCCGCAAGCGCCTTTTCCAAGGTCGACAGGCTAATCTTCGCTTCGTCTGCCAGCCACTGCCGCGACAGGCGCCGGCGCGCGAGTTCCTCCCGCACCTGCAACGCGACACTGTTGCTACCTTCGACCGAAAGTTCGTTCATGGACTCGCCCCCGAGCGCTCCGCACATCTCCGCACATTTCGGCACATGCCGTCAACGGTCCGCACGCCTGCCGCACAAGTAAGGCGAGCATTTCCAAGACTTTCCCATGGCGCGAATCCCTGATCGGAGCGAGATGCACCCGAGAAATCAGCGAGACATCGGGGGACTTACGAGATGCTCAACGACAGGGCGCGCACGGGATTCGGGGGGATGGCGGTCGTCACGGCAGTCCTTCTGATGGCCCAGTTCATCACCGGCGTGGAGGCCTTCCCACTATGAGCCCGTTATGGTCAGATCTCGCCCTGGCGCGCGCCGCCTTGGCCAAAGCGGTCGAGCGGGGCGTCGTCGAGGCGCCTGAGAAGCCGGAGCCTGCGCGGCAACAAGAGGAGCGCGACGCGGTTCGTCGCGTGCTCCGGCCGCGCCTGAAGAGCTGCGCGCTCTAACCGCCGCCATTTCAACAGCAGTGATGCAGCCATCGCGGTCGCCCGGGCGGCCGCGGTCCGTATGAGTAAAGGGAACAAGTCATGTTCATGGGTTTGATGATCGGCGCTATCGTGCTCGCGCTGGCGCAATTTGTCGTCATTCTCCGCACGCCTGCCAAAAGGGGCGGCACTTCAGGGGAGGATCAGCTGGGCAGCTGATTAGACGCTAAAGGACGATCCGCAGCCGCAGCCGGATTGCGCGTTTGGGTTCGTAACCTTGAACGCGGCACCGCCAAGGTCCTCGACGAAATCCACGGCCGATCCTCGAACGAGGTCGAGGCTGATCGGATCGACGACGAGCTTCACGCCATCGGTCTCGGCGACTTCGTCGTCAGCGTCCGCCTGCGCGGCGAGCTCGAACTTATAGGTGAAGCCTGCGCAGCCGCCGCCATCGACGGCAAGCCGCAGGATAGCCGGCCTCGACTGGCGCTCGGCAATCCAGGCCACGCGCTTTGCAGCGCTTTCGGTGAGAATGATGTTGCTCACGCTGGGGAGATAGGGAGCGGCAGGGCGCCGGGCAATGTCAGGCGGCAGATTAACGCCCGGCGTTCGGTCCGCCGATCGCGACCTGGTCCATCGAGGCGGCGCCCGAACGGCGCTGCATGGCGAGGACATAGTCGGTCGACTTCATGAAGGGGATCGGGTTCACGGCGCGGCCGTCGATCCGCACTTCATAGTGCAGGTGGTTGCCGGTCGAACGCCCGGTCGAGCCCATGCGGCCGATCTGCATGCCGCGAGTAATATGCTGTCCGGCCTGGACCAGGATGGCCGACATGTGGCCGTAGCGAGTGGTGATGCCTCGGCCGTGGTCGATCTCGACCAGATTGCCGTAGCCACCGCTATTCCAGCCCGCGCGAAGCACGGTGCCGTCGGCAGTCGCATAAATCGGCGTGCCGTAGCTGCCGGCGAGGTCGATGCCGGGATGCATGGCGGCGCCAGCGTGGAACGGATCGGAGCGGACGCCGAAGCCGCTGGTGAACGAAACGTCGAGCTTAACCGGCTTGTCCGAGGGAACCGCGATCACGCCGTCCTGGAGCTGGTCAAGCTTCTTCCAGCTGTTGAACAGCTGCTTGAAGGTCGCGTTGCCGGCGCTCTCGAACGGGCCGCCGACGCCTTCCTGACTGCCGACCCGAGCCGGGGCGATGCCGAGCCGCTTCAGCTCGGCCGCAGTGACCTGGTAACGAACGTCGAGTGCCTTGGCGACGAGCGCGGCTTGTTCGAGTTGCTGCGCTTCGACGCGCGCAAGCGGGCCGTCATTTGCGATGCGGCCATCGGCGGCCGCGGCAATGAGCTTGGGATCGATCTTTTGGCCGCTGAGCGCTGCTTCGATAAGCGCCTGGCGCTGCTCGATCTGGCGAGCGCGGGCTTCAGTGGCGGCGGAGAGGCTGGCGAGGGAGCTAAGACCGTTGGAGCGCGTGAGGAGCTGGGTGGTGGCAAAGCTGGCCCAGGCGACGAGCCCGAGCAGGACCACAAAAAACCCGGCCTGAACCGGGGCGGAAACACGGAAACGGCGCAGCCTCGATCCGTCATGGACGAACAGGTCGCGATCGCGGAACAATGTCGTTGTCACCGCCAAAACTTGCGTCATTTTAACCCGCTCCACAGCTCCCGGGCACGCGAACAAACGGTTCGCCGGACCCGGTTTCCACAATTATCAGGAGCTCCCCAGCCCCTCGCCACGCATTGGAATTGCCCAATCCCGTGCTGACGAAGCCGCAGACTGCGCGGACTTGGTAAACAAATTCAACCTTGGGTTCCCTGTGGTGGGATGAATCGAGCCGCTTAGCGGGATGAACGGATGGATCGAGGCGGTTTCCGAGGCAGATTCGAGCGATTTCAGTCTGTTGTGCAGTGCAGCAATGCGATTCTTTCGCGCTGCCTTGCGACCGCCGCAATCGGCCTTACAAGCAGCCGCGGGCCACGCCGTCCCAACGCGGCGCGAGCTCTCTGAGAGGAGAGTCAGATTGACTGAAGTTGCCGAACCCGGGGCCGTAGTGCGCCCGGCGAAACCCGCCACCAAACCCGCCAGACCGTTTTTCTCGTCCGGCCCGTGCGCCAAGCCGCCGGGGTGGAACCCGACATTGCTCAGCGAGCGTGCACTCGGCCGCTCCCACCGCGGGAGCGTCGGGAAGAAGCTGCTGGCCGAAGCGATCGATCGCACTCACGCGCTGCTGGAACTGCCGGCCGACTACAAGCTCGGCATTGTCCCCGCGTCCGACACCGGCGCGATGGAGATGGCGATCTGGTCGCTGCTCGGCACCCGCCCTGTCACCATACTGGCGTGGGAGAGCTTCGGCGCCGGCTGGGTCACCGACGTCGCCAAGCAGCTCAAGCTGAACGCCGACATTCGCACGGCCGATTATGGCGAGATCGCAGACCTGTCCGGCATCGATCCGGCGCGCGACGTGGTATTTACTTGGAACGGCACGACCAGCGGCGTCCGCGTTCCCGATGCCGACTGGATCGCCGCAGATCGCACGGGCCTCAGCATCTGCGACGCGACGTCGGCCGCCTTCGCACAGGACATCGACTGGGCGAAGATCGATGTCGGAACCTTCAGCTGGCAAAAGGCGCTCGGCGGCGAGGCCGCGCACGGCATGATCGTGCTCAGCCCGCGCGCCATCGAGCGGCTTGAGCGCGAGCCCGCTGCGCGTCCGCTCCCGAAGATTTTCCGCCTCACCAAAGGCGGCAAGCTGATCGACGGAATCTTCCGCGGCGAAACCATCAACACGCCGAGCATGCTGTGCGTCGAGGACTGGCTGCTCGCCCTCGAATGGGCCGAAAAGGCCGGCGGCCTGTCGGGCCTGATCGCCAGGGCCGACGCCAATGCCGCCGCGCTCGACGAGTGGGTGCAGCGGTCCGCATGGATCGACCATCTCGCGGGCGATCCGGCGATCCGTTCGAACACGTCGGTCTGCCTGCAATTCGCCGACCGCGCCGACGAGGAAGGCAACCGCGTCCGGCAAAAATCGCTCGGCCAGCTGCTCGAGCGTGAGGACGCCGCCTATGACGTGACCGCCTATCGCGACGCGCCGCCTGGCCTTCGCATCTGGTGCGGCGCCACTGTCGACACCACAGACATTCAAGCGCTCGGGCCCTGGCTCGATTGGGCATGGGAGGCCACGGCGTGACCGAGCAAGTACGCGTTCTCATTGCAGACAAGATGGATCCGCGCGCCGCAGCGATCTTTCGCGAACGCGGCATTCAGGTCGACGAGAAGTCCGGTCTGTCGCCGGAAGATCTGCAGGCGATCGTCCATGACTACGACGGCATCGCAGTGCGCAGCTCGGCGAAGATCAGCGCGGCGATCATGGATGCGGCGCTGCCGCGGCTGAAGGTGATCGGCCGGGCCGGAATCGGCGTCGATACGATCGACGTGCCGGCCGCATCCGCGCGCGGTATCGTCGTCATGAACACGCCCTTCGGCAATTCGATCACGACTGCGGAGCATGCGATCGCCATGCTGTTCGCGCTCGCCCGCGAAATCCCGCAGGCCGACCAGTCGACGCAGGCCGGCAAGTGGGAAAAGAACCGCTTCATGGGCGTCGAGCTGGCCGGCAAGACGCTCGGCCTGATCGGCTGCGGCAATATCGGATCGATCGTCGCCGACCGCGCGCATGGGCTCAAGATGAAGGTCGTCGCTTACGACCCCTTCCTGTCGCCCGAACGCGCCGTCGAGCTTGGCGTCGAGAAGGTCGAGCTCGACGAGCTGTTGCCGCGCGCCGACTTCATCACGCTGCACACGCCGCTGACTGACCAGACGCGTGGGATCCTGTCGCGTGAAGCGCTGGCGAAGACCAAAAAGGGTGTTCGCATTGTCAATTGCGCCCGCGGCGGCCTGATTGACGAGGCGGCGTTGAAGGAAGGCCTAGAAAGCGGCCACATTGCCGGCGCCGCTCTCGACGTGTTCGCGCAGGAACCGGCGAAGGAAAATGCGCTGTTCGGCACGCCGGGCCTGATCTGCACCCCGCACCTCGGCGCGTCGACCAACGAGGCGCAGGTGAATGTCGCGATCCAGGTCGCGGAGCAGATGAGCGACTTCCTGCTACTCGGCGGCATCACAAATGCGGTGAACGTGCCGTCGCTCTCGGCCGAGGAAGCGCCGCGGCTGAAGCCTTACATGGCGCTCGCGGAAAAGCTCGGCCGCCTGCTCGGGCAGATCGCCGGCACCGAAATCCGCTCGATCGACATCGAAGTTGAAGGCGCCGCCGCCGAGCTAAACATCAAGCCGATCTCCGGCGCGGTGCTTGCCGGCATCATGCGCAGTTGGTCGGATACGGTGAACATGGTCAACGCGCCCTTCCTGGCGAAGGAGCGCGGAATCGGCGTGCGCGAAATCCGCACCGAGCGCGAAGGCGACTACCACACGCTGGTTGCGGTCACCGCCGGCACCGACAACGGTCCGCGCCGTGTCGAAGGGACCCTGTTCGGAAATAGCGCCGCGCGGCTGGTGAAGATCTTCGGTATCCCCGTGGAGGCCGAGCTGACGGGCCAGATGATTTACATCGTCAACAACGACCAACCCGGCTTCATCGGTGCGCTGGGCACCGAGCTCGGCGAAAACGGCCTCAACATCGCCACCTTCAACCTTGGCCGCCGCAAGGAAGCGGGGGAAGCGGTTGCACTGGTGGCCGTCGACGACCCCATCACGCGAGAGGTGGCCGCCCAGCTCCGGGAACTGCCGGGCGTCCGCGAGGTCGTGCCGCTGAGCTTCTAACCGCAAAGAAAAAGGGCGCCCCCGAAAGGGCGCCCTTGGGGTCAGACCGCCTGCGTGCGAGCGGCCGAACCCGAACCGATTAGTTGGCGCTGTTGCCGTCGGCGTCGGCGCCGTTGCGGACCGCGTCAGCCTTGACTTCGCCCTGGTTGCGGACGGCGTCGGCCGTGTTCTCGGCATTCGCCTGAACATTGTCGGCCATGTTGTCGGCATTGGCCTCGATCGTGTCGGCCGTGTTCTCGGCGTTCGCCTCGATATTGTCGGCGGTTTGCTCGGTCGGGCTCTGCTTGCACGCCGCGAGGGCGCCGAGACCGAGGGCAATCGCTAGGACGGTGGTGGTTTTCACGTTTCACTCCCCTGTAGTTGTTCTGCCGTTCGCGCTTTCGAGCACGATACGAAGCGCAACTACGCGCGACCGCGGTTTTCTGTTCCGCAAGTTCAACAATCTCTTCCCGCCTAGACGCGCTGCCCCTCCGCTCCTAGGAGCGGGCCGGCCTCAAGTAGCAAGGACTTAACGTGGGAAACGTGACCGTCATCGGCGCCCAGTGGGGCGACGAAGGCAAAGGCAAGATCGTCGATTGGCTTGCGAGCCGGGCCGACATGGTGGTGCGCTTCCAGGGCGGCCATAACGCCGGGCATACGCTGGTTGTCGGCGACAAGACCTACAAGCTCTCGCTGCTGCCGAGCGGCATCGTTCGCGGCACGCCATCCGTCATCGGTAACGGCGTCGTGCTCGATCCGTGGGCGCTTCGCGACGAGGTCACTCGGATGCGCGAAATGGGCATCGATGTGACGCCTGACGTTCTGATGATTGCCGAGACCTGCCCGCTCATCCTGCCCATTCACCGCGACCTAGATGCTCTCCGCGAGGACGCGAGTGGCGCCGGCAAGATCGGCACCACGCGACGCGGCATAGGCCCAGCCTACGAAGATAAGGTCGGCCGCCGCGCCATCCGTGTGTGCGACCTCGCGCACCTCGGCGAACTCGGGCCACAGCTCGACCGTCTCTGCGCCCACCACGACGCGCTCCGCGCCGGCTTCGGCGAGCCGCCGGTCGATCGTGAGCGCCTCAAGAACGATCTCGCCGAAATCGCCGATTTCGTGCTTCAGTTCGCCAAGCCCGTCTGGCGTGATCTGGATGAGGCGCGCTCGCGCGGGCGCCGCATCCTGTTCGAAGGCGCGCAGGGCGTGCTTCTCGACGTCGACCACGGCACCTATCCGTTCGTCACTTCGTCCAACACGGTCGCCGGCACCACCGGTTCGGGCAGCGGCATGGGTCCTTCCGCGGCTGGCTTCGTGCTCGGCATCACCAAGGCCTACACGACGCGCGTCGGCTCAGGCCCCTTCCCGACTGAGCAGGACAATGAAGTCGGCGAGCGTTTGGGCGAGCGCGGACATGAGTTCGGCACCGTCACCGGCCGCCGCCGCCGCTGCGGCTGGTTCGATGCGGTGCTCGTACGTCAGGCGGTCGCGGTCAGCGGCGTGACCGGCATCGCGCTCACCAAGCTCGACGTCCTCGACGGCTTCGAGAAAGTGATGATCTGCACCGGCTATCGGATTGGCGGTCAGGAATTCGACCACCTGCCGCCGCATGCCGCGGATCAGTCGCGGGTCGAGCCGGTCTACGAAGAAATCGAAGGCTGGCCGGGCTCGACTCGCGGCGCGCGCAGCTGGGCCGACCTGCCGGCACGCGCGATCAAATATGTGCGCCGCATCGAAGAGCTGATCCGCTGCCCGGTCGCGCTCGTCAGCACGTCGCCGGAGCGCGACGACACCATCCTCGTCCGGGATCCGTTCGCGGGCTAGTGCCGCACTTCGAAGCGGCTGGAATTTTCGTCCGTCGCTTCATCGATCTTCATGTCGAACACGCGTGCCTGCGGCGGGCCTTCGCGCATGCGGCTGATTAACTCATCGACCAATTCTTCTTCGCCTTCGATATGCGCTTCTACGGCACCGTCGTCGCAATTGCCGACCCACCCGCACACCCCGATCGAGCGTGCTTCGTCGCGAGTCCATGCGCGGAAGAAGACGCCCTGCACGCGCCCGGTCACGCGAACATGCCGGGCGACCCTGGCCATCAGACCGTCGAGATGTCCGGCGCGTCCTCGGCCTTCATGCCGACGACGTTGTAGCCCGCATCGACGTGGTGGATCTCGCCGGTAACACCGGACGCGAGATCGCTGAGCAGGTAGAGCCCCGCCCCGCCAACGTCCTCGATGGTGACGTTGCGGCGAAGCGGCGAATTATATTCATTCCACTTCATGATGTAGCGGAAGTCGCCGATGCCGCTCGCGGCGAGCGTCTTGATCGGTCCAGCCGAAATACCGTTCACGCGAATATTTTCGCGGCCGAGATCCGCCGCCAGATATTTCACCGACGTTTCCAGCCCAGCCTTGGCGACGCCCATCACGTTATAGTGAGGGATGACTTTCTCGGCGCCGTAATAGCTCAACGTCAACAGCGAGCCGCCGTTGGTCATCATCACCCGCGCGCGCTGGGCAACGGCGACGAAGCTGTAGACCGAGATATTCATGGTCATCAGGAAGTTGTCCATCGTCGTGTCGACGAACTTTCCCCGAAGCTCATTCTTGTCGGAATAACCGATCGCGTGGACGACGAAGTCGATCGAATCCCACTTCGACTTCAAATGCGCGAACGCGTCGTCGAGCGCTTCCATGCTGCTGACGTCGCAATCGACGAGAAGGTCCGACCCAAGTTCCGCCGCCAGCGGGCGCACACGCTTTTCGAGCGCCTCGCCCTGGTAGGAAAAGGCCAGCTCGCCGCCCTGTTCGGCGACGGCGCGCGCGATTCCCCACGCAAGCGAACGATCATTGGCAAGCCCCATGATCAACCCGCGCTTGCCTTGCATTAGTCCGGTCAAAGTTGAGGCCCCTCAGGCTGCAATTCTGGTTTCACGTCTTCACCGGGTTGCGGCTCCTCGACTTCAAGCTCGTCGGTGTACGGCCCGGTGTAGATTTCGCCCTTTAGCGCGGTGGCGCCGCTTTCCGCCAGCGCCGCGTTCAGCTCCGCGCCGATGACGACGCCAAGCCCGACGACGAAGAAGAAAATGAGCGCGATCATCACGCCCGCAAGGCTGCCGTAAGTGCGGCTGTAGCCGCCGAACAAGCTAATCGCGTCCGGCAGGATCTCCACCGTCGCCAGCCACCACGCGGTAATCAGTAAAGCACCCGGCCACTTGCGGCAGTCGCGCTTGCGGTAGCGCGCCGGCGTCAAGGCCAGGAATAACACGTAGAAAGTGAAATAGAGCGTGATGCCAGGCACGAAGCGATAAAGCCCGAGCGTGCCGGCCAGCCCCTGCGCCATGGGGAACCATTCGAAGATGAAATGCCTGACGATGGTCAGCGAAGCGCTGGCGGCGAACGCGACCATCAGCAGAAGCACCGCACCGAGGATTAGCAGGATCGACCCGAGCCGATACTCCCAAAATGGCGCGCAATATTTCACGCCATAAGCGCGGCGCAGGATGTCGCGGATCGTCTCGACGAAGCTTGTCGCCGTCCACAGACCGACGATTGCGCCGAACCAGAGCAGATTGCCGGTGCGGATCGTCAGCACTTCCAGCACGGGCTCGCGTAGCGTCGCGGCGACATCCGGCGGAAGGCGCCGGAGGACGTTCGTCACCGTCAGCATGGCGTCCTGGCTCTGGCCGAGCAAATGCGCGACCGCCGCGGCGACGATGAAGAAGGGAAACAGCGCGACGATCGAAAGGTAAGCGAGGTTGCCGGCGTGGATGAAGCCGTCGTTATAGACGCCGATCGCGACGCGCTTGACCACTTCCCAAACAGTCACGTGCGGCTTGAGCTTTTCTTCGACCTCCGTTCCGAAGGCCGCGCGCATGCTCGCTAAGCGCTTCCGCCGTGCTTCCGGCGAGGCAGGCGAAATGTCGCGCATTCGGCGGCGCTAGACCCCTAGGCTCGCGCGCGGGTTGCCACCGGCGTTCCAGCCTTCCGCGAACTTCTGCAGATCGGGGTCGCTTGCCGGCACGTCGATCTCCACGCTGATCAGCTGGTCGCCGCGCTTGCCGTCCTTGTCGGCAAAGCCACGCTCCTTCAGCCGGAACACCTTGCCCGAGGTCGTGCCCTTAGGGATCGTCAGCATGACGGGTCCGTCGGCCGTGGGCACCTTCACCTTGGCGCCAAGCACCGCTTCCTTGAGCGTCACCGGTAGGTTGAGGCGGATGTTGTTGCCGTCGCGGGTGAAGAACCGGTGGGGCGCGATCTCGATCGTCACGATCGCATCGCCGCGCCCGGCCGGTCCCTGCTCGCCCTTGCCGCCAAGCCGGATCTTGGTGCCGTCCTCAAGCCCCTGCGGAAGCTTCAGGTCGATTGTCTTGCCATCGCCAAGCGTAATCCGCTGCGGCTTGAGCGCGACCGCGTCGACGAAAGGGATCTTGAGGCGATATGCAACATCCGCGCCCTTCTGCGGGGCGCGCCCGCGCTGGCGGAAGCCGCTGAAGCCGCCGCTCTGCCCGCCTCGGCCGCCGGTCGCAGCGCCGAACAGGCCTTCGAAAAGATCGCTGAGGTCGGCCGCATCGCCGCCTCCGCCGAAATTGAAATTCTCGTAGCCCGCGCCAGGATGCTGGCCACCGCCGCCCGCACCACTCGAATAGCCGCCGAACCCGGAGCCGAACGGCATCTTCGGGTTGCCATCTTCGTCGATCTCGCCGCGGTCGTATTTCGCGCGCTTGTCCTTGTCGGACAGCAGATCGTACGCGTGGGTAATCTCGCCGAAGCGCTTCGCCGCGTTCGGATTGTCCTTGTTGCGGTCCGGGTGAAGCTGCTTCGCAAGGCTGCGATAGGCCTTCTTGATCTCGGCCTCGCTCGCGCCGCGCTTCAGTCCCAATCGTTGGTACAGGTCCAGAGCCATATCCCTCCAATGGCGCACAGTTACAGCGCTGACCAGATGGGTTGCCGTTCCGCCAAGGCCAAGCCTAAGGCAATCGCAGCATGGCCGCCGACCCGTTTGCATTGTTCGATGAGTGGTTTGCGCAAGCCCGCGCGAGCGAAAGCGGCCTGCCCGAAGCAATGAGCGTCGCCACCGCCGACGCGACCGGGCAACCATCCTCACGCATGGTGCTTCTCAAGGGCCACGGCCCCGACGGCTTCGTTTTCTTCACCAACGTCGAAAGCGACAAGGGCGAGCAGCTCGCCCAGAACCCGAAGGCCGCGCTCCTCTTTCACTGGAAATCGCTGGGACGCCAGGTGCGCATCGAAGGCGCGGTCGAGCCCGTCACCGAAGCCGAGGCCGATGCATATTTCAGCAGCCGCCTGCGGGATTCGCAGCTTGGCGCCTGGGCATCCGACCAGTCGCGGCCAATGGATCGCCGCGAGACCTTCCAGCAACGTTTCGAAGAAGCCGAGCAGCGCTTCGAGGGGCAAGACGTCCCGCGCCCTGAATATTGGAGCGGCTACCGCGTCATTCCGCACCGGATCGAATTCTGGACCGAGCGCCCTTATCGCCTGCACGAGCGGCGCCTGTTCAAGCGCGATGACGACAGCTGGACCGAAGGATTGCTCTACCCGTGACCACCGCCAAGACCGCGGCCGAACATTCGACGCATTCCTCGCGAGCCGCGCTTGCGAGCGTGGCCGTAGCGACGATCCTCCTTATCGCGAAAGCATGGGCGGCCTACCGGACGGACTCCACAGCGATGCTCGGGTCGCTTGCAGACACTGCGCTCGACGTACTCGCCAGCCTGACCACACTCGCCGGTGTCCGCATCGCTGCCCAGCCAGCGGATCACGATCATCGCTTCGGCCATGGGAAGGCGGAGGCTCTGGTCGCGCTTGCGCAGGTTGCTCTCATCAGCGTCTCGGCCGCGGGCATCATGTGGCGAGCAGTTGACCGCCTCATTCATGGCAGCCCCACACAGGCCATGGCCGACGGGATTGCGGTGTCGGTGGGCGCGATCGTGCTGACGTTCGGCCTGCTATGGTATCAGCGGCAGGTCATCGAACGCACCGGATCGGTCGCGATCAAGACGGACAACGTCCATTATAAGTCCGACCTGTTCCTCAATGGCTCGGTCATCATTGCGCTTGTTCTCGATCAGGCGCTCCATGTCGCCGGCGCCGACGCGCTCTTCGGAATTGCCATTGCCCTATGGCTCATGTGGGGTGCGTGGCGGGCGTCGAGCGAGGCGATTCACCAGCTGATGGATCGCGAATGGCCCGAGGAGGAACGCGAGGAATTTCTCGCTGCAGCGGCCGAATATCCTGAATTTTCGGGCCTCCATGACCTGCGATCCCGCAAGAGCGGCACGCTTCGTTTCGTCCAGTTCCATGTCTGGGTTCCGGCGCACTGGACCGTGCAGGAAGCGCATGACCGGCTCGATCGGGCCGAGGAGGAATTACAGAAACGCTTCCCGCATACGGAAATCCTGATTCACGTCGATCCGGAAGGACAGACGGACCGCGAGACGCTCTTGCCGCAGGAAATCACGGAGCAGGCAGGTTGACGACGATCCCCTTCTTCCAGGTCGATGCCTTCGCCGAGCGCCCGCTGACCGGAAATCCCGCCGCCGTCATGCCGCTCGACCGCTGGATCGATGACGCGCTGATGCAGGCGATCGCGGCCGAGAATAATCTCAGCGAGACTGCGTTTACCGTTCCGAGCGAACGGGACGATGCCGACTTCGACCTGCGTTGGTTCACGCCTGTCGCCGAGGTCGAGCTTTGCGGCCACGCGACGATCGCGTCGGGGCACGTGCTGATGACCGGCGGATCGGTGCGCTTTTCGACCAGGGCCGGAATTCTGACAGTCAGCCGGCGTGACGATTTGCTCGAGCTCGACCTGCCGGCCGCACCGCTCACAGAAGTGCACGAGCCGGAGCTCAATCGCGCGCTCGGCCTCCCGGATTTACCGGCATGGCTTGCCGAGGAATGCAACGACGCGGCGATCATCGAGGTGGCCGACGAGCAAACCGTCCGCGATCTCGAGCCGGATTTCATCGCGCTGCGTGGCATCCGCCGAATGGCGGTCGTCACTGCGCGCGGCACGACCGAAGACATCGTCGACCGCGTGTTCGTGTCGTATCTCGGCATCGACGAGGATCCGGTGACCGGCTCCGCCCACGCCGCGCTGACCCCCTATTGGGCGAAGCGGCTTGGCAGGAACGAGTTCACCGCGCTTCAGGCCAGCGCTCGCACCGGCCTTCTCAATTGCCGCCTCCAAGGCAACCGCGCCATTCTCGGCGGCAAGTGCCACACGGTCATCGAAGGTCAGTTCCAGCTGTGAAGTTCGCAGCCGCGTGCGTCGCGCTAGCCGTCGTCGCCACGCCCGCGCCTGCCAGTCCGAAGAGTGAGCGCGCGGCGATCCTAAACGTCATCCAACGCATGGAAGCAGCTTGGAACCGCGGCGACTTCCGCAGCTACATGGCGGGCTTCAAGAGCCCCGACGTCATATTCGTCTCGGGCGGCAAGTTTCAGCAAGGTTGGCAGGGCACGCTCGACCATTATGTCCGCGACTATGGCGGGTCGCCGGAACGGCGCGGCAAGCTCCACTTTTACAATATGAACGTCGACCTGCTCGCGCCCGACGCCGCCATGCTGGTCGGCCAGTACCGGCTCGAGCGCGGCGCCCGTATCACCGAGGGCGTCAATACGCGCCTGTTCCGGAAAATCCGCGGCAGATGGCTCATCACGATGAACCACGTCTCCGCCTACGACGTCGCGCCTACTGCGACCGCGCCAGAAGCGCGCTGAGGTCCGATTTCCAGAATTTCGCCCAGGTGTGCGTGCCGTGCCCATGCGTTTCCGCGGTCTCGGGGATCAGCCGGAACTGCGCATTGGACATACGCTTCACTGCTTCCTGAGGGTAAGTGAAGTTGCGCGGATTGATGAAGTCGTCGGCCGAATTGATCCACATCATCGGCGCCGTGATCGCTTCCAGCCTTGGCCAGGGATTGTAGTTCCGCGACGAATCCAGCTGGTAGATGAGATCGTTGGCATCCAGCGACTTCAGCGCGTTCGCCACGCTCTGCTCGGCAAACTCGCTCGCCTTCACCCGCGTCGAATACTGCGCCTGCAGGAACAGCGGCGCGCCGCCCGCGACGAACAGCAAGTTCTGCGCCGCCCGCAAGCCGGTCAAGGGCTCTGCGGAGTATCCGCCCCCCTGCCAGGCGGGGTCAGCCTCGATGCCGTTTATCGCAAGTTGGCGCCACATGCGGTTGAGCCCGGCGATCTCCACCGGCTCACATGCCATCGGCATCAGCGCGCTGGCGAAGGCCGGATAGGCCTCTCCCCACACGAAGGCGTGCATGCAACCCATCGACGTGCCCATGATCAGCCGTAGATGCGCGACGCCCAGCGACTGCAGCATCCGATGCTGTGCATCGACCATGTCGTCGTAATCATATTTCGGAAATTTCATCCGTAGCCCGTCGGACGGCTTCGACGATTTCCCGTGCCCGATATTGTCGGGGAGAATTATCCAGTATCGACGAATGTCGAGCGGCTGCCCCGGACCATAAAGTTCGTCGGCGAACTGCGGCCGGAGAAACTGCTGTCCCGTTCCGCCGGTGCCGTGCAGCGCCATCACCGCGTTGTCGATCGCACCCGCCGCATTGCGGTGCGGTGTGCCGAGCGTGGTGTAGTGCATGTTGAGGCGCGGCAGGCTCACGCCGCTGCGGAAGCGGAAGTCTTTCAGGACGACATCGCCCTCTTTCGTCGGCCAGCTCTTGGGCGCGGGCGGCGGCGGGGTAGGCGCGGACAAGGCCTGGGCGGCAAGAGCGGCGAAAAAGAACAGCATCACTACCTCATGACTGGAGCTTGCGCTCGAGCGCGTCGAGCAATGGCAACTGGCTCGGAAGCATGTAATCGCGCGCTTCGGCAAGCGTCATCCACCGCGCCTGCTCGACCTCGGGGAAAGACTCGCGCCTTCCGCTTCGCGGCGGCCATTCGACCTCGAAATCGTTCGACCGGATCGCGTCGCAATCGAGATCGCCTTCGACCGCAAATGCCTCAACGACTTTGCCACCCGCCTGCCTGACGCTCGCGAGCGCAAACGGAACGGTGGACAGGCGCGTACCGGTCTCTTCCTCGAATTCGCGAAGCGCGGCTTCCGCCGGCCGCTCGCCCGGTTCGATCTTGCCCTTGGGAATCATCCACGCGCCGGCGTCCTTGTTACGCCAGAACGGACCGCCGGGCTTGATCAGCAGGACTTCAGTTCCGCCCTCGCGCTGACGGAAGAGAAGGATGCCGGCACTAAGCGGCGGCGGCATCCAGCTTCTGCTCGGCGCCGATGGTCTCGGCGATCCAGCCGCCGCCGAGTAGACGCGAGCCCTCGTAAAGGACCGCTGCCTGGCCCGGCGCGACGCCAAACTCGGCGCTGTCGAAGCGCAACCACTCCCCGTCGCGCGTCGCTGCAACCGCGGGCGCGAGCGAACGCACCTTCGCCGTCACGTCAGTCTGGTCCTCGCCAAGCCAGTTCCAGTCCGCGACGCGCATCGCGCCAACGGCAAGCGCGCGGCGCGGTCCAACGACGATGCGCCGGGCGTCCGGCTCGATGCGGATGACGTAGAGCGGCTCGCGCTGGCCGCCGATCTCGATCCCCCGGCGCTGCCCGACCGTGAAATGCACGACACCACGGTGCGTGCCCAAGATGTTGCCGTCGAGATCGATGATATCGCCGGGCGCCTGCGTCTCCGGTCGCACCCGCTTGACCAGCGAGGCATAATCCCCATCGGGCACGAAGCAGATGTCCTGGCTGTCCGGCTTGGCCGCGACCTCCAGTCCGACCTCGCCAGCGATACGCCGCACGTCATCCTTCGGCAGGTCTCCCAGCGGGAAACGCACGAAATCGAGCTGCTCACGTGTCGTACCGTAGAGGAAATAGCTCTGGTCGCGGCGCGGGTCGGCTCCCTTGTGAAGCTCGACACGATCGCCGATCACGACCCGCCGCACGTAGTGGCCAGTCGCCAGGCAATCCGCGTCCAGTTCCCGCGCGAACTGGACCAGGTCGACGAACTTCACGCCCTGGTTGCAGGACGCGCAGGGCACGGGCGTCCGGCCATGCGCATATTCGTCGACGAAGCGATCGATCACGCCTTCGCGAAAGCGGCTTTCGTAATCGAGCACGTAGTGGGCAATGCCGAGCCGGTCGGCGACCTGCTTTGCATCGTAGATATCCTGCCCCGCGCAGCAGGCGCCGCTCCGCCGCACGGCCTCGCCATGATCGTAGAGCTGAAGCGTGACGCCGATGACTTCTGCGCCGGTCTGCGCGGCGAGCGCGGCCGTGACGGAGCTGTCGACGCCGCCCGACATGGCGACGACGATCCGGGCTTCGTCCGCGGGACGGCCAAGCTGAAAATCAATCCGCATTTGAAGGTCTGATGTGGGCCATCTTTACTCGAATTTCACCATCCTCGCCTAGACCGGTGATGTGGGTAGGCATTCGAGGGGGATGGATTGGCGCGTCACGAGGGGAACTTTCGCAGTGGTGCGGAGGAACCGCTCAGCGTTGACGAGCTGTTCGCCCTTCTCGCCAAGTTCGAGAAGGACGACGGCCTGTCCCGCGAAGATGCGATCGCCTGTGCCCTGTCGGCAAGTGAAGGCTGGCAGGAAGCGGTCAAGCGTCTTGGAGGTGCGTTCGCGTCAGATGCCTCAGGGTTAAGGGAGCGTAAGGGCGAACTACCGGAGGATTAACCAGCGCGCTTCAGAATGTTTTTAAGCGCCAGCGTTAAACAGCAGTGCAGTGTCAATGATTAAGCAGGTGTGACGGAATGCTCGAGAACCAGAAGATTCGTCCGGCCCAGGTCATCGGACCGCTCGGCGAGCCGCTGACGCTCGATTCGCTGCCGCCTCCGAGCACGACGCGTTGGGTCGTCCGCCGCAAGGCCGAGGTCGTCGCCGCCGTTGCCGGTGGGCTGCTCAGCATTGACGAAGCGTGCAAGCGCTACACGCTGAGCCTCGAGGAATTCACGAGCTGGCAGCGCGCGGTGGACCGTAGCGGCATGCCCGGCCTGCGCGTCACCCGGATCAAGCAATACCGCGATCAGTACGAGCGCCAACAGCGCTACTGAGGCCTCGCTTTTAGTCGTTACTGGCGGGAATCTATCCAGCTTTCCCGCCAGCTTCGGCTCCTCTCGTTAACCAATTTTCTTGCCAGACCCTTCCGAATCCGGAACAACTGCGGCGCATCGCGCGTCTGTGGTGCCGGAACGATCGCCCTAAGCCAGGGCGATCACGAGAACAGGAGGGATTAGGCTCATGGGTATCATCGTCTGGCTCGTCGTCGGTGGCATTTGCGGTTGGCTCGCCAGCCTCATCATGCGGACTGACGCCCAACAGGGTGTCATCCTAAACATCGTCGTCGGCATCATTGGTGCGGTCATTGCCGGTCTGCTGTTCGGCGTGAATATGAATGCCGGCATCACGATCGAAAGCTTCCTCTACGCGCTCATCGGTGCGGTCATCCTCTTGGCGATCGTAAACCTGATCCGCAGGGGTACGGTCCGCTAACGAACCGACCGGTCTGAATTGAAAGGCCGCGTGGGGATTGCCCGCGCGGCCTTTTTCTTTGCCTTTCCGAGCGCGGCTATTGGAGCTCGAACGTCATCGACAGATTGACCTGCAGCTTCTGCTCGCCAGCGTCGATCTTGGTATCGGCGGCCTCGGCCATCTGTGCCCGCATCACCATGGGCATCGGCGGGGGCGGCGCATATCCACCGCTTTCGCTGACCGAGACGACACGCACCACTCGCAAGCCCATCGACCGCGCATAGAGCTCGGCGCGCGCACGCCCGGCGGCGACCGCCTTGCCGCGCGCCTCGTCGAGCGCGGATTCGGGTTTGTCGACCACCAAGGTGGGTCCGTTTATCTGGTTTGCGCCCTCCTTGACCAGCGCGTCGAGGATCCGGCCGGCCTTGGCAATCTCGCGAAAGCGGACACTCACCTGGTTCGACGCCTGATAACCGGTGATCACCGGCGGCTCGTTGTTCACGTAGCGATAGTCGGGGTTGAGGCTGATATTGCTCGTTTGAATATCGCGATCGGCGACGCCTGCAGCCTTCAGTGCGGCGCGCACGCGCTGCATGCGGCTGGCCGCTTCCTGCATTGCCGCTCCGGCGGTTGCCGACTTAGTGACCACGCCGGCGCTGATGATTGCGACGTCCGGCACGCGCATGACTTCGCCGGTTGCGCTGATATCCAGCCGCGTACCCGCAATGGTCTGGTTAATGGTGCTCTGTGCGCCGGCAGGGGCCGGCAGGGCGGCCGTGCCGAACATCAGCGCGGCGATCAGGATGCGTTTCATTTCTCGTTCCCCTGGTCAGTCGTAACCATGGCGCAACGGTTGCCCGCACGCCATGGCTGTTTCATGAACGGGAACGCTATAGCCGGCGCCGGCCGGCAACCAACCGATAGATGCCAAGGAGGATGAATGCGCCGATGATCGCGGCGACGAAGCCTGCGCCTTCACCGGTATTGTACCAGCCGATCGCATGGCCCAACCAACCGGCAACCAGCGCGCCGGCAATGCCGAGAAGAACGGTGATGATGCATCCGCCCGGGTCCTTGCCGGGCATCAGAAGCTTGGCGATGGCACCGGCGATTCCGCCGATCACGATCCAGCCGATGATCCCATACTGCTCCATTGGGCTGCTCCCCTATTCTACTGTCGTTCATGCGACGATTGATTTAACAGCCGGCAACGCTCGCTCGCAATACAAGTGCCACCGTTAGTCGAAAAGCAGTAGCTTCGGTTAACTTCGTAGCGCCCTGTTGCGCGAGGTGCTCTATTCACGTAATACAGTGGTTGGCGCTAACAGACTCGCAAAGACGGCAGGGGAATGATGAACCGGGAAACTTCGATCCGCACCTCGGACACGCTGATTGTGACCGATAGTGCACGCCGTCGGCGCTGGATCATCATCGGCGCGGTCGCCATCGCGATGCTCGTCATTATCGCCGCAGCCATGCTGATGGGCAAAGGAGCCACGAAGCCTGATGACGCAGCGGCTGGCGACGCCAAGGGCGCGGGCCAAGTTCCAAGCGTCACGGTGGTCGTTCCCGGTCGCAGCTCCGTCGCTCGCATCATCACCGCCAGCGGACCGCTCGCGGCGAAGCGCGATCAGCCGGTCGGCATCGCCGGCCAGGGTGGCCGTGTCGTCCGCGTTCTCGTCGATGCCGGCAGCTGGGTTCGTGCCGGGCAGACGCTGGCAGTCGTCGATCGCTCGGTTCAGGCGCAACAGGCGGCACAGCTTGCGGCGCAGGTCGATGCGGCGCGCGCCAACGCTGCGCTGGCCCAGTCGAACTATGAGCGCGCCGTCGCCCTTCAGGGCCGCGGCTTCGTTTCCAAGGCAGAAATCGATTCTAAGAAAGCGACGCGCGACGCCGCTTACGCCCAGGTTCGCGTGGCGCAGGCGACGCTCGCCGCGACCCGTGCGCAGATCGGCCAGCTCAACGTCATCGCACCGGCGTCGGGCCTGATCCTCTCGCGCGCGGTCGAGGTCGGCCAGATCGTCAGCCCCGGCTCCGGCGCGCTGTTCCACCTTGCAGAAGGTGGGCAGATGGAAATGCAGGCGCAGCTGTCGCAGCAGGACCTGGCGCTCATCCACACCGGCATGGCAGCGAGCGTAACGCCTGTTGGCGCGCCGACCACGATCACCGGCAGCGTCTGGCAGGTTGCGCCGACGATCGATCCGCAATCGCGGCTCGGCGCCGTCCGTATCGCCATCCCTTATACGCCCGCGGTCAAACCCGGCGGCTTTGCCGAAGCTCGCATCACGGCCGGCGAAACCTCCGCGCCGATGCTGCCGCAGAGTGCCGTGCTCAGCGATGCCAACGGCAATTACGTCTACATCGTCAATGGCCGGAACGAAGTCGAGCGGCGGGGCATCACGATCGGGACCGTGAATGAGAGTGGCGTCACGATCGCGACCGGCCTGTCAGGCAACGAGCCGGTGGTGCTCTCGGCGGGGCCGTTCCTCAACCCGGGGCAGAAGGTCAATCCGCACCGCGAAGCAGCGCGCTAAGCGTCAGCGAAAGCAGTTAAGACATGAACTTCCGCAACATTTCGTCCTGGTGCATCCGCAACCCGGTCTTCCCCATCGTCCTCTTCGTGGGGCTGATGCTAGCCGGCCTGGTGTCGTTCTCCCGCATGCAGGTGAACAACAACCCGGACATCGACTTCCCGGCCGCGATCGTGTCGGTCACGCAGCCGGGCGCAGCGCCGAACGAGCTTGAAACGCAGGTCACGCAGCGCGTCGAATCCGCGATCCGCGGCGTCAACGGCGTCGAGGAAATGAGCAGCACGGTGAGCGAGGGCAACAGCACGACGTTCGTGCAGTTCCAGCTCGGCACGCCCACCGACCGCGCAGTGAACGACGTTCGCAACGTGATCGCGCAAATCCGCGGCAGCCTGCCGGAAGGCATCCTCGAGCCGCAGGTGACGCGGGTCGACGTCAATGACGAGCCGATCTCCTACATCGGCGCCCAGACCAACGACATGACGCTCGAGCAGCTGAGCTGGTACATCGACAATACGGTCGCCAAGCGCCTGCTCGGATTGCCCGGAATCGCGGCGGTCCAGCGAATTGGCGGCGTCGACCGCACCATCCGCGTCATCCTCGACCCCGCCGCACTGCAATCGCAGGGCATCACCGCGGCGCAGGTCAATCAGCAGCTTCGTGCGAGCAACATGAACGGCGCCGGCGGCCGGGCCGAAATCGCCGGGTCCGAGCAGTCGGTCCGCGTGCTCGGCAATGCGACGGACGCCTACCAGCTGTCGCAGACGCAGATTGCCTTGCCCGGCGGACGCTTCGTGCGGCTGGTCGACCTCGGCCAGGTCCAGGACAGCAATTCCGAGCAGCGCTCGATCGCCAAGCAGAACGGCCACCAGGTCGTCACCTTCATGATTCAGCGAGCGAAGGGCGCGTCGGAAGTCACGGCCTATGATTCGCTTCAGAAGGAACTGAAGCTGATCCAGAAGGAGAATCCGAAGATCCAGTTCTCTGAGGTCTTCACCACCGTCGACTATACGAAGGCGCAGTACCGCTCGGCGATGGAAGGCCTGATCGAAGGCGCAATCCTCGCCGTTCTCGTCGTGCTTCTGTTCCTTCGCGACATCCGAGCGACGGCCATCTCGGCACTCGCCATTCCCCTTTCGGCGATCCCCGCCTTTTTCTTCATGAGCATGCTGGGGATCACCCTGAACTTCATGTCGACGATGGCGATGGGCCTTGTCGCCGGCGTGCTGGTCGACGACGCGATCGTGGAGATCGAGAACATCGTCCGCCACATGCGCATGGGCAAATCGGGCTACCAGGCGTCGCTCGACGCGGCAGACGAGATCGGCCTCGCAGTGCTTGCAACGACGATGGCCATCGTCGCCGTCTTCTTCCCGGTCGCGCTCATGCCCGGCATCGCCGGCCAGTATTTCAAGGCGTTCGGCTTCACCGTCGTGTTGTCAGTCCTGATGAGCTTGCTCGTCGCCCGCATGATCACGCCGCTGATCGCCGCGTACTTCCTGCGTTCGCACGGTGCGCAGCCGCACGCCGCGTGGAAGTGGATGGACATCTACCTCAAGGTCCTGAACTGGAGCCTCGACACGTCGAAGGCTAATGCTCTCCTCGCGCGGATACCTAAGTCCGAGAAGAGCATCGGCTACTACCTGCTCGGCGGCTTTCTCCTCCTGCCCGTCCTGGCCGTCTTCGTCGGCGGCATCGGCGCCGTGGTGATGGGCTTGGGCAAAGTCGGGCTTCCCACGGCTTACGCCTTCCCGCTGGCCTTCCTCGTCGGCGCGGCGCTCGCCTATGGTGCGGCCAAGCTGGTCGCGATCCTCGTCCAGTTGGTCGGCCGCTCTGGCTTCGCAGAATGGCATGGAATCATGGCCAGCCGCTGGGCCGCGCGTATGCACGATCATCGCATGGCCATGGTCGGCGCCGGCGTCCTGACGCTGCTTCTCAGCTTCACGCTGTTCGGCACGTTGTCGATGTCATTCTTCCCGCCGCAAAACAGCGACTTCTCGCGCGCCAACATTACCATGCCGCCCGGCACGACGCTTAAGGAAACCGAAGCTGTCGTCGACCGCGTCGCGAACAGGATCGCACAGGATCCGAGCGTCGAGCGCGTTTTCGAGCGCATCAACGTCGGCGAAGGCCACGTGAACATCGTGCTCAAGAAGGACCGCAAGGTGAAGAGCACGGACTTCGAGCGGAATCTCTCGCCGGTATTGGCGGCGATGCCCGATGCCCGTGTCAGCTTCCAGAGCCAACAGGGCGGTGGCCCCGACGGAGACTCGCGCGACATCATGCTCTTTCTCGGCGGAGAAGACCCGGCCCAGCTAAACGCCGTTGCGAACCAGATCGCCAAGGAAATGGCCACGGTCAAAGGCCTTCGCGCACCGCGTGTCGGAAGTAACCTCGCGCAGCCGGAAATCACGATCACGCCCCGCTTCGACCTTGCGGCCGACCTCGGCGTGACGACCGCCGCGCTGAGCCAGACGATCCGCATCGCGACGCTTGGCGAAATCGAGCAAAACAGCGCCAAGTTCTCGCTGTCCGACCGTCAGGTGCCGATCCAGGTTTCGCTGTCGGAAAGCTCGCGGCGCGACCTCTCGACGCTTGAGAATCTGCCGGTGCCGACGTCGAACGGCTCCTCGGTTCCGCTTAAGTCCGTCGCGAAAATCGGCTTCGGGTCAGGCCCGACGACGATCCAGCGTTCGAACCAGCTCCGCAGGCTCGCGATCGGCGCAGATCTGGCACCGGGCGTCGTCGAAGGCGACGTCTGGGCGAAGGTCAATGAGCTTCCGACCGTGAAGAACCTGCCGCAGGGTGTGCAGAAGATGAACCTCGGCAACCAGAAGTGGCAGTCGGAACTGCTGTTCAACTTCGCCGTCGCGCTCATCGCCGGCGTGCTGCTCGTGTTCGCGGTGCTGGTACTGCTCTATCGCCGGTTCCTGGCGCCGTTCGTCAACATGGGGTCGTTGCTCCTGGCGCCCCTTGGAGCGGCGGTTGCGCTGCACATCGCCAACCAGCCTGTGTCGCTGTTCGTCCTCATCGGTGTGCTCATGCTGTTCGGTATCGTCGCGAAGAACTCGATCCTGCTTGTCGACTTCGCGGTCGAGATGATGAACCATGGCATGCCCAAGGACAAAGCCATTTGGGAAGCCGGCCACAAGCGCGCCCAGCCGATCGTCATGACCACCGTCGCGATGGTCGCCGGCATGCTGCCGACCGCGATCTCGATCAGCGGCGACAACAGCTGGCGTGCGCCGATGGGCATCACCGTTATCGGCGGCCTCATCTTCTCGACGCTGCTGACGCTGCTCCTCGTCCCGTCTTACTTTTCGATCGCGATCTCGATCGAAACGAGGATCGGCAAGCTGTTCCATCGCTTCGTGGGCGCCGACGCGCATCAGGCTGGACATCCCGTTCCTGCCGAATGATGAACCTCGGGCCCGGCTCAGCTATTGAGCCGGCATGAGAGCGATGACCAACAGTAGTTTATCCCGGTTCAACCCTGCGCAGCCCGGCGCGCAGGGGATGAAGGTTGTCGCGACTGGCCTGCTCGTCGTCATGGCTGTCGTTTTCGGGGTAACGCGCTATTTCGAGCCGCAATATCCGTGGCTCGCTTATGTGAAGTCGTTTGCCGAAGCAGCGATGGTCGGCGGCCTTGCCGACTGGTTCGCCGTCACCGCGCTGTTCCGCCACCCGCTCGGCCTGCCGATCCCGCACACCGCGATCATTCCGCGCAACAAGGACCGCATCGGCGAGGCGCTCGCCCGCTTTCTCCAGGAAAACTTCCTGATCCCGACGGTCGTCGCGCGCCGCATGCGCAACATCGACGTCGCTGGAGCGGTCGGCACCTTCCTCCAGACGCCCAACCAGGACGAGCAGTCGCGCATACGCTCCGGCGCTTCACGCCTTATCGCCGACATGTTCGAAAGCCTCGACGACGAGCGGCTGGGCGGCATCGTCAAAGGCGCCATCGCCTCGCGGCTGCGCCGTACCGAAATCTCGCCGCTGCTCGGCCACGCGCTTGCGAGCGCCATCAACGAAGACCGTCACGTACCGATGCTCGAAGCCGGCATCCGCTGGACCGCGCGCGCGCTCGACGCCAACGAACCGCTGATCCGCGAGATGGTTCACAAGAAGGCGAACTGGGTACTGAAGCTCGCCGGTCTCGACGAGAAATTGGCCGACGCGATCATCGACGGCCTGCGCAAGCTGACGGTCGAAATGTCCACCGATCCTGCGCACCCCGTCCGCATCAAGGTTGAGGAAGCACTGGCCCAACTCGCCAACGACCTTCAGACCAAGCTTGAAACTCGTGAGAGGGTCGAGAACATCAAGGAGCAGTTGCTCGACAACAAGTCGGTAAGCCTGTGGCTCGACACCCTCTGGCAGAAGGGTCGCGAGGCAATCATCAAGGCGGCGCGCAACCCCGACGCAGTGATGGCCGGCAAGCTCGGCGAGATCCTAAAATCGATGGGCGCGACGCTCGAGACCGACCCCCGCATCCGCAAGGCGATCAACCAGTTTACCCGCCGCGCCGTCGTCGGCCTGTCCGCCAGCTACGGCAGCTCGATCGTCAAGCTGGTTTCGGAAACGGTGCGGAGCTGGGACGCGCAGACCGTCACCAACCGCCTCGAAGCCGCTGTCGGCCGCGACCTCCAGTACATCCGCATTAACGGAACGATCGTCGGCGGGCTGGTCGGCCTTGTCCTCCACCTATTGGACACGCTATGAGCGACCCGGAACTCGACACGCTTGCCGACAGCGCGCGCAACCGCGGGCTCAAACTCGTCCGCTCCCGCGTCCGAACCCCCGGCAAGGGCCGCTTCGGCAAGGTCGGCCTTTCCGATCCCACAGGCAAAGCCGTCTTCGGCATGGACGACAAGGGACCGACCGCGAAACCAGAGGACGTCGAAAGCTATCTCCGCAATCTCGGGGCGAAGGACTGGGGCGCGTCACTCGACGTCGCCGTGCTGCCCCGCAAGCCCAAGGGGAAGCCGAAGCGCGAGCCTGCGAACGACAGCGAGCCGCCGCCAGCGCCGAAGAAGCCGCCCAAGCCAAAGCCCGCACCGAAACCCACGCTGCGTGATGCCAAGCCGTCAGATGCCCCGCGCCTCGCCGAACTGATTCACTTCCTCGGCCACGAAGTCGACGAAAAGGCGGTTCGAAAGAACCTCACGCGGCTGAAGAAGCTCGGCGAAACGCCCATCGTTGCCGTCGAAGGCAAGCAGGTCATCGGCCTCATCGGCGTGCACGCCATGACAACCGTTCACCGCCCTGCCCCCGTCGGCCGCATCCCCGTCCTCGTCGTCGCCGAAGAAGCGCATCGCCGCGGCCTCGGCCGAATGCTCGTCGAAGCCGCCGAGCAATGGTGCCGCAAGCAAGGCTGCCAGATTGTCGAGGTAACCAGCAACGACCGCCGCGGCGAAGCCCATGCCTTCTACCGCCACATGGGCTACGAACGCACCAGCATTCGCTTCATGAAGAAGCTCTAATCGCGCTCACGCGATGCCAAGCCAATCGAGTTCGCCAGGCAACTCATCGCAGGCGAAATCTATCTGTAGCACCCGGCGTGACGCATTCTTCCTTGAGCGTTCCGAGGCGTGAAGGATCGTCGTCTGGTAGAGCCAGACATCGCCAGGCCTTGCCGAGCAGGCTGCGATCCTGCTGCCTTCAACTATCGATGAAATAGAATCCTCTGCAACACGCCCCGCTCGATGCGACCCGACGGCAACCAGCAGCGGCGCATTTTCCTCGTCCACCGGATCTAGGTGAATGCGCGCAGTGACCATTCGCTCGAGCAGTTTAAAGGGTGGTTCGACGTGTAGAATGCCAGCCTTCACCGTCCACCGGTCAAAGCCATCCGCCTGATGGCGTTGGCGAACTGCAATCGTTCGATCCTGATGCCATGCCAGCGCCCAGTTAGCTTCCGGTGTCTTGTCGAACAGAATGGCGCGAACAGGGCGCGCGGCGGGGCCGAGCCTGGATCGGACGAGTTGGCCGAGAGGGCTGAGGCTGAGGATCGCCTCCAACCGTGGACTGCCGTGAATCCACATACCAGCCGAGGACGGCATCGGTAAAATTCTTTCGAGCGCTTCCAATTCACCGGTGGGAAGCAGGCCCGCCGCGAGCGCGAGGCCGTCGCGAGCTAGGTCGAAGGCTGCCTCAGCTTGGTTCAGCCCTGGCTCCGCCGTTCGATGGTCGCTCCGACGGCTGAGAGTTTCTCTTCCAGCCGTTCGTAGCCGCGATCGAGGTGGTAGACGCGCAGGACTTCGGTTTCGCCTTCTGCCGCCAGACCGGCGAGCACCAGGCTCATCGAGGCGCGCAGGTCGGTCGCCATGACGGCGGCGCCGGTCAATCCCTCGACTCCGCGAACGATCGCCGAGCGACCGTGCACTTCGATATTCGCGCCCATGCGGCGGAGTTCGGGGACGTGCATGTAGCGGTTCTCGAAGATTGTCTCTTCGAGGAAGCTGTCGCCGTCGGCGAGGCACAGCATCGCCATGAACTGCGCCTGCATGTCGGTCGCAAATCCCGGGAACGGCGAAGTTGAAAGCGCCAACGGCCTCATCTTGCCGTTCGCGCTGACCTTGATCCCGCGATTGTGGAATTCGATCACGAGTCCGCATTGCGCGAGCGCGTTGAGCGTTGCCCGCATGTCGTCGGGCCGCGCGCCGATGAGGTCGAGCGATCCGCCCGTAATCCCCGCCGCGCAGGCATAACTGCCCGCCTCGATGCGGTCGGGCATCACTTCATATTCGCAGCCGTGAAGCGCCTCGACGCCGTCGATAATCAGGTGTCCGGACCCGATGCCCTTGATCTTCGCGCCCATCGCCACGAGTAGATTGCAGAGGTCAACGATCTCCGGCTCACGCGCGGCGTTGAACAGTTGCGTCTTCCCCTTCGCCAGCACCGCCGCCATCAGCGCATTCTCGGTCGCGCCGACCGACACCACCGGGAAGCTGAAGTCGCCGCCCGCCAGCCGACCCTTGGGCGCGCTAGCTTTTACATATCCGGCGGCAAGCTCGATCTCCGCGCCCATCGCTTCGAGCGCCTTGAGGTGAAGGTCGATCGGACGGTCGCCGATTGCGCAGCCGCCCGGAAGCGACACGGTCGATTCGCCCATGCGCGCAAGCATCGGGCCGAGCACCAGGATCGACGCTCGCATCTTCCGGACCATGTCGTAGGGCGCAACCGTGGAGACGATGTCGTCGGCCTGAAGCGTCATGCGCCGTCCCACCTGCCCCTTCTTCACCCCCGCGACGGAGGTGGAGACGCCAAGCTGGTTGAGCAGATGGCTGAACGTGTCGACGTCCGCGAGCCGCGGCAGGTTGCTGAGCGTCAGCTTCTCGGCCGTGAGAAGGGCGCAGGGCATGAGCGTTAGTGCGGCATTCTTGGCGCCGCTGATCGGGATCTCGCCCTCGAGCCTCGCCCCGCCCTTGATCCAGATACTGTCCACCGCCGCGCTTTAGCGCGTGACGGCGGTGTTACAAGAAGGCGGCGGTCAGGCCTTTTCGAGCGTGCACTGAAGCGGGTGCTGGTTCTCGCGCGCGAAGTCGATCACCTGGGTAACCTTGGTTTCCGCCACCTCGTAGGTGAACACGCCGCAGACGGCGACGCCCTGCTGGTGGACCTGGAGCATCACCCGCGTCGCATCCTCGATGCTCATCGAGAAGAATTGCTGAAGCACCAGCACGACGAACTCCATCGGCGTGTAGTCGTCGTTGAGCATCAGCACTTTGTAGTTGGACGGCTTCTTGGTCTTCGGGCGCGTGCGCGTTGCGACGCCGGTCTCGATATCGTCGATCCCGTCGTCATCCGGCCCGGAAGCCATCATCACCCGATTACGCATCACGTCGTAAAAACCCATCATCCTTAGAATATGGCAAGCAGCCGAGATGGAGCAAGGCAGCTAGCACAGTCGGGCGACAAAAAAAGGCGGCCGCTCCAACTGGGAGCGACCGCCGAACCGTTGCCTAGACTTTAGGAGGGGAGAGGGTCAGGCAACGAGAGTGTTGAAGCGCTCGGCATTGGCCGTGGCGCGATTCGAAAGCGGCTGGAACGCTTCACCGGCAAGCTTCACCATCGACTCGGTGAGCTTCGACGTCTCGGCGACCATGCGGTCGAACGAAGCGCGGGCGAAGTCGCCCTGAAGCTGCAGATACTCGGTCGGCGACTTGGCTTCGGCGAGCGAACGGATCGCGTCGGCGGCCTGCTCGACACCGTCACGGCTGGTGGCGACGACGTCCTGACCGATCGAGCGGGCACCCTCGCTGGCGAGGCGGCCGGCTTCGACTACCGCTTCGACGTTCGCGCGCGCGAGGTCGGCAAACTGCTCAGCGACCTTCTGGCCACGCTTCACGAAATCCTGGCTGCGCTCGTTGGCGTCAGCGAACATCGTCTGGAACGGCGCGAACGCCGGAACGGCGTCAAAGCCGTTGAAGAAATTGTTGGTCACGGTCTCAATCCTTTTCTGGGCCGTACGGGCAGCCTTCGGGGCAGCCTTGCGCGCGGCGGCACGGGTCTTGCGGCTGGTGCCGCGGGTCGAACGGCGCACCGTCTTGCGGGCGGCCTTCTCGGAAACTTCTTCGCGCTTGGCGCGACGAGTGGTCGCGGCGCGGGTACGACGAGCGGTCTTCTTGCTCTCGGCAACGACCTTCTCGGCCGTGTCCGCAATCGCCTTCGCGACCTCGGCAGGAGCTTCGGCAGCGGCCGCAGCCTGAACCTTGGTTTCTTCAGCCATTGTAAGCATTCCTCGCTTTTGAATTCTCTGATGTTGCAGTGCACAATAATGATTGCGCCGCACCATTTCAACCATAATTCTTGTGCGGTGCGGCAATTCGTCGCAAGATTGGTGCGCTTGACGGCCCGGCATTGGCCGAAGCAAGAGCGGCCATGGACCAACCTACCCGTCATCGCCGCGGCCTCCTGATCGTCCTTTCCTCTCCTTCGGGTGCCGGCAAATCCACTATCGCCCGCATGTTGCTGGACGCGGACGACGATGTGACGATGTCGATTTCCGCGACGACGCGCCCCCGGCGACCGGGTGAGGACGACGACGTCGACTATCATTTCGTCGACGACGACGGCTTCGACGCGATGATCAACGACAATGAATTCGTCGAGTGGGCCCCCGTTTTCGGCTACCGCTACGGCACGCCCAAGGCGCCGGTGAAGCAGGCGCTCCGCCAAGGCCGCGACATCCTGTTCGACATCGACTGGCAGGGAACCCAGCAGCTTCAGGCCGCCATGGGCGAGGACCTCGTTTCGATCTTCATCCTCCCCCCTTCGATGGATGAGCTCGAGCGGCGCCTGCGCAGCAGAGGGACCGACAGCGACGAGGTTATTTCCGACCGCATGTCACGCGCTGCCGCCGAGATCAGTCACTGGCCGGAGTATGAGTATGTTCTGGTCAACCGCGACATGGATCAGTGCCTCGATCAGGTCCGCGCCATTGTCGCGGCCGAGCGCCTGAAGCGTACCCGGCAGATCGGGCTGGTGACTTTCGTCCGGGACCTCATCGGCCCCGCGCACTAAGCGTCGAGCAGTTCGAGGAATGTTGCAGCCGCGAAGAATTCGCGGCGCCGGTTCTCCAGCGCGGCCTCGGCCTCCGCGTCCGATCCCCATTGTTCGAGCTGCCAAGTTTCATCCAGGCTGACCGCCGCCCACGCCTGCTCGGGCATCATCGCCTTTTCGAGGACCGCGAGCGCCGCGACCAAAGATCCGCCGATCGTCACCAAGGGCGCAAGCCCGGCCAGGTGAAACGGATCGAGCGTCGACACCGCATGCGACAGCCGTTCGAAGGTGGCTTCCGGCTGGCCGACGTGCATGATCCCAGAGGTCGTCGTGAAGTCGACGTCGTAGCGCCGCCGCGCCCAGGCAAGCAGCGGGTCCCAGTCCTGCTCCTGCCGCATAACAAGCGCGCGTGGTCCCTCCGCTCGGTAGCAGGCAAGGTCGGCCGCGGCGTAGCGCGCCAATCCCTCGGCAAAGGCCTGCCTGCCTGCGGAAACCCGGTCGATCGCCGCATTGGCGAGCCCGGTCAGCGGCATCGCGCGAGGGTCGATATCCTCCGCAACCGATCGCCATTCCTCGCCAATCGCATTTGCCAGCGCCTCGCTCGGCACCAGCAAGGGCGCGCGTGCCGGCGTCTTCACCGGCCGTCCGTCAAGTTGAATGCCCCAGCCGTCATCCTCCCGGATGACCAGCACTTCCTTCCAGAAGCGCTTCATTGCGCGTTGCGGTCCTTCTCGTCCCAGGCGCGCTTCAGTAGTCGCGGTGCAAAGAAGGAGTCGATCACGCCGAGTATCGCGACGATGGCGCCAACCTGCGGCCAGCCGCCGGGGCGCAGCAGATCGGTGTAGATGATGGCCATGCCGAGGAAGAATATCGCCAGGCCGATGAAGCGGACCAGCATGTAGAGAAGCAGCCGGCGCTTCGCGACATCTTCATCCATGAACATGGCTCCTGACGAGATCGAGCACGTCGAGCGGCTGCTCTGCAACCGCCACCGCGCCGGCTTCGATCAATTCCTCAGCCTCATGATAGCCCCAGCCGGCCCCGATGGGCGCCGCGCCCGCCGCCGCCGCCATGGCCATGTCGAAGCTGGTATCGCCGACGACGATGCTGGTCTCCGGCGAAGCACCGGCGTCGGCGATCGCCTGCTGAACCATCGACGGATGCGGCTTCGACGGATGCCGGTCGGCCGTCTGCAACGATACGAAGCGCGCGTGGATATTGTGGCTGTCGAGGCAATGCTTGAGTCCGCGGTCGGACTTGCCCGTCGCCACCGCGAGCAGCCATCCATCATGCTCCAACCGGTCGAGCAGCTCGATCACGCCGTCGAAAAGCGGCTCCTCCACCCGTCCTGCGGCGCGCAGGTCCATGAAAGCGTGCTTGTAATCCTCGGCGAGGTCGATGTGCCGGTCGGCGTCCAAGGCCGGAAGCAAGGTCGCGATCGCCTCGACGAGGCTAAGCCCGATGATCCGCCGGCATTGCTCCGGCGGCGGCACTTCCAACCCGTTGCGCTCGAGGCTGACCTTCAGCGCCGCGAAGATCGTCGCGCCGCTGTCTACCAAGGTCCCGTCGCAATCGAAGATCGCCAGTCGGTTCACCGGCGCTTGGCCTTCGGCTGCGCCCCCCGCGAGCGCCGCTCGCCTCGGCGTTTGTCACTCGGCACCCGCTTGGCCTTGAAGCCCGGTTGCGGACGCGGCGGCGGCACGCGGTCGCCCGCGGCCTCCACGAAACCCAGGGTCGAAAGGCTTTCGGCGAAATGCACCGGCAGCGGCGCGGTCACGTCGATTTTGCCGCCCTCGGGCGCATCGATACGGATGCGGCGGGCGTGCAGGTGCATCTTCCGGCTGATTCCGCCGGTAAGGAACGCCTCAGGCCCGCCATATTTCGCATCGCCGACGATCGGATGGCCGATCGCCGCCATGTGCGCGCGCAGCTGATGTGTACGGCCGGTCAGCGGCTGCAGCTCGACCCAGGCCGCGCGATTGCCGGCATGATCGATGATACGGAAACGCGTCTTCGCCGGAAGCCCATGCTCCTCGTCGATATGCATCTTTTCACCGCCCGTTCCCGGCTGCTTGGCGAGCGGCGCATCGATCGTGCCTTCGTCGGAATCGGGCTTGCCGACGACTAGCGCCCAATAGACCTTCTTCGCAGTCCGCCCCGAAAAGGCCTTCGCGAAGTGCCCGGCCGAGCGCGCCGTGCGCGCCACCAGCAGCGCCCCCGACGTATCCTTGTCGAGCCGGTGCACCAACTTGGGCCGCCCACGATCGTCGCCGAGCCCGTCGAGCAGGCGGTCGAGATGCTGCGTCGTCTTGGTCCCGCCCTGCGTCGCCAGCCCCGGCGGCTTGTTGAGCACGAAGGCGTGAGGGTCCTCATGGATCACCATTTCGCGGACGTAGCGGACTTCGTCCTCGGTGAGGTCGACACGTTTGCGGACGGGCTTGCCAGTGCGGGCGGGCGTCGTCTCGGCCGGAGGAACGCGGATTTCCTGCCCAGCCTCAATCCGGTCGCCGGGGACAGCCTTGTTCCCGTTGACCCGCAGCTGCCCCGTCCGCGACCAGCGCGAGACGAGGTTGAAGCTGACGTCCGGCATGTGCCGCTTAAACCAGCGGTCCAAACGGATTCCGTCGTCGTCGTCGGTAACGATGTAAGTGCGTGCCTCGGCCATGGGGCGCGCTTCCTAGCGAATGCTAGGCGTCTCGTCCCGCCCAATGTGCAAAGGCCTGTTGCTGCAGCTTGCGGATCAGCCGTGCTGCCTTGGGCCCTTCCCACTGGCCGGTATAGCCATGCTTCTTCGCGCCACCGATCCACCAGCCTTGCCCCGGCAAGCGGTCCGACTGCCGCACGACTAGCACAGCCAGCTCAGGCTCGCCGCGCTTCTCCGCCTCGTCGTCGACAAAGGCGAGCACCTTGCACAACGCCCGCATCTTCGGCCGCGTGAAATGGTGGCCAAGCAATGCCAGCGTCTCTGAATATGTGATCGATTCGCCCGCTTGGGCCGACGAGATCAGGATTGCACGCACCTCCGCAGGGTCGGCCAGCAACCCTGCCGTGTCGTCATTCATCCCTGCGGTTGCTGCGCGACCGGCGTCAGTTCAAACACGTCGAGCTTCGACGTGCTCTGCGGCCACGGAATGACCAACCGCCATTTGAACGGCGCGATCCGTTCCAGCACGCCGGCCATGTCGCGCTTGGGGTCGTCGCCATAAGCGACAGGCATCTGCTCGTCGCCAAGCGCCAGGCTGCCAAGGAAAATCAGCCTCTCCGAACTGTCGTCTTCCCATAAACGCCCGGCCGGACGCTGGCTGCCCGTCTGCTTGACGATCGTCAGCAAGTCGCCCTCGACCTCGACGTAGCAGAAGAAGGGTTTGAAGCTTTCGTATGCCCGCGTCTTCGGCACCGCCTGGCCCAGCTTGATCAGCCGGCAATTATAGCTTCCCGGCGTCGGCGCCGGTCGCGGCAACGCCGCCTGCGGCTTCAGCAAAGCCCCTTCCTTGCGGATCTCGCCCGTGAAGCTCTTTCCCGCTTCGGTGAGTGCCTGCTGCCACGCCGAATCGAGCCGCGCGATGCGATTCTGATCGGCTGCGGTTGCCAGTTTCTTCCAGGCTTCGGACTTGGCCGGCGGTTCCACCGTGACCACCGGACGAACGCCGGGCGGGCGCGTCGGCTTGGTTTCACAGCCCGACGCAAGCAGGGCAACAGCGATCAGCGTTCCAAGTCGGACGCGAGTACGAACATTGGTGTCGATCGCCGGCAAGCCTCTTGCTCCCTCGCTGGAATCCAAAACATGCCGATCACCAACTATCAACTAACGATTGGTTAACCGTGCGCTTTAACTACGCCCTCACGCCCTCTAATCGCGGCGGAATGAACGCACGCAAACATGAGGGACATCTACCGCGCAAGGGCCTGTTGTACGGGGTCGGTGCCTACGGCCTGTGGGGCGTCCTTCCCATTTACTTCAAGGCGCTCGCGGGCGTCCCGGCATTCGACATCGTGGCTCATCGCGTCCTCTGGTCGCTGCCGTTCCTGACCCTTCTCATCCTCGCTTCCAGAAGCTTCGCCAAGGTGCGCGCGGCGATTACCCAGCCCAGAACGCTCGGTATCCTGGCGCTTACGGCGCTGCTCATCGGCGTCAATTGGCTACTTTATGTCTACGCCGTGACTAGCGGCCACATCCTAGCCGCCAGCTTCGGCTATTATCTCAACCCGCTCGCCAACGTCCTGCTCGGGCGCTTCGTGCTGCACGAGCGTTTGAACCGCTTGCAATGGGGCGCCGTGGTGCTCGCCGCCGCGGGCATCTGCGTCCTCGCCGCTGGTGCGCTCGGCCAGTTGTGGATCAGCCTCAGCCTGTGCGCCAGTTTCGCGCTCTATGGCCTCCTCCGCAAAGTCGTCGCGGCCGACGCGCTTACGGGCCTCGGCATCGAAACCGCGATCCTGTTCCCGCTCGCGATCGGCTGGCTCGCCTGGCGATCCAGCGGCGGCGCGAGTGTCATCGGGACCACGACCGTCGACACGACCCTGCTGGTCCTGTCCGGGATCGTTTCAACCACGCCGCTGATTCTGTTCACCGTCGCCGCGCGAAGGCTCGCTTATTCGACGCTTGGCATGCTGCAGTTCATCGCGCCGACGCTACAGTTCCTGATCGCCGTCCTGCTCTACGGGGAGAAGGTCGCGCTTGCCCACGCCGTCGCCTTCCCGGCGATCTGGGTCGGGCTGGCCCTCTACACGATCGCGCTGCTGCGCACGCCGCCTGCACAAGAGGAACTGCCGCAGGCGCCCGAATGATGATAGGCAGCAACCCATGTTCAACATCGTTTCACTCATCATCGGCGCCGTCGCATTCATCTGTGCCCTGGTCGCCTTCATCCCGCTCCTCGGCTGGGCCAACTGGCTGATCATCCCGCTCGCCATTATCGGCGCCGCGGTCGGCATGATTTCGCGCAGCACGTCGGGGCGTAACCTCAACCTGTTCGTCATTGTAATCGGCGTCGTCCGTCTGATGCTCGGAGGAGGCATTCTCTGAGCCGCGAGCCGCGCATCGATGCCTACATCGCGAAGGCGCAGCTTTTCGCGAAACCCATTCTCGAACATGTCCGGGAACGCGTTCACGCCGTACTTCCCGACGTCGAGGAGGCGATCAAATGGAGCATGCCGGCCTATACCGTCGGCGGTAAGATCGTCCTGATTACCGCTGCATTCAAAGCGCATACGGCGCTCAATTTCTGGCGGGGCCAGGAACTCTATTCGAGCCACGATACAGTCGGCGCCATGGGCCAGTTCGGCAAAATCAAGTCGCTCGAAGAGCTTCCGCCCGATGCCGAGCTCGATCGCCTCATCCGCGAAGCCGCCGAGCTCGCCAAGGCCGCACCGGCGCCGCGCAAGCCCAAGCACGAGCCAAAGCCCACTCCGTCCATGCACCCGGAATTCGCCGCCGCGCTAGCCAAAGCGCCCAAGGCGAAAGCCACGCTCGAAGGCTTCCCCCCTTCAGCGCAGCGCGACTATTGCGAATGGATTTCCGAAGCGAAGCAAGACGCAACCCGCGCCAATCGTATCGAGGCGGCAGTGGAGTGGCTCAGCGAGGGGAAACGGCGGCACTGGAAGTATCAGAAATGCTGACCCCCAGTTTCTCGGCGCGCAGCCGGTTGAGCGCTTCGTAACCGAGCATTCCCGTCATCAGCACGATTCCGAGGTTCGCGAATATTGTGCTCAGGATAAGCGCAGCCGCGACCCAGATCAGCGGCGAGCGCTTCCGGTCCATCAGCATCGCGACGCACGCTAGGCTCAATCCGGCGAGGTCGTACGACAGAGTGTAAGGCGACATCATCACCGTGCAGCAGGCAAAGGCGGCATAGCGGTCGATGATCGGCGTTTCGGTGCGGAATACCGACCAGCTCGTCACCAGCGCCGGCGGAATGGCGATGACGAACAGCCAGCCGGGGAGGCCGACGGCGCGCACCAGCCCGTAAGCGCCGACGTCACGGCGATCGATACCGTGATCGATTAGCCATGCATGGAACTTCGGAAGCTCGGCCAACCAACGCGTCCAAGTCTCCAACCCAAAAGCTGCAAGCGACAGGAGCGCCAGTGTAAGTGTGGTCGCAATTACCCAAGCAATTGCGCGCCAATTGCGTTCGGCAATCAGAGCAATGGGCGCCGCGAGCAGGGATTGGGGCTTAATCACTGCCGCCGTCGCCAGCAAGACACCGCGCCAGCGCGGGTTTTGCGTTGTTAAGCCACCAATGATCAGGGCGCCGACGAATAGGCTCGTCTGCCCACCCAGCAGAACGCCGATCATTGCGTTAGTGCAAAAGCCCATCGCAAGCGCGCCCCTGCTGAGCATCCGGCGCGAAGCGAACGCCATTGCTGTAGCCCCCGCAGCGCTCCACGCCAGCAGCGAAGGCCAGAATGGCAGCAATCCGAACGGCCGGAAGAGCATTAGTCCAGTTGGAGGGTAGGGAAATACGGGGAGGTAATGCCCGTAAACCCATTCCAATGGAGCAGTCTCAATACCCCAGAAGACGTTCCAGTCGCCGAGATAACCGCGGTACCAGAACATGCTGAAGACGAAGCCAAGTGCCGGGATCAGCCCGACGGCCATGCTCGCCAGAAGCAGATATCCACGCAAATCGCGGCGCTGCGCGGGTGCTGAAGTCTCGGGGAGAATGGCCTCGGCGGTCATGCGCTGGCTTGTAGCGGCAAGGTGCTGAATTAGGGTTAACGGCGCGCTATCGCGTCATCCTCAGCGCCGGCCCGAACCGCGTCTGTGCCTCGCCTTCCAGCGAAAAGCCGCAGTTCTCGTAGAACACGCGGGCAGCCGGGTTGGCAATGACCCTTAATGCGAGCCCTCGCTGTCGCGCCGAATGTGTGGCCGCGTCCACGAGCGCCCTGCCGATACCGAGGCCCCACAGATCGGGCTCGACGAATAACCCATCGAGCTCGCCGCCGACCACCGCTGCGAATCCCGCAATCTCGCCGCCAAACTCGGCAACGATTACTTGCCCGTTTGCAATCTGCGCGGGCGGCAAATGGATCACCTCCGGATAGGCCAATAACTGTTCGCGATAGTCGGGCAATTCGAGCGAAGCGCGCCGCTGCAGTTCTTCCAGCTCGTCACGCTCATCCGCCTGCGCAAGCCGAAGCGTCAACCGATCAGCGTGATCGGACATAGCTCCCCGGCGCATCCTCGATGGCCTTCAGCTTGCCCTTGCCTGGCACGCGCGCACCATCCGCCTTCACCGTCGCCGGGTCCTGCTTCTTCAGCCATGCGAGCCAGTCAGGCCACCACGAGCCCTTATGCTCGGTTGCGCCCGCGACGAACGTCTCCAGCGTCGCGCTCGACTTTTCGTTGACCCAATATTGATACTTCTGGGCGGCAGGCGGATTGACCACACCCGCGATGTGTCCCGAACCCGCGAGCAGGAAGCGTTTCGGCCCGGCGAAATGGTCCATGATCTTCCACACGCTCTGCGGCGGCGCGATATGGTCCTCGCGCCCGGCCTGGATATACGCCGGCGTCTTCACCGTATCGATATCGACCGGCGTCCCGGCGACCTTGATGCCGCCTTTCTCCGCAAGCTTGTTCCCCTTGTAGAGCGTCTCGAGATAGTCGCGGTGCCAGCCTGCCGGTAGGTTGGTCGTGTCGCTGTTCCAGTGAAGCAAATCGAACGGCGCCGGCTCGTCGCCGAGCAGGTAATTGTTGACGACATAGCTCCAGATGAGGTCGCGCCCGCGCAGCAGGTTGAACGTCGCCGCCATGTAGCGGCCGTCGAGATAGCCCTTCTCCTTCGTCAGCTGCTCCAGCAGCCCCATCGTTTCCGGCCCGGTGAAGAGCTTCAGGTCGCCCGCCTCGGTGAAGTCCACCTGCGCCGTGAAGAAGGTCGCCGACTTCACCTTCTCGGCCCGCTTCTGCGCCTGGAGGTAGGCCAGCGTCGCCGCCAACGTCGTCCCCGCCACGCAATAACCGATGGCGTGAACGCCCTCGACGCCCAGCAGCTCGCGCACCGTGTCGATCGCGTCGACCTGCCCCTTAAGGACGTAATCCTCGAGGCGCGCATCGGCAATGCTTTCGTCGGCCGATTTCCAGCTGACCATGAACAGGGAAATGCCCTGGTCCACGCACCATTTGACGAAGCTTTTCTCAGGGCTGAGGTCGAGGATGTAGAAGCGGTTGATCCACGGCGGGAAGATCACGACCGGCGTCTTCAGGACCTCGTCGGTCGTCGGCGTGTATTGGATGAGTTGGTAGAGCGGCGTCTGCTTCACCACCTTGCCTGGCGTCGTCGCAAGGTTCCGCCCGACCTCGAACACGCCCTGCTTGGTTTGAGTCAGCTGTCCGGACGCAATGTCCTTCAGCATGTTCGCGAGGCCCTTGAGCAAATTCTCGCCGCGCGTGTCCAGCGTGCGCTTCAGCACCTGTGGATTGGTCAAAGCGAAATTGGACGGGCTCATCGCGTCGACGAAGCTGCGCGTCGCGAAGCGCAATTTCTCGCGCATGTCGGCGTCGATATTCTCGATCTGGTCGACCGTGCCGAGCAGCTGGTCTGAGATCTGCAGGTAGCTGTTCTTGATCGTACCGAAGATCGGGTTCTCGCTCCACTCAGGTGCCGCGAACCGCCGGTCCTTTTTTTGGGACTCCGGTGCTGCGGTCACGCCACCCAACATCTTGCCCCACGTCTCCAGGCCCTTGGCCCAGGCTTGCGCGCCTGCGGTCATCAGCGCCATCGGATCGCCGCCCGGCGCCTGCTCGCCGAACCCGAAGGCAGACGGCGTCGTGCCGAACTGCGGCATGGGCTGGCCCGCCTTCATTTGCCCGGCCCAGAATTCCATCAGCATCTGCTGCGCGCGCCCCATCACGAGGGTCCAATGCTGCCAATCTTCGAGGGTCGGCATCGCGCCGCTATTCGTTTGGTCCGCCATCGCGCTACTGTAGGCCTCATGCCCATCCTGCCGCAAATACCGACCGCGCTCGTCCTGCTCGACTATTTCGGTATCGCCGTGTTCGCGATCTCGGGCGCGCTGCTGGCGGCGGAAAAGCGGCAGACGCTCGTGACCTTCATCTTCTTCGCCGTCGTCACCGGCGTCGGCGGCGGCACGCTGCGCGACCTGCTGATCGGCGCGCCGGTCTTCTGGGTGCACACGAACGCGACCTTGCTCATCTGCATCGTTGCCGCCTTGCTGGTCTGGCTCATCAGCCATCGCAGGATCGCGGGCAAGGCGCTGCTGTGGTTCGACGCCGCCGGCCTCGGCGCCTACGCGACCTACGGCTCGGCCAAGGCGCTCGCCTTCGGAGTCGCTCCCGTACCTGCCTTCGCGATGGGCGTGCTGACGGCTTGCGCCGGCGGCATCATCCGCGACTTGCTAGCCAGCGAGCCCTCGATCCTCTTGCGGCCGGAACTGTACGTCACCGCGGCCGCGCTTGCGGCAGGTCTGTTCGTCGGACTCGACTTCGCGGGCGCGCCGGTCTGGGTCTCAGCGTTGGTGTCCGCCATCGCCGGTTTTGCCCTTCGTGCCGCCGCCATCGCACGCGGCTGGTCATTGCCCGCCTACAACGATTAAGCTCCTCGCCGTGCGGATCACGGCGCTCTTCTTCCCTTTGCTGCTCGCGGCATGTGCCACCGTGCCGCGACCCGTAATGTCGCATGCCGAAGTCGGCGTCGCCTTCGATCGCGCCGGTGAAGTTGCCAGCTTCGCCGAGGGTCTCGCCGACCCGCAAACCCGCCGCGCAGTCACTGCCGACGACCCCGTCCGCGTCGCCTCGCTCAGCAAGATGGTCACCGCCATCGGCGTGATGAAGCTGGTCGAGCAGGGCAAGCTCGACCTCACTAGCGACGTCTCGCCCCGGCTCGGCTGGAAGCTGCGCAACCCGAGCTTCCCCGATCAGCCGATCAATCTCGCCATGCTGCTCGCGCACACTAGCTCGATCCGCGAGCGCGACGACAATTACGCGATCCCGCTCGGCGCCTCATTGCAGGATCTGATGAAGGATCCGCTGAACTGGGACGCACATCACGGCCCCGCCGCAAACTACTTCAGCTACGTCAACACCAACTATCCGATCGTCGGCTCAATCATCGAGCGCGTGACCGGCGAGCGTTTCGACATCTGGGTGCGCCGCGAAGTGCTGGAGCCGATGAAGCTCGACGCCTGCTTTAATTGGCCGACGTGCAGCGACGCCGCCGTCGCCCGCGCGGTCGAGCTCGACCAAGGCGGCAAGCCGGTGAAGGACGACCTTCACGGTAAACAACCCGACTGCCCGGTGTTCGTGAAAGACCCGACGTCGTGCGATCTCAAACTATGGAAGCTTGGCGAGAACGGCTCGCTCTTCTCCCCGCAAGGCGGCCTGCGCATTTCCGCGCGCGGGCTCGCCCGCATCGGCCGCATGCTCTTGAACGGCGGCGAGATAGACGGCGTCCGCATCCTCACGCCGCAGTCGGTCGACACGCTCCTCGCCCAGACCTGGACGTTCAACGGCAGCAACGGAAAGACCGACGACGGCTTTTACTGCAGTTCGGGCAATGGCACGAACCAGCTGCCCACGTCCGTCCCCGGCTGCCGCGACGACATGTGCACCAACGGCGCGACCTTCGTTGGCCACGCCGGCGACGCCTACGGCCTGAAGTCCGGACTGTGGATCGACCGCGCCCACGGCGTCGGCATCGCTTATTTTACGACCGGCGTGCCCGAGAAGGCGCCCCGCGATGACCGCAGCGCTTATACGGCCGCCGAAGCCAAAGCCTTCCGCCGCATCCTCGCGCTCTTGCCGCACTAAGGTCGCGCCGTCAGAGTCCACCGATGGACTCCGACTTCTACCGCATCCAGCGCCTGCCTCCCTACGTCTTCGCCGAGGTCAATGCGATGAAGGCCAAGGCACGCGCCGCGGGCGAGGACATCGTCGACCTCGGCATGGGCAACCCCGACGGCGCGCCGCCGCGCCACGTCATTGAGAAGCTCGCCGAAGTCGCCGCCAAGCCCAACGCCCACCGCTATTCCGCCAGCCGAGGCATCCCCGGCCTCCGCAAGGCGCAGGCGGCTTATTACCTGCGCCGCTTCGGCGTCACCGTCGATCCCGACAAGGAAGTCATCGTCACGCTCGGCTCGAAGGAGGGCCTCGCCAACCTAGCCCAGGCGATCACCGCACCCGGCGACGTTGTGCTCGCGCCCAACCCATCCTATCCGATCCACACCTTCGGCTTCATCATCGCCGGCGCCGCGATCCGCTCGATCCCCGCCGCGCCCGGCGAGGAGTTCTTCGAGCGCCTCACCAACGCAATGCGCTATACCGTGCCGCGCCCGAAGGTGCTGGTGGTCGGCTACCCTTCCAACCCAACCGCCTACGTCGCGGACCTGCCCTTCTACGAACGCCTCGTTGCCTTCGCGCGCGAGCACGACCTCATCGTCATATCCGACCTCGCTTATGCCGAGATCTATTTCGGCGACACGCCCACGCCATCGATCCTTCAGGTCGAAGGCGCGAAAGAGGTCGCGGTCGAGTTCACGTCGATGTCCAAGACCTATTCGATGGCGGGCTGGCGCATGGGCTTTGCGGTCGGCAATGCGCGCCTGATCGAGGCGCTCGCACGCGTGAAGTCCTATCTCGACTATGGCGCCTTCACGCCGATCCAGGCCGCCGCCGTCGCCGCCCTCAACGGCCCGCAGGACATCGTCGAGGCCAACCGCGCGCTCTACAAGAAGCGCCGCGACGTCCTCGTCGAAAGCTTCGGCCGCGCCGGCTGGGACATTCCCGTGTCGCCAGCCAGCATGTTCGCCTGGGCCCCGATTCCCGAGCGCTTCCACAACCTCGGCGCGATGGAATTCTCCAAGCGCCTGCTGACCGAAGCCCACGTCGCCGTAGCGCCCGGTGTCGGCTTCGGCGAGGAAGGCGAAGGCTTCGTCCGCATCGCCCTTGTCGAGAACGAACAACGCCTGCGCCAAGCGGCGCGCGGCGTGAAGAGGATGCTGGGTGCCTGAAAACTGAGGGGAGCTTTCCATCCATTGCAGACGAAGGGTCCCTGAATGATTTGCAGAGGTAGAGGCTCAGGACAGTCGGAACTGTGTGCTCTTGCCGTAGTGTTCAGTGCTGTCTTCGTCCGGCCCGCTTCGTTATCGCAACATTAGATTAGCGCCTTCACGGCGCCTGCTTTACTAACGATCTCGCCGGCATTGAGACAGAGCGAGCGTTCGCCCGTCGAGAACCTCAGATAGAAAGTCCGGGATCGCCCTCGACTACCCTCACCGAGAGTTTCGGGCGCTCTCCCGCGGCCCACAGCGGCGCGCTGTGCACGACCCGGTAACGAAGCGGACCACCGTCCGCGCGCTCGCTGCGTGTCACCGGGCGCGGGATGCACACGAATTCGGTCCGCATTTCGTTGGCGCTTAGCCGCACCGTCGCATAGCCGTGACCGCCCAGATCAACGAACTCCAAATGTGGAGCGAGCTTCGCGTTCGATAATGACCGGGCGCGGGGAAGGTCGAAGTTCTTCGCATAATCGAGGCACGAACGGACGCCGTGCCGAAGCAGCATGTTGAATGTCCAGTCGGGCTTAGCCCCGTCCGGCCGGTCGGCAAGGAACAGGGCACGCGTCGGAAGATCCTTCGGTAGTTTGTGCTCATAGGATTCCATGACCCCCGGGCTGGCGAGCGACCCGCCGACGAAGCTCAGGCCGACCGGCTCAAACTTGCCCGGCGGCAGCGCCGCCGACGCATAGCCGGCCCAGAAGCTGTGGCGGTCGCCCGACACGATCGCGAAGCCGGTAATTCTTGAATCGTGGACGAGACCGTAAATCTCCTTCCGCTCGACATAGGCGCTGCCATGGTCGCCGCTGCTAAGGATGGCATAGCCCGCGGGCCACGGCTGCGTCGTCACCCCGGCGGGAATGTTTTGCGGGTCCGCCCGCCAGTCGAGGCTGCCGAGAGAATTGCCCCAGACCTTCCAGGTCGCGGTCGAGCCCTTGAGCTTCTCCTTGAACCAAGCCTTCTGCTCCGCGCCAAGGATCGTCTGCGGCGGCGCGTCCTTCTGCGGATTCGCGACCCGCACCTCCCCGAACGTCAGCTCTGCCGGGGGCTTTCCGCCGTTGAACGATCGCCCGCCATCGAGAACCTGCATCGCGCTTTCGGGAAACATGCCATTGAACCCCGGCAACCCGAGCTTCTCCAGTTGTGGCGCTTCGGTCGGGTCTTTGCTCCGGTAACTGTGCTGGTCGGTGATGATAAGGTCCAGGTGCCGGCCGTACCGGACCGCGCGATAGCCGATCAGGCTGTTGATGGCGGCGAGATTGTTCGGCTCGTCACCGAGACCGTTCTCATCCCACTTCTCGATCGCGACATTCTTGAGTGCGGGCGGCCCGAACGTCTCGAGCGTCCCGCTCGGCGCTTTCACACGGGCAGGGATATATTCGAACCAGGCCTGGTTGGCGGCAACCTTGATGGTCTGGCCGGGACGGCCGTCGTCGCCAGCGCGCTGTATGCTTTGCCAGCCCTGCCACGAGAATTCGTGATTGTCCCACATACCCACGAACGGCCAGCGGGCGCGGGCATCCTGAAGGTCGGGATCGGCGAGATAGCCTTTATAGACCGCGCGATAGCCCTCGACCGTCAGCGGATAATGAAGCTTGTCTGTCTGCCCGCCGTCGGGGATCCGCGCGACCTCATAGATGGTCCGGTCGTATCGGGTCGGGACCTCTTCCGGATATTCAACGACCTCGTAGATGAAGTCGCCAAGGTGGAGCACGAACCCGAGTTGCTCCGCCGGCACCGCACGCTCATCCTCGAAGATCATCCGCCGGTAGCCGTTGAGCTTCCCCTCGTTGACGCTCTGGCAGCTGACGAATGCGAATTTGACTGGTCGCGGATCGTCATCGCGCGGCGCGGTGATCGTGCGGCCGATCCGGCTGCCGTTCCCTTCTGCGTCGGTGAAACGGAACCAATAGACGTGCGCCGGCTTGAGCCCGCCCACCAGCACGCGCGCCGTCCAGTCGGCGTTGGCCAGCACGGGCGTCCGGGCGTTCGCCACCACGCGCTCAAAGGCCCCGTCTTCCGCCACCTCGACAGTGAGCAGGTGACGGTCTCCGCCGTCGTAAGGCCGCCTCGTCCACAGGATGACGCTTTGCGCATCGGGGTCACCGGATGCGACACCTTGTGGATAATGCGCGCTGCTTTGCCGCCAGTTGCTGCGCGAGGCACGAGCACTCCCGACCCAGGCAAGCGATGCGCCCATTGCCGCTGCAGTCCGGATGAAGTCACGGCGACTGAGCGCCATCGGCTGGGCCCCCTCTTGCGTCGGTTCAATTTGGGGCATGACTGACGTTAGTGACGGGCGGCGCAATTCCTTTTCGATGAACGGGCTTCCGTCACCGACGTCGTCTCGCATCGAATAAGATCTGCCTCGTGGAGCGATCGGCAGCTGTTAAAACCGCATTGCCACGCCCGTATAAAGCTCAATGTCCGCAGTCTCCCGACTGAGACCGAAGTTGGCGCCCGCGTCGAGTTGCACGTTCTTGCTGGCCAAATAGGCAATCGACGCATCGGCTGAATATTGCCGCACCGTGGCCGCCGGATCCCAATTCCACTGCCCCCAAATCTCGCCCGCCACGTTGAGCCTGGGCGAAAGCTCCCAACCGAGGCTTGCAACTTGGCTCATCGACGCGTGAAGGCCATGGCCGTCCTCGTCCGCGACCAAGTCGAACTCAGGCGTCAAGTTCACCGAGAATGGCGACCTGCCGAGCGGGAAGCCCATGGGGACCAGCAGCCCGGCCTCGAACTTGCGGTTGCCAAGCGACCGCTTTGCCGTCGGAATCTTCACGAAAGGGAGCAACGTCACTTGGAACGGAGCGTCGCTCGCCGTTAGGTGGCGCTTGTAATTGACGTAGACGTCGCCGATCCCCGACGCGCTGTCATCGATGTTGCCGGCACGGCTCGTCGCCCGCTCCCACGGCGTCAGGTCGACCTCAATGTCCGATTCCGCGTCGAGGCCATATTTCACCGTCGTCTCGCCGAGCACGAGCAAAGTGTCGCGCTCATTCCCACCTTTTCGCAGCGCCCAGTCGGCAAGCCCCGTCTCGATCTGCCAATGCCCGGCTGGGACGGTGCAGGTCTCCGACGATTTACCCGGCCGATCGGCGCAAATCCCGTCGTCGGCGGCAAACGCAGTCGAGGCGAGGGACGCAGCAACCGCGCCAGTGAGGAGATGGAACGTGCGCATCGCCGTTTTGTGCGTCGCCGCGAACGGTTCGTCGAGATGGGCTTACAAGTTCCCACGGAATCCACACGACTTCTTTACGCCAGCGGAACAGCTGGAAAGCCACCGCTGCGTCACCTAACGAATGCCGATGGACCTGCCCGCGCTCACCTGGGGAATGTTGCTCGATATTGCCGAGTGGGTGATCCGCGCGGGCGCGCTCGTTGTCATCCCATTCCGTCGCAAGTTCACGGCGGCCGCCTGGCTTTTGCTGATTTTCTTCCTGCCGATCCCCGGGCTTTTGCTGTTCCTGATGATCGGCCAGCCGCGCTTTCCCAAAGGCCGCATCGAACGCTTCGAGTTGTTGCGCCCCGCTTTCGACCGCGTCACGAAAGCACTTAGCGCAAGCAAGCCGGATCAGCCCTCCGCGGTCGCCGCCTTTTGCGAAAAGCTCGGCCTATTCCCCGCCACCGCCGGCAACCAAGTCGAGCTTCTCGACGATTATGACGCCGCTCTCGGCCGCCTCGTCGCCGATATCGACGCGGCCAAGGAGCGCGTGTTCATCCTCGTCTACATTTTCGCCGATGACAAAACCGGTTGCAGCGTCATCGACGCACTCAGACGTGCGGTCGCGCGTGGCGTCGATTGCCGCGTGCTGATCGACCCGATCGGCTCGATTCATTGGGTGCGCGGGACGATCGACAAGCTTTGCGCGGTCGGTGTCAACACGCGCCGCACCCTTCCCCTGCGACTGCTCCGCGGCCGTACCCGCCGCGACATGCGTAATCATCGCAAATTGTTCATAGTCGACGGACAGATCGGTTACGCGGGTTCGCAAAATATCGTCGACAAGAACTTCCGCCCCGGCGTCACCAACCGCGAGTTGATCGCGCGCTGCACCGGTCCTGTCGTCACCGCGATGGAGGCCGTCTTTCTCGGCGACTGGTTCCTCGAAACCGGTACCCAGCCCCCGGACGGGATCCAGCTGCCCGCCCCTTCAGGCGACGCCGTCCTGCAACTCCTCCCGAGCGGCCCCGAATATCCGCTCGAAGGATTTGAGACGTTGCTCGTCTGGCAGCTTCACCAGGCCGAGAAACGCGCGATCATTGCGACCCCATATTTCATTCCCGACCAGGACGTGATCGCCGCTTTCCGTACCGCCGCCGCGCGCGGCGTCGAGGTTGACCTGGTGCTCAGCAAAGTCGTCGATCACCCGATCGTGAACCTCGCGCAGCGTTCTTATTACGAAGCGCTGCTCCACGCGGGCGTACGCATCCACCTGTTCGACGATTACCTGCTGCACGCGAAGAACGTCAGCATCGACGGCAAGCTCGCCATCGTCGGCTCGAGCAATGTCGACCTCCGGTCATTCCAGCTCAACGAGGAGGTCAGCCTGCTCCTTTACGACACGAAGTCCGTCGCCGACCTCGAAGCAATCCAGCGCCGCTACATCGAAACGAGCATCGCGCTGAAGCTGGACGAATGGGTACGACGCGGCCACCCGGTGCAGGTCCTGGAAAACCTCGCCCGGCTGGTCAGCCCTTTGCTCTAGCCTCGCTCCCCGGCCCTGCCCGCCCGCTTCGCTGCGCTCTTCGCGCGTGTACCGGCGAATTCCGATCCTGCGCTCCACTGCGGCCATTCGCGGCTGTTCGCGAGCCGTGAACCGATGGCGTAGAACAGTTCCGCCTCCTGCGCCGCGCCGCGCAGGTCCCAGCTTGCGCTCCATTCGTCGCACGGCTGGTGGTAGCAGGTGCCGGTGAAGCTGCTGAGCCAGCGCTCGCCCGCTTCACGCCCGCCGTTCTGAAAGTCGTACGCACCCGCCAGCGCCATGTTCAACAGCACCGGCACGCCGCGCTTGGCGAAGGAGAAATGGTCGGCGCGATAAAAAAGTCCGCGCTCGGGATGGTTCTCGACCGTGACGTAGCGCCCCTGCGCCTTCGCAGCTTCGTCCAGGTAACGATCCATGTCGCTCTGCCCGCGCCCGACCAGCACGGCGTCGCGCACCGGGCCCTGCCATTGAAGCGTGTCAAAGGTCAGGTTCGCCGCCATCGTCTCGTGCGGGAAGAGCGGATGCTGCGCGTAATATTCGGAGCCCAGCAGCCCACGCTCCTCGCCCGTCCACGCCGCGAACAGCACGGTCCGCTGCGGCGGCGCGGCCTTGAACATGCGCGCCACCTCCAACATTGCCGCCAGCCCCAGTGCATCGTCCGAAGCGCCACGGCGGATGGTCCGGCCCTGCGCGTCCGGCGCGCCGATGCCAAACGCATCCCAGTGCCCGCCATAGCTCACCGTTTCGTTCGGGAAGCGGCTGCCGGTGATCTTGCCCAACACGTTCTGGCTGCTGATCCGCTCCAGCTTCACAGGAATGTTGGCGGACATGGTGGCCTTGAGGTCGATCGGCTTGAACGCCGCCGTCCGCGCCTCGCGCTTCACCTGGTCGAAATCGCGCCCCGCGCGCTTCAATAGGTCGACGGCGACCGAGCCCTGGATCCAGCCCTGCATCATTACCGGCTGCTGCGCGCCCGGCCGCAGGACGACGTTATAGCTCTCGCCCGCCGCGCTCTTCACGACGTTCCAGCCGTAGCCCGCGCCCGGCGTGTCGTGGACCACGAGCGCCGCAATTGCGCCGCGCCGTGCCGCCTCCTCATATTTGTAAACCCAACGGCCGTAGAACGTCATCGCGTTCCCGCCGAACTTGCCCGCGACCGGCTCGCCCGCCGCCGCTTCGAAGTCGGGGTCGTTGACCAGCATCACGACGACCTTGCCCTTCAGGTCGACGCCCTTGAAATCGTCCCAGCCGCGCTCCGGCGCTTTCACGCCGTAGCCGACGAACACCATCGGCGCGTTGGCAATGCGAACCCGGTCCACCGCCCGCACGGTGCCGAGGTAGACGTCGTCGGGCGATCGCAGCGTGAGCGCTTGTCCGCCCGCATTCACCGACACCGTCGCCGGCTGCTGAAGATGGGTTCGGATCATCGGCACGGTCTGGGTCCAGCCGCCATTTTCGCCAGCCGGCTCCAGGCCCGCCGCCTTGAACTGGTCGATGAGGTAGGCGACCGTTCGCGTTTCGCCCGGGGTGCCCGGCGAGCGCCCTTGGAACTCGTCGGAGGCCAGCGTCCGCGTCACCTCGGACATGCGCTGCATGTCGACATGCGCGGCAGGCGGGGCCTGCGCCGACAGCAGCGGCGACATCGGCACGATCGCCGCAAGCACAGGCAACAACTTCATCGGCCCTCTCCCTTGTTCATCAGGCGCAACGCAGGAAATGCCCGATTGGGTTCTACAGCGATGGAACGCGACTGCGATCAGAGGAAACACCAGCCGCTGCGTCAGTCGGGACGCGCTGAACCGCTCGTCGGCCTGATCCACTTTCTTGTGTCGAAACTGCAAATCCACAGGATTTTGAGTTGACGATGCATTTACCCGCTTGCGTCTGATTCTGTTTAAGGCACAATAGATAGTAGCGCGAGAGGGGGGTCTCTCAACACCTAGTGTTCGGCGCCGGAATACGTATATTCCGGTGATGGACAGGTTCGTCCCCGGTTTCCACAGGGACGAATGGTTAAAAAGGCCCTTCGAACGCCGGAAATAGGCTAGGATGTCCTGATGGCACCGAGTCGAACAATACAGGAACAGGCGGCGCTCGAAGAGGCTGCCGAGGAACGGGGAAGCGCGATGGATTTTTCGACCGGCTCTGAAGTAACGAGCGACGACATTTCGACCGCCACCTCCGGCAGCAAGCGCGTCGATGCGCTGAAGTTCGACGTGAAGACGGACGACAGCCGCGATGCCCTGCTGACCGAGTTCGGCAAGGACACGCTTCGCGACCGTTACCTGCTCCCGGGCGAAAGCTACCAGGACCTGTTCGCGCGCGTCGCCGCCGCTTATTCGGACGATGCCGAGCACGCGCAGCGCGTCTACGATTACATCTCCAGATTGTGGTTCATGCCGGCGACGCCTGTGCTGTCGAACGGCGGCACCGGCCGCGGCCTCCCGATCAGCTGCTATTTGAACAGCGTCGACGACAGCCTGCAGGCAATCACCGAAATCTGGAACGAGAATGTCTGGCTCGCGTCCAAGGGGGGCGGCATCGGCACCTATTGGGGCCGCGTGCGCGGCATCGGTGAGCCGGTTGGCCTCAATGGCAAGACCAGCGGCATCATCCCGTTCGTCCGCGTGATGGACAGCCTGACGCTGGCGATTTCGCAAGGGTCGCTGCGCCGCGGCTCGGCCGCCGTCTACCTCGACGTCTCACACCCGGAGATCGAGGAGTTCCTTGAGATTCGTAAGCCCAGCGGCGACTTCAACCGCAAGGCGCTCAACCTCCACCACGGCGTGCTGATCACCGACGAGTTCATGGAAGCCGTGCGCGCGGGCAACGAATTCATCCTGCGCAGCCCCAAGGACGGGTCGGAGCGCGGCAAGGTCGACGCCCGCTCGCTGTTCCAGAAGCTGGTCGAGACCCGCCTTGCGACCGGCGAGCCGTACATCATTTTCATCGACCAGGTGAACCGGTCGATGCCGAAGCATCACCGCGACCTCGGTCTCAAGGTATCGACGTCCAACCTCTGCTCGGAAATCACGCTTCCGACCGGCCGCGATCACCTCGGCGCCGACCGCACCGCCGTGTGCTGCCTCAGCTCGCTCAACCTCGAAACCTGGGACCAGTGGAACGGCGACAAGCGCTTCATCGAGGATATCATGCGCTTCCTCGACAATGTGCTGAGCGACTACATCGCCCGCGCACCCGACGAGATGGCGCGCGCTAAGTACAGCGCCGAGCGCGAGCGCAGCGTCGGCCTCGGCGTCATGGGCTTCCACTCCTTCCTTCAGCAGCGCGGCCTTTCGTTCGAAGGCGCGATGGCGAAGAGCTGGAACCTCAAGATGTTCAAGCACATCCGCGCGCAGGTCGACCAGGCGTCGATGATGCTGGCGAAGGAGCGCGGGCCTTGCCCCGACGCCGCCGACATGGGCGTCATGGAGCGCTTCAGCTGCAAGATGGCGATCGCGCCGACCGCGTCGATCTCGATCATCGCCGGCGGTACCAGCGCCTGCATCGAGCCGATCCCGGCCAACATCTACACGCACAAGACCCTGTCGGGCTCCTTCTCGATCAAGAATCCGTACCTCGAGAAGATGCTGAAGGAGAAGTCGAAGGACAGCGCGCAGGTCTGGAACTCGATCCTCGAGCAGGGCGGCAGCGTCCAGCACCTCGACTTCCTGACGCAGGAAGAAAAGGACGTGTTCAAGACGTCGTTCGAGATCGACCAGCGCTGGCTGCTCGAGCTTTCGGCCGACCGCACGCCCTTCATCGACCAGGCGCAGTCGCTCAACCTCTTCATCCCGGCCGACGTCGACAAGTGGGACCTGATGATGCTCCACTTCCGCGCGTGGGAGCTCGGTATCAAGTCGCTCTACTACCTCCGCTCCAAGTCGGTGCAGCGCGCGGGCTTCGCCGGCGGCGTCGAGGCGGACAACACGCCCGAGCTCAAGGAAATCCAGCTCCCGTCGAGCACAGACTATGACGAGTGTCTGGCGTGTCAGTGAAGCGCGCCCTCTCGCTCCGCACCGTCGCCAAGGGTGCAGGCGCGGTCGTGCTCGGCCTCATCGCGCTCGACCTGATCGCGACCGTCGCCACCCTCGCCATCGGAGCGCAGTGGCTGCGGCGATGACCGGCGGCCGCATCATCGAGCTCGTTGCAGCAGCCGTCATCCTCGGCGCAGGCGTGTGGCTTTACCGCGCCCGCAAGGATGCCGACCAAAGTTACGGCAGCCAGGGTGCGGTCCTGCTGTTCGTCGTAGCCGCGATCCTCGGCGTCCACGCGCTCGGCGGCCTCGACTATCGCCCGTCGTCGTCCGAGCTTGAGGCGGCGCAGCGCCGATGACCGGCTTCATCATCCTCGGCGCCGTCGCGGCGGTCGTCGGCCTTGGCCTGCTCGTCACCGCCATCCGCCACCAGAGCGAGCAGCAGCCGCGTTACGCCGCGATGCTGATCGGCGGCATGATGATGACCGCCTTCGGGATCGTCATCGCCGGCTTCGCGATCGCCTACCAGCGCACCGCGCCGCTCGATCTCAATGCGGGGGCCGGCCGATGAGCTCTTGCCAAAAACACGCGCGTCCGCTTTTTGCGAACGATTCGCAAAACGGAGGTTTTGAACTTGCGCAAATGGCATCGCTGGCTGGCAACGTTGTTCGGCGTCTTTCTGCTGTGGATCTCGGCGACCGGGTTACTCAGCCAGATCGGCGAGCTGGTGAACAAGGGCGGGTTCGAGAGCGAGGCGCGCGCCGCGGTGGCGGCACCCGTCGCGCCGCCGGGCTTCAAATGCCCGGATACCATGAGCTGCCGTCCCAAGCAGAAGCCCGGCGCGTGGAACCTCGGCCTGCTTCACAACCTCCACTCGGGCGAGAGCTTCGGGCCGGTGGGCACGATCATTTCGATCATGTCGGGCCTGGCGCTGCTGTTCTTCAGCTTCTCCGGCCTGTGGATGTACATTCAGCTGTGGCGCGGCCGGCTGGCCAAGACGCAGCACGGCGGCAAGGTGCGCGGCGGCAAGTTCTTTTGGTGAAACAGGCGGCGGCGGCATGCCTCGCTACCGCCCTCACCGCCTGCGCCGCAACGCAGCAGGCCGACGCGGTCGCGCCGCAAGCGCCAGGCTTCCTGCTCGGCCTGTGGCACGGCTTCATCTTCCCGGTCGCCTGGATCGTCTCGCTGTTCGTGAGCAACGTCGCCATCTACGCCGTGCCCAATAACGGCGGCTGGTACGACTTCGGCTATTTCCTCGGCATCGTCGTCTTCGGCGTCGGCGCCAAGCGCGGGCACACCGTCACCCGCGACCGCATCATCGACGTCCGCGCGCGGAGGATCGACTGATGAACCCCGCGCCCGCCATCCCCATATTCAGTTCCAAAGGAGCGTAAGCATGCCCCTCCTAGAAGCCCGCAAGCAGTACAAGCCGTTCGAATACCCCTGGGCGTTCGAATATTGGAAGCGCCAGCAGCAGATCCACTGGATGCCCGAGGAAGTGCCGCTCGGCGAGGATTGCCGCGACTGGGCGCAGAAGCTCGACCAGACCGAGCGCAACCTGCTCACGCAGATCTTCCGCTTCTTCACCCAGGCCGACGTCGAGGTGCAGGATTGCTACCACGACAAATACGGCCGCGTGTTCAAGCCGACCGAGATCAAGATGATGCTGACCGCCTTCTCCAACATGGAGACGGTGCACATCGCCGCTTACTCGCACCTCCTCGACACGATCGGCATGCCGGAGAGCGAGTACAGCGCCTTCCTCCAATACAAGGAGATGAAGGACAAGCACGATTACCTGAGCACGTTCGGCGTCGACAATGACGAGGACATCGCCAAGACGCTCGCCATGTTCGGCGGCTTCACCGAGGGGCTGCAGCTGTTCGCCAGCTTCGCGATGCTGATGAACTTCCCGCGCTTCAACAAGATGAAGGGCATGGGCCAGATCGTCAGCTGGTCGGTCCGCGACGAGAGCCTTCACTGCGAAGGCATCATCAAGCTGTTCCACACCTTCGTGAAGGAACGCGACTGCCTGACCAAGGCGGTGCGCGAAGACATCCTCGACGTCTGCCAGAAGACGGTCCGGCTGGAGGACGCGTTCATCGACCTCGCGTTCGAACAGGGCCCGGTCAACGGCATGACGCCCAAGGAGATCAAGAAGTACATCCGCTACATCGCGGACTGGCGCCTGGGCCAGCTCGGCTTCGCGCCGATCTACATGGTCGACGAACACCCGCTCCCCTGGCTCGCCCCGCTCCTCAACGGCGTCGAGCACGCCAACTTCTTCGAGACCCGGGCGACCGAATATTCGAAGGGCGCCACGCGCGGGAACTGGAACGAGGTCTGGGATAATTTCGACCGCCGCATGAAGGCAAAGGCCGAAGTCGCCAACGACGGCGAAGGCTCGACGGCCGATGCGTCAGCGAAGGCGGGGCCGGATATGTTCGAAGCTAGCGGGGTCGCGGCGGAGTGACGGCTGCGGGCAACATCGGCTGACGGAGCGCACTTCAAGTATCAGTCATCACATTTCTAGCGCGTAGCAATCTTCTTCGGCCTGCGCCTTTATGTGCTGCTCAGCGAGAAACCACCGAGCTCGCACGCGACTAAGAAACGTCGGACTAGCCGGCCCGGCATTCGACAACCAGCCGTCCGAAACGTCTCGGGGAAGGATCATCTCCACCAGCCGCGCGCGGACTACACCGTGCCCCCGTCGGTAGAAATCGCGTACCGGCAGCATTAGGTGGATCCCGAGTCGCCCACCCGACGCAGGAGCACCATCATGCCCGCCGAACCCCTCCGCATGGATCTGTCGAAGATCGCGCCCGACGCCTACCGTCACTTTCTTCAGCTCGAAGGGCTGATCATGCAGCATGTCGATCGCAAGTTGCTGCACCTGCTGAAGCTGCGCGCGTCGCAGATCAATGGCTGCGCTTACTGCATCGCGATGCACACCGACGAGGCGCTTCACGACGGCGAGCCAGTCGAGCGCCTGACTCTGCTCGATGCGTGGGAGGAATCGACCCTTTATTCGGAAAAGGAGCGCGCCGCCTTTGCCTGGATCGAGGAAGTGACCCTGATCGCCGATAGCGGCGCGTCGAAGCCGGCCTTCGATGCGCTCAAAGCTCATTTCAACGACGACGAGATCGCCTGGCTGACCCTCGCCGCCGTCCAGATCAACGCTTGGAACCGCATCGCGATCAGCAGCCGGGCGCAATACGACCGCGCCATGTTCGCGAGGGCGCCTTCAACGGAGAAAGCGGCCGAGCCGGCTTGAGGCATGACGCCTCACTTGAACCCGAATCCAAACCAGCACTGATAACTGAGACCGCCGCCACTCCGTGAATCTACGTATTTTCGGGCCGGCCCGAGGGTGCGAGAAGGACGTTGCCACCGGGGCCTAAGAACTCTGGTGACAGGGACTGGGAGTAACGAGAGTTGCTCTCGGTCCTTTTCTTTGTGCGGCAGCATTCGAAAGGTCGCCGATGCCCGACACGACTGAGGTCCGCGCCCGTCTCGAGGCCGCTCTCGCCGAGCTCGAAGCCCGGCTGACGACCCTAGCCCGCGACTTGTCGGAACCAGCCGATCCCGACTGGAACGAGTTCGCCGTCGAACAGGAAGATGACGAAGCGCTGGAGCATCAGGCGGCGCTCGTCGAAAAGGAAATCGCGTCCGTCAGGCGCGCGCTCTCACGCATCGCCGACAGCACCTACGGAACATGCGTAGCCTGCGGGGAGAAGATCGGGCCCGAACGGCTCCAGGCCCGCCCCGAGGCGGCGCTGTGCATCAACTGCGCCCGTAACGCCAAATAGGCGCTAGGCACGCCGAGCGCTTCGCGCTTTTCCAGGATTACGCCAAGACATTACGCACCCGGAATGCTAGCTTGCGCCTCCGACGGACACCTTCTGTCCGCCGCACGTGGAGGGGGTTCACATTATGTCCGACAACAAGGCATTGTCCGGTGCGCTCGTCCTGTTCGGTATCGCGTTCTGCCTCATCTATCCGCTCGCGATGTTCTGGCCTTCGGGCTGGGCGTGGCATGAAGGCAGCCCGGCTTCGAGCGACTATTTCCTGATGATCGTCGGCGTTTACGCGACGCTCGGTGTGTTCATGATCATGGCCGCGAAAGATCCGCCCGCGAATGCGTCTCTCATCTGGTTCGTGGTCGTGTCGAGCATCGTCCACGCGCTCATCATGGGCTGGGAATCGATGCGTAACCCAATGATGAAGGGCCATTTGACCGGCGATGTGCCGATCCTGCTCATCGTCGCGGTCGTGCTTGGCGTGCTCATTTCCCGCGGCACGGCAACGCAGGCGCGAATGGCCTCCTGATATTCAGCTGCGGCCGGGGCGCGTGACACCTTGGCCGCACGAGTGCGTCAGTCGCACCAGTCGTAGGTGGTGCCGTCGTATTTGCGCGCGGCGTTGCGGTTGACCATGATCTCGCCGACGTCGCGGCCGTCGATTAGCACCTTGCTCACGTCGCGGCCGTAATAGTCGCGAAAGGGCTTGCCGGTAGACACTTTGCCGCTGTTGAGCAACTCGGCCAGCCCGACGGCTGCGTCGATGCCAAGGCTCCGCTCGGCTGAGCATTTGGCGCCGATGATCTGTGGCGCCTGGATGCCGGCGATGGCGATCTTGGTTCCGTCGACACGGATGGTGGCGCCGTCGAACACGCAATTCTGCCCGCCGTTATAGCATTGGTTGAACTGCAGCGCCCGCGCCTCGTCGATTGAGGCATATTTAGAGAAAGTCGCGACTCCAACGCCGATAATCAGCACGGCGATGCCGATGGCGAACAGGACGATGCCGGTCACGCCGCCCCACATCTCCGCTTCGGGGGAAGCAACGCGGATCACGGTTGGCTTGGCGACCGGAACAGGGTCGCGGCGGATGCGCGACTTGCCTAGGGCGACGGTCTGGCGGCCAGGTTTCCAGGGCTTGCTCACTTGGGGAACCTAGCTGGACATGCTTACTGAGAAATTACCTTTTGCGCATCAGTCCCCGAATTGGGTGCCGGCGCTGCGTCCGCGGGCGGCGCCGCAGCCCTCGCCTTGGCAGCATATTCCTTCACCCGCTTGTCGGTCTCCTTGGTTTCGCGCTCCTTCTTCGCATCCTGGTAATATTGGTATTCGCTCTTCTGCGGATCGGTGACGAAGATGCTCCCGATCTCCTGCCCTCTGGCCAGACGGGCCGAGATTTCCGCCGCGGTCGCTGCCACCGCGAGCAGGTTGATGCCCGGCTGATCGAACACGCAGCCGGCCGCGCCGACGACAGTGCAGCCATTGTCCCGCATCTTTTCCTGCGGCGTCTTTGTCCGTCCGGCGAGCGCCTGCCGCCGCGCCTTCTTCGCCGCCATCACGTCGGGATCGATGCGGAACCCTTGCGGCTTCTGCACGCAAACGATCACCTCGCGGCTGTTCGGATCCGGCGCTCGGGGCGAGCAATCGGTCGTCGCCGATTTTTCGGGCGCTGCTTGCGCCGGCGCTTCGGCAGGCACCCCGAACATTGCAGCAGCGGCGGCGAAAGTGAGGATCATGAACCGAGACCTGTGCCCTGCTGCCTTGCGCCGCGATGAACCGGCCAAACGTCAGCTTTTCGGCGTTAGCGTCGCCACCGTCTTCTTGCCGCACATCACCGCGACGCTCTTCGCCGCCTTGCTGTCGGGGATCGTCGCGGTGACGTCCCACCAGCCGTCGGGGCTGGCGTAACCGGTGTTGGGGTTCATGATGAGCCAGACGCTGGCCTTGTCCCCGTCGACTTCGCCCGGGGCGAAATCACCTCGATAGGCGGCATCGTCCAGATGCACCTTGCCCTTGACCGTCAGGTTGCCTGATTTGTCACGGGCGGCGGTCCAAGCCTTGGTCGCGCTGTCCTTGTAGAAGCAATAGGTTGGATGTTTCGCCTTGGCCGACTCGGCAGTGGCCGCATTCACCGTGGCGTTAGCAGACGCGTTCGTGCTGTCCGTTCCTCCGCAGGCCGTGAGCCCTGCGGCAGCCGCCGCAACAAGAATGACCGATGATTTCATCCGACCCTCCCCTCGCGCTCACTTTAGGAGCCGCCGGAGAATATTCGCAAGTTATGCGCGCTTGGCGGCCCGCCTGCGGGAGCGGGAAAACAACTCGGCCTCGTTCTTGCGGCGAACACGCTCCTGCACCTCGCGGGTGAAGTCGGCGTTCTCGGCATTGCACCGCCGATGGCACAAGCAGAGATTGTCGAGCGCTTCCTCCTCATCAGTCGTCGCAGGGACGATGATTTCCACTTTCGGGCCCGAGTCGTGACCGGCCGGCAGGTCAAAACGCATCGGCCGGCGGCAGCGGCGGCAATCGTCGCCGTCCCGCTGGCGGATTGCATGAAGGCGCTGTGCATCCTGCTCTCGCCGGAACTTCCAAGGGGTCACATAGCGGGCGATCAATGTGCTGCTCATGTGGCGGCCATAACCCGGTACCCGTCACCAAAGAGTTGAGATTGGCGGCTCAGGCGCACCACGGCTTACGGCCGCTGCCGAAGGGCCGCGCCAATCCGGCAGCGATCATCGCCTGCCCGACGTCGCGGCCATCGACAGCGACGTTGCGTAGCAAACGGCCGTATTGGTCATGGTCGACCCCGCTGTCCGACAGGGTCACCGTCCCGCTGCTCAGCAGGTCCCGGAGCTGCTCGGTGGCGGCCAGGCCGAGGCGGGCTTCCTCCATGCACCTCGGCGGATGTGTTTCCGGTGCATCGATGCCCGCGACGCGAACGGTGTCGTTGCCGAGCTTGAAGGTATCGCCGTCGATGACGGTGATGCCCAAACCGGCCTTCCTGGTCGGTCCGGCAACGGGCGCCGCACCATCGCCGCGATCCACGAGGGCGTCCTGCGAAGGAGCCGGGCCGTCGAGGAGCACCGAGCGGTCTTTCCACGCGATGTCTTCCGGATCCGGCGCTCGCTTCGGGACTGCCTGCACGGCGTTCCACTCGATTCCATTGTATGGAGACGCAGCGGCGGGCACGTTCCTCCCGTCGTAGTAGACGCCCGCGGCCGCTCCGCCGATCACCGCTGCAGCAATAGCCAACAGAAGCCAGACTTTGCGGCTGCGGACCGCGCCGACATAGCCGTCGATGCGCGTCCAGTCCTGCCCGCGTTCGCTGACGGGGATGATGCGAGCGATCTCGCCTTCAGGGCGCCAGTGCCTCCCCACGGTCACCAACATAAGTCAGGAAGCTTACTGTCGGGTTAGCGACTCCAGGCACCGACGTGTACAATGGCGCCACACTTCGAACGGGGGGCCGTCATGTCGAAGAAAACACGCGCCTTGCTTGCGATCGTACTCGTCGAGCTGCTGCTCGCGGGGATCTGGTTCTATCTCGCCAGCCTGGGCGCGGCGCATCCCGAGCGCGTGGCGCCGGGGTTCCACCGCACGGTCGGATCGACGATGGGCGCGGCGATGGGCGGCTTCCTAGGTCTTGGGCTCATACTTTATCTGATGGCCGCAAAGCGCGACCGCGAGAGCTAAAGGCGTACTGCCACGCGTTCCAGTCGACCCCGGAATCGTCCTCGATGACATCGCGCGGTCCGGCGACTTGGTAGAGCACGGCAGCAATGCCGAGACAGGCGGCAGCGATGACCAGCAGGCCGACGGTAGCCCCTTCCGGCCACGGCGTCCTGCGGCGCTGCCCACGGGTCCGCGCGATCTCAACGTCAGGTTTCCAGTGCCTGCTCATAACGCCATCGTAACGCGGACGTACTTACTTTCCGGTTAGCGGACTGCCGGATTATGCAGGTTATGAGCTACGAAAAGGCGGCAGCGCAGCGGGCCCACGTTAACCATTCTTCAATCCCGCGGTGGGACAGCCGGAGCATGCGCGCGATCTTCCTCCTCGCAGCAGCGGTCATCCTTGGGCTGACTGGCGGCTATGCCTGGTCAAAATGGTCGAACCCTGCATCTTCGCAAGCGGCTCTGCCGTCCGTTGCGGACGATGGTTCGCGCGAGACGGCCGAAGAGGTGCAGGAGACTGTCCACTTCGATAATTGCGCCGCCGTGCGAGCAGCCGGCAAGGCGCCGCTGTTTCCGGGGCATCCCGGCTACAGCAAGGATCTCGATCCGGACGGCGACGGCGTTGCTTGTCCACCCTGATCTGGCGCCTGACCCAAAGGGAACCGTCCCAAAATTAACCATTGCAACAAGCAGGAAAGTCCTGCGTTCATGTCGCGTCCGAAACGGACGACTCAACAGGAGCTCGCGACATGAGGAATGTGTTGCTTGCCGTGACGGCCACGCTGGCCGTTGCAGTCTCCGCCGCACCGGCAGCGGCTCAATATGACCAGGGGACTAGCTTCGCGCCGTCGACCAACCCGTCGGCAGGCACGAATTTCCGCTCCGGCCACTCAGGCGATGGCAACTTCGGCGGTCGCGGCGATATGCGCCGGCGCGCGCGTACCGACGTAGTGCTAGACTGGTATGGCGGCGAATGGGCCCGCTACAACAACCGCAGCTGGGATGCCGACAGCTACAACGACTGGTGGCACGATCGTCCCGACCGCGCATATCCGCGCTGGGTCACTCAGAACCAGGGCTGTGAGCGCAAGTGGTTCAGTGGAGACATACTCCACTGCTAGCTTCGAAGGTGGGCGAGCGCTCGGAACAGTCGCTCGCCGACCCCTAATTAGTGAAATTCCTTCTCGGCTTCCTTTAGCCAGCCATTCGCGGCAACGCCCTTCTCATGCTGGACGGACGCGACCTTGTGCTGCGGCTGGTTTCCGGGAAAAGCCATGACCATGATCCCGATCGCAAGGAGCGCGAGCGCGCCGATCAAAGCGAGGAAGGGAAGCGTGCTCAGCAGCAGCTGAGGCGCCTCCGGTTGCGTCCGGTAGATCGCCTCGCGCTTGCGCCGCGCAGTCACACGTCGCGCGAATACGCCGCCATAGTCCGCTGGCCGAGTCCACCGACGCGACTCGATGGGCGCCAACTCGCCCTTGTTCTTCATGAGATTGGACTGCGCCCCGGGCGGCTGCTTTGCAACACCCGCTCGGCCTAGTCGTCGATCGGTTGGCCGCTCTTTTCGGTTTCGAACAGGTCGGCGACGACATCGCCGCGCGCGCTCAGCCGCACCTTATCGCCTTCGACTTCGGCCACGAGACCGGCGGGAAGGTAATGGTGATGGTCCGAATGGGCGAGCCCGCTGTCAGCCTTGATGAGCTTGATGCGGTCGCCTTCGACCTTATCGACGGTCCCGATGTGGACGCCGTCGGCGCCGATGACTTCCATATGCTCACGAACGTTATCAATGCCGCTCATTGCCTTGCTCTCCTCTTTGGGCTCGCGTGCTTGAACGCTCCGCCGCCGACTGGGATGCACGCTAACGCGCGGCGCTTACGCTTGTTTCGGCCACGAGTCATTCGGCACCATTTGCGCGGGTTGTGAGCGAGGCAGCCGGGCCCTAAGTCCCGGCCCCTATGGCTGACGTACGCAACACCGATCTCGCCGAGGCGCCCCTGGCGCCGGCCCATCTCACCATCCGTCGCGAAGATTATCGCCCGCCCGACTGGCTGGTGCCGGAAATCGCCCTCGACTTCGATCTGGGCGCCGAGCGGACGCGCGTTCGCGCGACCCTGACCGTCAAGAAAAACGGCGAGCATGACCGGCCGCTTCGGCTCGACGGCGACGAGGTGAAGCTGGTTTCGGTCAAGGTGGATGGCGCCGACGCAGCCTACCGGATCGACGGCGAGCAGCTGGTGGTCGAGATCGCCGGCGACCGTGCTACGGTCGAGACCGAAGTCGAAATCGCGCCCAAGGCGAACACCAAGCTGATGGGACTCTATGCGTCCGGCGGGATGCTCTGCACGCAGTGCGAGGCGGAAGGCTTCAGACGCATCACCTTCTTTCCCGACCGGCCCGACGTGCTGTCGAAGTACCGCGTGCGTATGGAAGGCGACGCGAGAGCGTTCCCGATCCTGTTGTCCAACGGCAACCGGGTTGCGCAGGGTAACGGCGCCGAAGGCCGCCACTGGGCGGAATGGGAAGATCCCTTTCCAAAGCCCTGTTACCTGTTCGCGCTCGTCGCGGGCGACCTCAAGGCCAACAAGGACAGCTTCACGACCATGTCGGGCCGCAAGGTCGACCTGTTCATCTGGGTACGCGAGGCGGACCTGCCGAAGACTGCGCACGCGATGGAGAGCCTCAAGCTGTCGATGGCGTGGGACGAGAAGGTCTATGGGCGCGAGTACGACCTCGACCTGTTCAACATCGTTGCCGTCAGCGACTTCAACATGGGCGCGATGGAGAACAAGAGCCTCAACATCTTCAACTCTGCCTATGTGCTGGCCGACCAGGAAACGGCCACGGACGCCGACTTCGACAATATCGCCCGCGTCGTCGCGCACGAGTATTTCCACAACTGGTCGGGCGACCGCGTCACCTGCCGCGACTGGTTCCAGCTGAGCCTGAAGGAAGGCTTCACCGTCTTCCGCGACCAGAGCTTCGGCGCCGATATCGGCAGCCCGGCGGTCAAGCGCATCGAGGACGTTCGCGTGCTGCGCGCGGCGCAATTCCCGGAGGATGCGGGCCCCCTCGCCCACCCGGTCCGGCCCGACAGCTTCATCGAGATCTCGAACTTCTACACGGCGACCGTCTACAACAAGGGCGCCGAGCTCATTCGCATGATGGCGACGGTGCTCGGCCCGGAGAAGTTTCGCGCCGGCACCGACATCTATTTCGAGCGGCACGACGGCGAAGCGGCGACCTGCGACGATTTCGTCAAGGCGCTGGAGGACGGCAGCGGCGGCGATCTGACGCCGTTCAAGATCTGGTACAGCCAGGCCGGCACGCCGCGCGTCAAAGCGCGGCTGGACCATGACGCGGCGAGCCGGACGGCAACGCTGCATCTTGAACAGAGCGTACCGCCGACGCCCGGCCAGCCGGTGAAGCAGCCGATGCCGATCCCGCTGAAGACCGCCCTAATCGGCGAGCAAAGCGGCAGCGAAATTGCTGCCGAGCGACTGCTCATTCTCGACCAGCCGCAGCAGAGCTTCACCTTCGAAGGCGTCGATGAGACGCCGCTGCTATCGATCAACCGCAACTTCTCGGCACCAATCACGGTGTCGGCCGACCGAGGGGACGATGAGCTCGAACGGCTAGCCCAGGCCGATACGGATCCATTCGCCCGCTACGAAGCGATGCAGGAATTGATGATGCTCGCGCTCGTCGCCGGCTCTCGCGGCGAGGCGATGGACCCCGAGTCCGTCATCCGCGCGATCGGCGCGACGCTGAAGTCGAACTCGCTCGACCCCGCGTTCAAAGGCGAAGCGATTCTGATGCCGTCGGAAGCGATGATCGCCGACCGAATGGACATGGTCGACCCCGACGCCATCCACGCCGCCCGGGAAGGACTGCGGAAATCGGTGGGCTCGGCCTTGTCGGACGTGCTGCTATTCGCCCATCGGTCGGACAGCGTATCCGGCGCCGATTTGTCGCCCCAGGCCAAGGGTATCCGCCGCCTTCGCACCGTCGCGCTAGGATTGCTCTCGGCCGGCGATCCGCAAGGAGCTGCGAGGCTCGCAAAAACGCAATTTGATCGCGCCGACAACATGACTGACCGCCAGGGCGCGCTTGGCGTTCTCGTCTCTCTCGATGCGCCGGAGCGGCAGGAAGCGCTCGATGCTTTCTATCAACGCTCTCACGACGATGCTTTGGTGCTCGACAAATGGTTCGGCCTGCAAGCTGCGGCGCAGCGCCCCGACACGGTCGACCAAGTGATCAAGCTCGCCGCGCATCGGGACTTCGTTATAACGAACCCAAACCGGCTGCGCTCACTGGTAGGCTCGTTCGGCGCGAACCAATGGGCGTTCCATAGCGCAGACGGGCGTGGCTACACGTTCCTGGCGGACATGATCATCGCGGCGGACAAGCTGAACCCGCAGATCGCGGCGCGGATGGTGCCACCGTTAGGGCGCTGGAAGCGGTTCGAGCCGAAGCGCGCGGCAATGATGCGCGAGGCGCTGGAGCAGATCGTCGCGGTGCCGGGTCTATCGAAGGACGTGTTCGAGCAGGTGTCGAAGAGCCTCGCGTAGAAGCCCCGAGCGGCTCAGCTGCCGATCCATTTCGCCACCTCTGCGGCAACCTGGTTCGATGCGCGGTTCAGCGCCGGGCCGACGGATACGGCCGTACCGTCGGCCGGTGAGGTCGCGGTGAAGCGCCTTGTTTCGACGCGTGCGCCGCCGGCCGTCGACAACGATCCGTCATACTGGACGATCACCTGCCCCGAAGCCGCATCGTAGCCGAAGCGCTGCAGCGTCCCGTTGACCACCAGTCCCGGATCAAGCGTCGCCTGGCCGGGATCGAGGACCAGGCGATTGGTCGTCCGCCGCACGGTTTCGGCAAGCAACGCCGCAAACAGCTTTGGCGGCGTGTCAACGAGCTGCATCTGGGCGACATATTCGACGTTGGTCGGAGAGACCTGGACCGGAACGCGAACCGTCCCAAGCTCTCGTGCCGCCATGGGAGTTTCGATGGTAACCGCCTGACCCGGCGCGGAACTGCGAACGATCGAAGCGGGCTCTGGTGCGTCCGGCGTAATCGAGAACAAGGTCGCGGGCGGCTTTCCGCCGCCAAGCAACCCGCTGCAACCAGCGAGACACAGCGCCAAGGCCGTCGCGGCCGTCGTCGTAAGCAACCTCATTTGCGTTTCCCTGGCTTGTAGTCGGGCAGCTTCTCGGGCCCGAGCGTGCCGCCGATCCCTTGCTGGTTCACCCGGTCGGACACGGACTTCAGCGACTGCGTCAGCTCACGTAGGTCGTGGACCATGCGATTGGCTTCGGGCAGCGTCGACTTGCTGAAGTTCTGAACGCCCGGCCGGGCGTCGGTAAGCATGCCGTTCAAATTATCGGTCGCCTGCTGGATCGAGGCGATTGCCTTGCGCAAATCCTCAGCGGCCGGCCGCCCCTGTTCCGTCACCAGCCGGTTGGTGTTGTCCGACAGAGCCGCGACATTGCCTGCCGCCAGCCCCGCATTGTGCGCGGCGATGCGGACCTGAACGATGGCGTCGGCCATCTCGGGCGACCGGTCGGCCAGTACCTTGCTGGTACGGTCGATATTCTCGAGGATGTCGGAGATCGAGTTCTGGTTCTTGTCGCTCAGCAGCTCCGTCAGGCGCTCGGTCAGCCGCTGGATGCGGTCGATCAGTTCCGGCGCGCTGTTCAGCAGGGCGCCGAGACCGCCGGAGCTCGACGGAACCACCGGACAGCCCTGCGGCCCTAGCTGATCAATCGGCGGGCGGCCGCGCTGTGCGCCGTCGAGCTGAATTTCGCTTACGCCGGTGAAACCGACGCCCTTGATCTGCGCGCTCGTGCCCTGGAGCACCGGCGTCTCATTATCGACCTCGATGCGCACCCAGACGAATTCGGGGCGGTTCGGCAGCAGCGAAATCTTCTGCACCTGACCCACCGGCACACCAGAAAAGCTGACGTTCGAGCCCTTGTTGAGGCCGCCGACGCCCTGCGAGAAATAGATGTCATAGCATTTGGTGGCCTTGTTCGAGAGGCCGGCAAGCCAGACGATGAAGGCCAGCACGCCGACGAGGAGTGCGAGCGTTACCGCGCCGACCATCACATAGTTGGATCGCGTTTCCACTAGGCCACTACCTCATGCTCATAGCTGGCTGCAGCAGCACGCCCCCGCGGCCCATTAAAATACTCTTGTATCCAAGGATGGTCCAAAGCCAAGAGTTCCGGAATCGTTCCAACCGCAATGACCTTCTTGTCTGCCAGCACCGCGATGCGGTCGCAGATCGAGTGAAGCGTATCGAGGTCGTGCGTGATCAGGAACACGGTGAGATCCAGCCGCTTCTGCAGCGACAGGATCAGCTGATCAAACGCAGCCGCGGCGATCGGATCGAGGCCAGCCGTCGGCTCATCGAGGAAGAGCAGTTCCGGGTCGAGCGCTAGCGCGCGGGCGAGGCCGGCGCGCTTGATCATGCCGCCTGAAAGCTCGGACGGGAACTTGGGTCCCGCGTCCGCCGGAAGGCCGCCCATCGCGATCTTGTAGGATGCGATTTCGTCCAGCAGCGGCGGCGTGATGTAGGGAAAATATTCGCGGATCGGGACTTCGACATTCTCCGCGACGGTCAGTGTCGAGAAAAGCGCGCCGTTCTGGAACAGGATGCCCCAGCGGCGACGGATGTTCTTGGCCTCATCTTCCGTTCGATCGACCATGTTCTCGCCGAGCACCTCGATGGTCCCGGTCTCAGGCGTCTGGAGCCCGATGATCGAGCGGAGAAGCACCGATTTGCCGGTGCCCGAACCGCCGACGACGCCGAGAATTTCTCCGCGGCAGACGGTGAGGTCGAGATTGTCGTGGACGACCTGCTCGCCGAAGGCGTTCTTCAGGCCCCGCACCTCGATGATCGGATGACAATCCTTCGGCGTCGTCATTTCCATCCGATCGAGCTGAAGAACACTGCGAAAACGGCATCGAGCACGATCACGAGGAAGATCGACTGGACGACCGCAGTGGTCGTGCGGGCGCCGACCTCCTCGCTGTTGCCCTGCACCAGCATGCCCTGGAAACATCCCGCAAGCGCGATGATGAAGCCGAACACCGGCGCTTTGATGAGCGCGATCCACATGTCGGTTAGCGGGATAACCTCCTGCAAACGCTGGATGTAGGTGCCCGGCGGGATGTGAAGGTCGAGCCAGACGAAGATCCCGCCGCCGAGCAGCGACATGACAATCGCCCAAAAGCCAAGCAGCGGCATCATGAGGAACGACGCCATCATGCGCGGAAGCACCAGCGCCTCGATCGGCGACACGCCGATGGTGCGCATGGCGTCGATTTCCTCCGTGATCTTCATCGTGCCGATCTGCGCCGCGAAGGCGGAGCCGGATCGGCCAGCGACCATGATGGCGGTCATCAGCACGCCGAGCTCTCGTACGGTGATGCGGCCGATCAGATTGATCGTGTAAACCTCGGCGCCGAACTGCTCGAGCTGGACGGCACCCTGCTGGCCGATGACGATGCCGATGAGGAAGCTCATCAGGCCAATGATGCCCAGCGCGCGTACGCCGACGACGTCGAAGCGCTGGACCACGGCGTTGAGTCGGAAGCGGCGGGCCGGGCGGCGGATGACGTTGGCGAAACCGATCAGCACTGCGCCGAGAAATCCGAGCAGTCCGACGAGAGTATTGCCAACCTCGGCAATTGCCTGGCCGATTTCGGAAAGGACGCGAACGAAACTGGCCCGCTCCTCAGGCCGAACCTTGGCGGGATGGTCGAACTCCGACACTTGCTTGAGCAGGCTTACCTCGTCGTGACTCGCGCCGATCACCTTTGCGCCGCGGTCGCGGACGGTGCGATAGACGATCCACGCGCCGACCGTGTCCATCCTGTTGATTTCACTGAGATCGATGGTGATGGGATCGGACAGAGCGTCGATTTCGCGCTGGGTCGTGGCGGCGCGCGTGATGGTCAGCGCACCGGCCACCTTATAGACCGAGCCGTTCGGTTCATCCGCCTGTTTCTCGCTAGGTTCAGCCATTTAAGGCGGATGTGTGCGCGAAATGAGTGGGCCGGGCAAGTGACGTGGCCTTAAGACTGCGACCCATTGCAGGCCTTCCCTGCCCCGTCGCTCGCCTCTATGCGCGCCAGCAATGGCCAGCGAGACGCCCCTGTTGTTCGTTCCGGTCGGCTCCAACGCGGCACGGGTCTTTGGCATGGATGCGCGGGACCGGGCGTGCCGGCTGGCGACCAACGCCGGATTCGAGTGCGCCGACACGGTTAGCGACGGGCGGCCGGTGCTCCTGGCGAGCATGGGTTATGCCTGGGATCCAGCTTGGCTGAAGGCGATGCGCGGACGGCCCGGTGCGGTGCTGACGCTAGGTGGCAGGCCCGTGATGGCCCACGTGACCGGCGACCCCTCTGAAGCCACGTGTGCGCTCGAACAGGGCGAAGCGCTCGAGGGTTTCGATGCGCTCGACGCGGAGACCACGCGGCTCAACTATGCCGAGCTGCGAAAGCGCGAGCGGCCGTTCGTGCTTCGGCTGGACCCAGCCAACCCTGAACCCGCCGAGCGCGCCGCTTATGATGCGGCTTACAAGGGCGTGACAGACGTCCTGACGCTCTATCTGTGGCGCAAGCCGGCATTCTATTTGACCCGCTGGGCGGCGCGCGCAGGCCTGTCGCCCAACTTCATCACGCTCATCGGCGGCATCCTTTGCGCCCTTGCCTTCTACCTCTTCTGGCAGGGCGAATATTGGTTGGGGACGCTGTCCGGTTTCATCTTCATGGTGCTCGACACCGTCGACGGGAAACTGGCCCGGGTGACCGGCGCGTCGTCCAAGTGGGGCGAGGTGTTCGATCATGGCATCGACCTCATACACCCGCCATTTTGGTGGTGGGCCTGGCTGCACGGCTTGGCGGCGTACGGACGCCCGCTGGAGCCGCTAACCGCGACGATGGTCATCTGGGCCATCGTGATCGGTTACGTCGCGCAACGGGTCATCGAGGGGCTTTTCATCAAGCGCTTCGACGGCATGCACATCCACGTGTGGAAGCGCATCGACAGCCAGTTCCGGCTGATTACCGCCCGCCGAAACCCGAACATGGTGATCCTCGTCGGCGCCCTGCTATTCAGCCGCCCGGACATCGGGCTGGAGCTGGTCGCCTGGTGGACCATCGTCAGCCTGATCTTCCACGCCGTGCGCCTCGCGCAGGCGAGCGAGGTCGCGGCACGCGGTCAGCGAATCGTATCCTGGCTAGAGGCGTGACCTACACCGCCATCGTGCTCGCGGGGTCTCGGCCCGGGCGCGATGCGTTCGCGGAGCAGTTCGGGACCGATCTCAAAGCGCTCATTCCCGTCGGCGGCGAACCAATGGTGGTGCGACCGGTCAAGGCGCTGCTCGCCAGCAAGAGCGTCGGCGATGTGATCATTCTGTCGCAGGCGCCGGAGCGGCTTGCCTCTGCGCTGCCGAGCGATCCGCGTTTGAAGATGCGGGTGTCAGGTGCAACGATATCGTCGACCATGCTTGAGCTGTGCAACGACCCCACGATCAATTGGCCGGTGTTGGTGACGACTGCCGACCATGCCCTGCTCGGTTCTGCTACCGTCGACGAATTTTGCGCAGGCGCAGCCAGTGCCGACCTCGCCGTCGGAATCGTCGGGAAGGCCGCGCTGATGGCGCGCCTGCCGGCGAGCAAACGCACGTGGCTCAACTTCCGCGACGGCGGCTTCACCGGCGCGAACCTGTTCGTCCTCGGATCGCCAAAGGTGGCCCCGGCAATCGAGCTGTGGCGATCCGTCGAGCAGGACCGCAAGAAGGGGTGGAAGCTGATCGCCCTGCTTGGGCCGGCGGCCTTGCTCGGTACGTTGCTGCGCCTGCTGACCATCGACGATGTGCTGGCCCGTCTCGGTCGCAAGCTTGCGCTCACCATCTGTGCCGTACGCCTCAGCAACCCGATCGCCGGCGTCGATGTCGACAAGGCGGAGGATCACGCCCTCGCCGAAGCCATATTGGCGGGCCGCGCATGAGCGATCTTGCCGTCTACGACATGGACCGCACGCTGACGAAGTGGCCGACATACACGCCCTTCCTCCTGCACTGCGCAGTGCGGCGCGCGCCTTGGAGGCTTGTCTTCCTGCCGCTCGTCGTCATCTCGATGCTTGCTTATGCCGCTCGGCTGATCGACCGCGCCCGGCTCAAGGAAATCAACCACCGGCTACTTCTGGGCGGCAAGGTACATCCGCGCGACCTCAAGCCGCTCGTCGACAGCTTCGCGGACCGGCAGGCCGCCTCGAATATCCGCCCCGGCGCGCGCAAGGCGCTCGCCCGTGACAAGGAGCAAGGCCGCCGCCTCGTGCTCGCGACCGCCTCCTACCGCCTCTATGCAGACGCTATCGCTGAAAGGCTGGGCTTCGACGACGTCATTGGCACCGGCTCGATCATTGGCCTCGACGAGCGCGTGCATGCCAAGATCGCGGGCGAGAATTGCTACGGCCCCGCCAAGCTCCGCATGATCGCCGACTGGGTCGACAAGTCGGGCCTGAGGGGTGTGCACGGACATGTCCGCTTCTATTCGGACCACGTCTCCGACGCGCCCGCGTTCGAATGGTCGGACGAACCGGTCGCGGTGAACCCGCATGGAAAGCTCCGCCGGTTGGCGGAGAAGCGCGGCTGGGCCATCGAAGATTGGGGCTAGTCCGGGCTCCTCGATGATGTCGGCGAACACAGTTCTTCCCAAGCCGGAGCGAGGAACGACCTGTAACCCGTCGTGTTAGTGATATGAGCGAGCGTAAGTCGCTCAGACCACGTGGCAGACGCGCGAACTTGCGCACAACAGGGGCGCCACGGCACATGAAGGACCTCTGCCATGAGACGCAGTTTAATCACCGTGATGGTGGCTGGAGCTTTTGCCGTTGCACCCGCAATCACTTTCGCCGCTCCGCCAGGTGGCGCGCCTCCAGGCGGTGGTGCGGCAATGCATGGCCCGACCTCTACTACCACGCCGACGACCACTCAGTCGCCGACCGGAAATGGCGGCGGATACAATCACCTGAACTCCCCGCAGCACGCCACGGGCCAGCCCATGCAATCCTGTGAGACAACCGGCTCGCCTCCGGGCAATTCCGGGACGGCACCGGGCTCGGCATTCAATCAGGATGGCGGCACGGCCGGCTCCAAATATGCCGGCGAGCAACCGCAAAACTCGCGCAACACTGCGTCCGTTTCGCAATATGACGTGGCCTGCGCAAATCAGCCGCACTAACGAAGGGCTTCACGAGGCGTTCGTCACCGATTGTGGCGAGCGCCTCGCCTGACGGCGATTTTCTCCTGACCCAAGCGTGCCTCTTCAATCGCGCGGGAAGCGCGTTCGTTGGCTACTTCATGAGGTGGACGACGATTTGCGACTCTCTCGCGGTCGGGGTGCTGTCGTCTTCGGTCACGATGGTGACGCGGGACGCATCCACGCCCTGCGCAACCAGAGCACCGCGAAAACTCACCGCTCGCTGATCATCAAGCACCTTGTCCGCCGGGCTCGGAACATTCACCGGCGCCGCGATGTGGGTGGTGATGGCCGAATGATCCTGCATCAGACGCGCGATCTGCCTTACCCTCGCGAGACCGACAGGGCTGACTTCGCTTGAATTGGGGACGAAAGACAGGTCGCTCAGCTCGAAGGCAAGCGTGGCCTCCTCGCTGGAATTATACCATTCCGCCATCTCTCGCCCGAGTTGATCCGGGGTCAGGAGAATGGTCTTCGTGCCAATCCAGACCAGGCGCTCGTCGGCCGGCGAGTCAGGGGCGCGGTTAACCGATGCGAAATTCCGCATGGCCAGAAAGGCCGTTGCGGCAATCGCCGCAAGGACAACCAAACTCCAGCCGACCTTCCGTCGCGTCAGGGTCGATGTCGCCAACGAAGGCTTGGTACTCAAGGGCGGCCTCCCGAGGATCGTTCTCAGCAGGCTCTTGAATTACAATCGGGGCAGCAAATCCCAATCAGTGCTTTTACGTAGGACGAAGGTCTGTCTTGTCCCCCCCTAAACCGCCGTCAGCGCATTCGCGAAGTCGGCGATGAGGTCGTCCGCATCCTCGACGCCGATCGAGATGCGCACAAGGTTCGGCGTGATGTCGAGCTGCTTCTTGCGCTCGTCGGGAACCGACAAATGCGTCATCGCGGCCGGCGCGCTGGCCAGCGTCTCGGTGCCGCCGAGGCTGACCGCGAGGTTTGCGATCTGCAGCGCGTCGAGGAAACGGAACGCCTCCGCTTCCCCGCCCTTGAGATAGAGCGAGAAGGTGGATCCCGCGCCAGTGCAGTGGCGCTTGTAGATGTCCGCCTGGCGCGATCCTTCTTCGAGGAAGCCGAGATAGCCGATCTTCTCGACCTTCGGGTGGCTGCGCAGGAAGTCGCACACCTTCGCGGCATTTTCGCCTGCGCGGGTCATGCGGAGTTCCAGCGTCTCCAGACTCCGAAGCAGCATCCACGCCGTGTTCGGATCGCAGATCGTACCGATCGTATTCCGGAACGAACGGATCTGATTGATCAGCCCCTTCTCGCCGACGATGCCGCCGGCGACGAGGTCGCTATGCCCGCCGACATATTTCGTGAGGCTGTAAACCGATAGGTCCGCGCCCTGCGCCAGCGGCTTGGCCCACAGCGGGCCGAGGAAGGTGTTGTCGATGGCGATCGGCGGCTTCTCATCGGCACCGAATGCGGCATCGCGCGCCGCCGAGACTGCCTCGACATCGACCAGCATGTTGGTCGGATTGGCCGGGCTTTCGAGATAGATGAGGCTGACGCGGCCCTTCTCCCTGCCCTTGGCGATGGCAGCGTCGATTTCCTCGCGCGTCGCGCCTGATGGGAAATCGACCCAGTGAACGCCGAACTGGCCGAGGATCTTGGCGATGAGCGTTTCTGTCGCGGCGTAGAGCGGCCCGGAGTGGACGACGCAGTCGCCCGGTCGAACGAAGGTCATCAACAGCGTAGCGATCGCCGACATGCCGCTCGAGAAAGCAAGTGCGTCGTCGGCGTCTTCCCAAAGCGCCAGCCGGTCCTCGAGGATCTCCTGGTTGGGCCCGTTAAAGCGCGAATAGATGAGGCCTTCGGCGCCACCGGGACGCTTGCCGGTCACGCCTTCGAAGAAGCGCTTACCCGCGGCCGCATTCTCGAACACGAAGGTCGACGTCAGGAAGATCGGCGGCTTTAGCGATCCCTCGCTCAGTTCGGGGTCAAACCCATAGCCGAGCATCAGCGACTGCGCGGTGAGCTTGCGGTTGCCGATCTGGGTCGGCGACGGGCGCGGCCGGCGGTGTTGGGTCGGGACGCCGCTGATTTCGTCTTCGGTAGGCAAAACTGTTCTCCTTGGCCGAGGTCGCTAGGCCCCGCCTCCGAACATGGTCAAGCTGAAGTTCGAGGGAGGCCGATAAGGCTGACTTGTCGGCCATAGTCCGCTTCGCCCCGGTGAGTGGCTCCGCGGAAGCTGTAGAACCGGTCGGGCTCGGCATAAGTGTCGAGGCGCAGCGCTTCGACCTCTTCGATCCCCGCCGCGACCAAGCGCGAGACGACAAAGGCCTCCAGGGCGAAGTGCGGCTTGCCCGATGGTCCTGGCTTAAAGAAACGGTGGTTGTCCGGGTCTTCGTCGAGGAAGCGCTGCTGGAACGCACCGTCGACCTCGTAAGATGGCTGCGCGATACACGGACCGACGGTCGCCCTGATGCGATCGCGGCGCGCGCCGAGGCCGATCATGGCCGAGATGGTCGCATCGGTGACACCGGCGACCGCCCCCCGCCAACCCGCGTGCGCTGCGCCGACGATCCCGCTTTCGACATCGGCGAACAGCACCGGCGCGCAGTCGGCGGTAAGGATCCCGAGCAGGATGCCCGGCCGGTCGGTCACCATCGCATCGGCGTGCGGCCGCTCCGCCTGCGGCCACGGTTGCTCGACATAAACGGCTTCGCCCGAATGGACCTGGTGGACGGTAGCCATCTCCGCGCCGGGCAGGACGGCGGCGACTGCAAGGCGGCGGTTCTCGTCGATGGCGGCGCGGTCGTCGTTGCTGCCATAGCCGACGTTGAGGCCCTCGAGCTCTCCCGTCGAAACGCCGCCGCGCCGACCGAGAAAGCCGTGCGGCAGCGACCCGAGCGAGGTCGCCCGGATGATCTCCACGCCGCTCACAGCTTCTTCCGCATGATCGTGTCTTCATCCGGGTGGTTGCCGACCATGAAATCGTAGCGGCCAACCGCTTCGAAGCCATAGCGGTGGTAGAAACGCCGGGCGCGGTGATTGTCGACATAGACGGTAAGATAAAGCTCTTCGATGCCGCGCCGCCGCGCTTCGACGAGCGCCCAGTCCATCAGCTCCTGCGCGATGCCGGCGCCGTGATGTTCTTTCAGGATGTAGAACTGCTTGAGGTCCATGCCGGTGGCGGCCGTCTCCACCGGCAATGCCATCGGCCCGAGCTTCACGTAACCGACTGGCTCGCCATCGACTTCTGCGATGCGGAAGGCGTAACTGGGGTCCCGCAGTTCGGACCGCCAATCCTCGAGACCGAAGCTACCGAGGAACGCCTGCAAATCTTCGTCTTTGTAGAGGTGCGCGAAGGTATCGCAGAAGCTGGTGCGGAAGATGCGGTCGAGCGCTTCGGCGTCGGCCAATTCACCGTCGCGATAGCGCGTCATGCGAGGCCCGCGGGCGCCGGCCAATCGGGCGAGTGAATTGCGATCACCTTGAACAACTGACCCATTTGATCCGGCGAGGTAAGCCGACGCAGCGCCGCTTCGACATCGCCCGCGCGGTCGGGATTGGCGCGCGACAGCGATTGCGCGCGAGATTCGATACCGAGCCGGATCAGCCAGTCGCCCTGGACCGCAACCGGCGTCACTCCAGCCCCAGCGTTGCGCGCCGCAATGCCGATCGATTCGAAATCGACGTGGGAAGTCAGGTCTTGTTCTCCCGGATCGGCGAGCACCGGCGCGAAGCGGTGCTCACGAACCGCCTGAAGCGTGTCGCCGGGCGCACTTTTGGAGTGTCCGTAATCGATGAACAAGGCGGCACCGCCATCGGCGAGCAGCCTGCGTGCAATCGTCGCCGCAACTTCATCGCGAATTGGCGACGTCTCGACAATCTCTCCGTCACGATCGAAAGCCAGGCCACCTGCCGCCACTGTGACGCGCCGCTCGATGCCGCCGACGTGTTGCTGGATCGGAAGCGCGTCGAGGAATTCGTTGGCAACCAGAAGCATCGGGCGCTGCGGCAGGCCCTCGATTCTGTCATGCCAGGTCGCGTTTGGTACGGCGCGCTTTTGCGCGTCGCGCAGCATCGGACTGGTCTCAACGAAGTCCACGCCGCCCGCAAAGCCAGCAGCGCGAAGCACGCGCAACGCGTCGGCAGCGAGCGTCCCTCGCCCCGGCCCTAGCTCCACATAGGCCGCGCTGGCCGGCGATCCGGCGCGCTTCCACGCATCGGCGACCGCAGCCCCAACCATCTCGCCGAACATCTGGCTGATTTCCGGTGCCGTGGTGAAATCGCCGCCAACACCCAACGGATCGCGCGTCGCGTAATAATATTCATTGCACGCGTGCATGAAGGTCTCGACGCTGATCGGACCCTCGGCAGCAATGCGCTCGCGCAATGCCCGCTCGAGCGGCGTCACGCGACCGAGGCGGTTCCGACGGTCGGCTCGACGCGGACGCGGCGGCGTTTGGCTGTGAGCATCAGATACAGGCCGCCAAGGATCATCGGCAGCGACAACCACTGGCCCATGTGCAAATGGGTCGCCTGGGTGAAGGCAATCAGCTGGCTGTCGGGCTCACGGATGAATTCCACGCCGAAGCGGAAGAGGCCGTAGAAGAACAGGAACGCACCGACGAGCTTGCCCGGCTCGTACCGCGACTGCGTCTTCCAGAACATCCACGAAAGGATGGCGAACAGGACGATACCTTCGAGGAATGCCTCGTACAGCTGGCTCGGATGACGCGGCGGGCCGGTGACGAGCTCGCGATACTGGTTCAGCTCCTGGAAGCGGATCGCCCAAGGCACCGTCGTCACCGCGCCCCACAATTCACCGTTCACGAAATTGGCGAGGCGTCCGAAAAAGAGGCCGAAGGGTACGCAACAGGCGACATAGTCGTGCACGCGCAGCCAGTTCAGCTTCTCCTTATGCGCGAAGTAGAAAATGCCGAGCGACGTCCCGATCACGCCGCCGTGGAAGGACATGCCGCCGTCCCACAGCTTAAGGATCTCGATCGGATGGCGGAGATAGTCCCCGAAATTGTAGAAAAGAACGTATCCGATCCGGCCGCCGAGAATGATTCCGAGCGCCGCGTAGAAGACGAGGTCGTCGGCGTGGCGCCTGGCCATCGGCGCGCCCGGCTGGCGGATGAGCTTCAGCAGGTACCAGAAGCCGATGAAGATGCCCGCTAAATAGGCAAGACTGTACCAGCGCAGGGCAAACGACCCGATGTGGAATACGACGGGTGACAGGCCGAGGTCCGTGAACTTCGTGAACCCTGGATAATCGGCGACTTGCAAGGGCTTCCCCATCAAAGAACAGCGCCTCATAAGGCGGGTGGCCGCAAAGGCAAAGGAGAGCGCTGGATAAATGCCGACCGAGCTCGACCGGAGGTTTGACGAGGTGTTGGCGCAGGTCACCGGACCTGGTGGCCGGCTGGTGATCGACAAGGACGCCGAGGGGCGCGCGATCGTCGGCAATTTGCCGCCGACGGTCCCCGGCCTGTTCCGGGCCTTCTGCGAGATCAACGGCGAAAAGGAAGCGGTCGTTGCTGGCGACCAGCGCCTGACCTTCGCCGAGCTCGACAGACTTTCGGAGCGGGTGGCGCACGGCTTCGTTGCGCGGGGCGTCCAGAAGGGCGACCGCGTCGGCATCGCGATGCGCAACTGCCCGGCCTGGATCGTCAGCTACATGGGCATCCTCAAGGCCGGCGGCGTCGCCACGTTGCTCAACGGCTGGTGGGAAGCGCATGAAATGGAACATGCGGTCCAGCTCACGGATCCGAAGCTGATCGTCGCCGACGGGCCGCGCGCAAAACGGCTTGCGGCGAAATGCGTCGGGCGCGACATCCTTTCGCTGCCGATCGAGCTCCCGATCGAGCAGGCGATGGCCGAATTGCTCGACGGCGGCGACGGACCGCTTCCCGAGATCTCGCCCGACGACGACGCGACCATCCTCTTCACATCGGGATCGACCGGTGACTCAAAGGGCGCATTGTCGACGCATCGCGGGGTGACGACGGCGACCTACGCCTATGCGACCGGGCTGATCGTCCTGCTCGGAATTCTGGCGAGCGAGGGTCGCGCGCCGACCGCACAGCCGCGCACCTTGCTCAGCGTGCCCTTGTTCCACGTCACGGGCGAAGTGCCGGTGATGATCAACAGCTTCGTCATCGGCCGCTGCATGGTCATCATGCCCAAGTGGGACGCGACGGAGGCGCTGCGGCTGATCGAGAAAGAGAAGATCACCTATTTCGTCGGTGTGCCGACCATGAGCCTCGAGCTCATGAACCACCCCGATCGCGGCAAATATGATCTATCCTCGCTGACGGACATCACCGCCGGCGGCGCGCCGCGCCCCGTGACCCATGTCGAGCGGCTGCGGCAGGAATTCCCGAACGCGCAGCCTGCGCTCGGCTACGGGCTTACGGAAACGAACGCCGCTGGCTGCGCCAATTACTGGGGCAATTACGCTGCCAAACCCGCCTCGACGGGCCGCGCGCAAAAACCGTACGTCGAGCTCGCCATCCTCGGCGCCGGCGACGCGCATTTGCCGACCAGCGAGGTCGGTGAAATCGGCATTCGCAGCGCGTCCAACATCAAAAGCTATTTCCGCAATCCGGAAGCGACGGCGGCCCTGTTCACGCACGACGGCTACATCCGCACCGGCGACGTCGGATATATCGACGAGGAGGGCTATCTCTTTATTGTCGACCGCAAGAAGGAAATTATCATCCGCGGCGGCGAGAATATCTCGGCGGCTGAAGTCGAGGCCGAATGCTATGCTTGCCCGCAGGTGGACGAAGTCGCCGTGTTCGGGGTCCCGGACGAGCGCCTCGGCGAGGTGCCGATCGCCGTCGTTCACAGCAAGAACGGCCTGTCCGAAAGCGACCTCCGCAATTTTCTCGAGGGGCGGATAGCCAAGTTCAAAGTGCCGTGCCGCTTCATCTTCAGCGAAGAACCGCTGCCCAGGCTGGGCACCGGCAAGATCGATCGCCGCTCCTTGAAGGCGCAATACGCAAATTGAACATCGATCGCCGTACATTGCTGATAGGCGGCGGGGTCGGGGTCGGCCTGATCGTCGGCTATGCGCTGTGGCCGAAAGGCGCGCATAGCGACCTCGCGACGGGCCGCGGCGAACAGGCCTTCAACGACTATATCAAGATCAGCCGCGAAGGCCGGATCACCATTGCGGTGCCGCAGGTCGAGACCGGCCAGGGTATCTGGACAGCGCTTCCGCAGATCGTCGCCGATGAGCTGGGCGCGGCTTGGGAGACGGTCGGGGTCGAGCCCGCGCCGATGACCTCGGCTTACGTCAACGGCCTGGACCAGGAACAGGACTGGCCGAAGGACATCCGTATAACCGCCGCGTCGACGTCGGTGCGCGCCTTCGAGCAGCCAATGCGCGAGGCCGCAGCGATTGCGCGGGCAATGCTCATCGGCGCTGCCGCCGACCGCTGGAGCGTCAGTCCCAGCGAATGCGACACCGCAGACGGCTTCGTCATGAACGGTAATCGCACCTTCTCCTTCGGCGAGCTTGCTGAAGAAGCCGCGGACCGCACGCCGCCTTCACGACCGGTGTTCAAGACCTCGACCAAGGGCCGTCTGATCGGCCAGCCGCTGCAGCGCCTCGATGGTCCCGGAAAGGCCGAGGGGAGCGTCCGCTTCGCCGGCGATGTCCGGCTGCCGGGCATGCTGTTCGCCGCGGTGCGCATCGCGCCGCCCGGCGGCAAGCTCACCGACTTCTCAAGAGAGGCAATCAAGGGCGCGCCCGGCGTCCGTCACGTCGCGGCGCATGATGATTGGGTCGCTGTCGTAGCCGACACCTGGTGGTGGGCGGAGCGCGCAATCAAAGCCGCAGATCCGGTCTTCAGCGGTGCTCGGACTGCTCCGGAAATGCGCCCCCTTTTTGAGAACGCGCTCGCCAATGATCCAGCGAAGGAATGGTTCAGCCGTGGCGACTACGACGGGGCAGTGCGGGGCTCGCGTCCCCTCGCTGCCACTTATTATGTCGCGCCTTCCCAACATCTTGGACTGGAGCCCGTCACCGCGACGGCGCGATTGTCTGGCGATGCCCTCGAAGTTTGGGCGGGGACGCAGGCGCCGGGCTTCGGCAAGGGCGCCGAGAGCGACCTGCTCTACCCGATGTCGATCGGTGAGCCGGCTGGCCGCGCCATGGAACCGGACGCCGTTCCCATTGCCGCCGCGCTAGCACGCGAGTTGAAGCGGCCGGTGCAAGTGATCTTGTCCCAGTCTGTCAGCCATAACCACGACCGCGTGTCGCCGGGCGCGCTTGCCCGGATGACGGCGCTCCCCGGGGCCGGCGGCATCACTGCCGCCTGGGCGATGCGCGTCGCGACCGGCGATGGCATGGGCGCAGCGCTGGCGCGCCTGGCCGGCGAAAAGGCGCCATCGAAGCTGGGCAAGCAAGCGCTCGACGGGTCGGTGCCGCCCTACGGCATCCCGAACGTCCGAATCGAATCTGTCGCGGCGCCGCTGCCCTTTACTGCGGGCTACATGCGCGGGTCTCCGCAGCGCGAATTCACTTTCTTCACTGAAAGCTTCATCGACGAGCTTGCGCGCGCCGCAGGCATGGAGCCGCTGATCTTCCGCATGTCGATGCTGGGAAGCGATCCGCGGCTCGCACGCTGCTTGCAGGGCGCGGCGCGGCTTGCCGGATGGGACGGCGGCGGCGCCGGAAGCACGATGGGCATGGCGGGGTGCACGGCATTCGGGTCGCACATTGCGCTCGTCGCCAACGCGACCATTGGCGGCGATCAGCGTGTGCAGGTCCATCGCCTGGCCGCGGCCGTCGATTGCGGGCGCGTCATGAATACCGGCCTCGTCGTCCAGCAAATCGAAGCGGGCTTGATGTGGGCACTGGCGCAAGCGACCGTCGCCTCGCCCGAATGGGTCGCCGGGATGCCGCGGGCACGGCCCATCGGCGGTATTGCGCTTCCGCGCCTTGGTGACACGCCGCAGATCATGGTCGAGGTCATTCCCAGCAGCGAAGCGCCCGGCGGTATTAGTGGGCTCGGCACGACCGTGCTCGCTCCCGCAGTCGCCAACGCCATTTTTGCGGGGTCCGGCAAGCGCATGCGCTCGCTGCCGTTCGACCCAATGGCAACGGCGTGACCCGCCCCGAGGGGCACCCCTCCGTTCCCGATCCGAAGGTCGGACTGCTGCTGATCAACCTCGGCACGCCCGACGCGCCACACGCCACGGCAGTGCGCCGCTACCTCGCGGAGTTCCTCAGCGATCCGCGGGTCGTCGAGATTCCGCCAATCGCGTGGAAGCCGATCCTTCACGGCATTATCCTGCGCACGCGGCCGCGCCGTTCGGCTGAAGCCTATAACCAGGTGTGGACGAACGAGGGCTCGCCGCTCGCCGTGATTGCCAGGCGCCAGGCGCATGCGCTGCGCGAGCGGTTCGGCCACCGCGTCAGCGTTCACTACGCGATGCGCTACGGCAATCCGGGCATTGCAGCCGCGATCCACAACATGGTGAGCGAGGGCTGCTCCCGGATCCTCGCGGCGCCGCTATACCCGCAATATTGCGCGGCGACGACGGCGACTGCGAACGACGCAGTGTTCGCCACGTTGGCGGGAATGCGCGTCCAGCCGGCGCTGCGGACGCTGCCGCCTTATTACGACGACCCGCTCTACATCGACGCACTGCGCGCGAACATCGCTCGCCAATTAGGTGCGTTGGATTTCGAGCCGGAGCGGCTGCTTGTCAGCTTCCACGGCATGCCGCGGCGGACGCTGGAGCTCGGCGATCCCTACCATTGCCACTGTCAGAAGACTGCACGTCTCGTCGGCGAAGCGCTTGGCCGGTCGGTCGAAGTAACGTTTCAGTCGCGGTTCGGGCGTGCCAAGTGGCTGGAGCCAGCGACCGACACGACTCTGGCCGCACTTCCGAAGCAGGGGGTGAAGCGCATCGCCATCGCTGCACCTGGCTTCTCCGCCGATTGCCTGGAAACGCTCGAAGAGCTTGGGATCCGCGGCCGCGAGACTTTCATGCACGCCGGCGGCGAGCAGTTCGCGCTGCTCGATTGCCTCAACGATTCGCCGGAAAGCGTCGACATGCTGGAGCGGATGATCTCTCGTGAACTTGCAGGCTGGGTACAGCAGACATAAGCGCGTGTGTCGGAGAGGAGACACACATGGCTCGAGTAGCGATCGTCACAGGAGGTACGCGCGGGATCGGTGAGGCGATCAGCGTTGCGCTCAAGAACATGGGAATGAACGTCGCGGCGAACTACGCCGGCAATGACGAACGCGCGCGGGAGTTCAGCGAGCGCACCGGCATCCGCACGTTCAAATGGGATGTTTCCGATTACGACGCCTGCCAGGAAGGCGTTCGCAAGGTCGAAGCCGAGCTCGGGCCGGTCGACGTGCTCGTCAACAACGCCGGAATCACACGCGACTCAACGATGAAGCGCATGGACCACCAGAAGTGGCAGGACGTCATCGACACCAACCTCGGCGGTTGCTTCAACATGGCGAAAGCCGTGTTCGAAGGCATGCAGGGCCGCGGTTACGGCCGGATCGTCAACATCGGCTCAATCAACGGGCAGGCCGGCCAATATGGCCAGGTGAACTATGCCGCCGCCAAGTCGGGGATCCACGGTTTCACCAAGGCGCTGGCACAGGAAGGTGCGCGCAATAACGTGACCGTCAACGCGATCGCGCCTGGCTACATCGACACCGACATGGTTGCGGCGGTGCCGGAGGAAGTGCTCGGTAAGATCGTCGCCAAGATTCCCGTCGGCCGCCTCGGCAAGGCGGAGGAGATCGCGCGTGGTGTCGCGTTCCTCGTCGACGAGAATGCGGGGTTCGTGACGGGGTCCACGCTGTCGATCAATGGCGGTCAGCACATGTACTGATGGCGGGTCCCGACTACGCTCCGCCAACCAAACGATCGGTGCTGATCGCCGGCCATGAGACGTCGATCAGTCTTGAGCCGATGTTCTGGCGCGCGCTGGAGCGGGCCGCGAAGGAGCGCGGCTCTCCGTTGAACGCGCTTGTCGCGGAGATCGACGTCGAGCGGCTCGGGGGCCCGCGGCCGCCGAACCTGACTTCAGCGATCCGCCAGTGGCTCTTCGCGAACGGTTTCCAGCGCTGACATGATTGCGCGGGTGAAGGCCGCACCGCCGTCAGGCGCGTGGTCGAGGAACAGCGCCGGCTCGATCAATTCCAGCTCCATGATGCGAAGCACGCCGCTGTCGTCCGGAACGATGTCCACGCGCGCGTAAGTCGCGTGCGCCGGCGCTGCAGCGAGCGCCCTCTTGGCAAGCCGCTCCGCAACGGGCGTGGCATGTGCAGGCATGGTGACGCCGCCCAGATGCGGCTGCACGCGAAAGTCCCCCGGTGCCGGTTGCTTGACCACCGCGTGGCTAAGCTCGCCGTCGAACAGCATCAGGGAGAACTCGCCGGTCTTGGCGATTTCCTCGATGAGCGGCTGGATGATCATCGGCCGCCCCCGGCTGTCGTCGGGCAGATCGTCGTTCGGTCCAAGGCGATGTGTCCCGGTCGCGCTTGCCGAGACCGGCGGCTTGATGACGAGCCAGTCACTTTCGAAGCGGCGGCGTGCTTCCTCGAGGTCCGCGTCGCAGCAGGCTTCGGCCGCAAGCGTCGGGACGGTTGGGACACCGAGGTCGGCAAGCTCCGTGAGATAGGCCTTGTCGCTGCTCCAGCGCAGCAACGCGGGCGGGTTAAGCATCGGCCACCGCTCCGCCTGGGCGCGGTCCAGAAGTTCGAGCCAGCGCGGATAATCGAGGTGGTAGCCCCAGACGACGAGGGGCAGGATGAGGTCGAACGACGACACGTCCGCCGGCACGGCCGTCCAGGGTATCGGCTCGACCTCAGCGCCCGCTGAAGCCAGCGCATCGGCCTCGACGTCATAGGCCCATCGCCACTCTTCCGGATAATCCGGATCGGGGACGAGAACCGCGATCCGCATCTTCGCTAACGGGCGAGCAGGATCCGCGCCTGCCCTGCGATCTGTGCTAGCATGGATGTGCTCACATGCCCCTCGGCACGGGCGCGCACGACAAGCTGGCGGAATTGGTTGATGCGCTTTTGGTTGTCGGCAATCCATTCCTCGGCGGCTTCGTCAGGTTGGCCCGTGCGGCGGCGCGCGAGGAAGTCGATGCGAAGCTGCTCGAAGTCGCGGGCGAGACCGGCGGTGAGCAGCCTCTCCCACTGATCGGCCGGAACGAAGCGCGCCACCTGCTGCTGGGCCCAGTCGAGCCCAAGCGATTCGCCCAGTCGCGTGTAGGCGCGAGTTAGCGCGAGTTCGTCGATCTTCTTGCGCTCGGCAAGCGCAGCGATCGCAAACATTCCATCGAGCTCGTAGAGGCGGACGAGACCACGAACGATGTCCTCGCTCGCGCCGAGCGCGATGAGGCGGTCACGGCGCGCCACGGCTTCGTTGCGCACTTCAGACCGGATCAGTTTCGCGGCAGCAGCCGAAACCTTGCGCACGCCCGGTTCGAACAGTTCGCACAGCGCCTCGACACGCTTTTCCCCTCCGGCAGCGCGGATGATGTCGGAAAGGTGCGCGCGGACGCTCGACGCGGCGATCGAGAAAAGTTCGATCCTGACCGTCTCCGGCAGCGGGTCGGCTTCGATCTCGCTCCAAAGTTTGTCGAGATCGAGCAGGCGTTCGGCAACCAGGAAGGCCGTGACGACCTGCCCCAGCGAAGCACCTTCTTCCTCGGTGAGGTCGAATGCCACGGCCGGTCCGAGCCGATTTACGAGGCGGTTGGCGACCTTTGTGGCGACGATCTCGTTGCGCAGACGGTGTGCGCGAATGGCGTCGGCATGCGCCTTGCGCATTGGCTTCGGGAAGGCTTCGAACAGCTGCGGCTGGACGACCTTGTCCTCGGACAATTGCAAATCTTCCGCAGCATCCTGGAGCACCAGCTTCGAGACCGACAGGACGACTGCCAGTTCCGGCCGAGTCAGACCGCGGCCCTCTTGGTAGCGGCGCATGAGGTCCTCGCTCGTCGCAAGGCCTTCGACCTTACGGTCCAGCCGCCCGGTCGCTTCGAGCATCTCGATCGTCCGGACATAGCCCGGAAGCGACTTGGCGCCCCCGGCTTCCGCAATCGATAGCGCCAGCGATTGCAGCCGATTGTCCTCGAGGACCAGCTCACCGACCTCGTCGGTCATCTTCGCAAGCAATGCGTTGCGCTTGTCGAAGGCCAACCGACCTTCGCGCATTTCCCGGTTCAGCGGGATCTTGATGTTGACCTCGTTATCCGAGCAGTCGACGCCCGCGCTATTGTCGATGAAGTCGGTGTTGATGCGCCCGCCGCTCTCAGCGAACTCGATCCGGCCGGCCTGCGTGATGCCGAGGTTCGCGCCCTCGCCAATCACCTTGGCGCCGACTTCCCGGGCATCGGCACGAAGCGCGTCGTTGGCCGGGTCGCCCACATCCGCATGATTCTGCGTCGACGCCTTGATGTAGGTGCCGATGCCTCCGAACCACAGCAGGTCGACCTGGCTCTTCAGGATCGCGTTGATCAGCGTCGGCGGATCGACCGCCGTCGCATCAATACCGATCAGCTTCCGCGCTTCGGAACTCAATTTGATCGATTTCTCGGTGCGCGCATAAATGCCGCCGCCGGCGGACATCAGCTTACGGTCGTAATCGTCCCAGCTGGAACGCGGCAGCTCGAACAGGCGCTTGCGCTCCTTCCAGCTCACGGCCGGATCGGGATCGGGATCGATGAAGATGTGGCGGTGATCGAATGCCGCGACGAGCTTCAGCGTCTTCGACAGCAGCATGCCGTTGCCGAAAACGTCACCCGACATGTCGCCGCAGCCGGCGACGGTCACTTCGTCGGCCTGGACGTCGATGCCCATTTCCAGGAAGTGCCGCTGAACGGAGATCCACGCGCCGCGCGCGGTGATGCCCATCGCCTTGTGGTCGTAGCCGTTCGAGCCGCCGCTCGCGAACGCATCGCCGAGCCAGAAATTGCGCTCCAGCGCGATGGCGTTGGCCGTGTCGGAGAAGGTCGCGGTGCCCTTGTCGGCGGCGACGACAAAATAGGGATCGTCGCCGTCGCGAATCACCACGCTCTCGGGATGAACGACCTTGTCGTTGACGAGATTGTCGGTGATCGAAAGCAGCGAGCGGATGAAGATCTTGTAGCTTTCCGTCCCTTCGGCGAGCCACGCGTCGCGGTTGGACATCGACGGCAGCTGCTTGGGATAGAAGCCGCCCTTCGCGCCCGTCGGCACGATCACGGCATTCTTCACCAGCTGTGCCTTCATCAGGCCGAGGATTTCGGTCCGGAAGTCGTCGCGACGGTCCGACCAGCGTATGCCGCCACGAGCAATCGGGCCGCCGCGTAAATGGATGCCCTCGACGCGCGGGCTGTAAATCCAGATTTCACGCCACGGCACCGGCCGGGGCAGGCCTGGAACCAGCGCGCTGTTGATCTTGAACGCGAGCGCTTCTTCGGCCGCGGGGGCGAAAGCGTTGGTGCGGATGATGGCGTCGACCAGCGCGCGGAGACGCCGCAAGATGCGGTCGTCGTCGATCGAATGAACCTTGGCCAGCGAGGCGTCGAAGTCGCTGCCATATTTCGCGACCAATTTGTCGCGACCGTCGACCGCTGGATCGTGGCCCGCCGTGAACAGCCCGATGAGCGATCGCGTCGCGACCGGCGCACGGCGAAGTGCATCGACGATGGTGACGAGGCCGAAGCTGCTTCCGGTCTGGCGCAGGTAGCGGAACCAGGCGCGAAGCCACACGACTGCCTGCATTTCGAGACCGGCGTAAAGCACGAGCTGGTTGAACTCGTCGTCCTCCGACACGCCGCGCAGCACGCGCGCGATCGCCGCCTCGATGTCGCTGCTGCGGCTCAGGATCGCCTTGAGGTCCGCTTCGCCGCCGATCTCGACGAGGAAGTCGTGAATATGGCCAACGCCGCCCGCGAGCACCGTCGGCATTTCCTCAAGCACCCGGAAGCCGAAATTCTCTAGCACCGGCACCGCTTCGGAAAGCGGTATCAAGCCGCCCATCCGATAAAGCTTCAGCCGCAATTGCCCTTCGGCATCGCTGTCGAGCCGTGAAATCCGGACGTCGCGCGCGGCTTCATTCTCCAGCGTGCACAAGCGCAGAATGTCAGCGGCGCCTTCTTCGGGCGCCGTGCGTCCGCGATAGTTCTCGGGGAAGGCATTCAGGTAGGTCAGCGCAAGCCTGGTCGCGCGCGCCGCGCCCGCCTCCGCGATCAATTCGGATTCGACGGCCGGCGCCCAGCCGCGGACCATTTCCACGACGGCGGCGTCAAGTGCCTCGGCGTCCGGCAGCGGCGCCTTCTCGTCGATATATTGGGTGTAGCGGATAAGCGCGAGGTCGCCGTCGCCGAGCTCGACCGACCAGCTGGTGATTTCACGGCCGACCTCATTTTCCAGCAGCATCGCGATCGCGGTGCGGCGGGAGGTCGTCAACTCTTCTCGCGGCAACCACACGAAGGTGAAAAGCTGGCCATGAAGGATGCTCCGTACCTGCACCAATGCGGGGCGCGGGCGGTCGGCGAGTGACATCGCCGTCATGACGAGATCGCGCACCGAGTCATATTCGATGGTGATCAGCAGGTCGCGCGGAAGGGACGCGACGGCGTGGCGCAGCGCCTTGCCGCTATGGCCCTTCGGGTCGAAGCCGAAATCCTCGTCGAGCTGGTCGAGACGCCGGCGCAGCACCGGCACTTCTTCCGGCGGAACGCGAAGCGCTTCGCTGGTCCACAGGCCGGCGTGGACGCCGATCCCTGTGACCTTGTTGCCGTCCCTGAGCGGAATGACGACGAGATCGAGCGGCACGCGGCGGTGGACGGTCGATTTGCGCTCCGCCTTCGCCATCAGCGGCGCCTCGCCGCCCTTTTCGAGATAGTTCATCGCGCCGAGGCAGCCGCCTTCGTCGGTCGGCGCGCCCGGGATGCTGAAGATGCCTAGCGCTTCCGTCGGCGCTTCGTACGGCTTCTCGACGTGATAGCCGAGCAAGGTCATCGCGCCGTCGGCAAACCAGTCTAGCAGCGCCGCGCCCTCGCCATCGCCGACCTCCTTCGCATCGGCCCGCATGCGGTTCTGCAGCGAATGCCAGTCACGCACCGCTAGGCGGACGTCGCCAAGGACACGGCGCAGATCCGCGGCGAGCTCCTGCCGGCCCCGCGCGTCGGCACGGTCCAGCTCGATGTACATCATGGATTCGCGGCGGTTCTTGTCGGAGCAGAGCGCCTCGACTTCCTGCAGTTCTCCCTTGTCGTCACGCGTCACGCACACGACCGGGTGGAGCAGGCGATGGATCGTCAGCTGGCGGGCGGCAATGGCGTTGGCGACGGAGTCGACCAGAAACGGCATGTCGTCGTTGACGATGCCGATGCGCATGCGGCGGTGACCGGCTTCGCCGCCGGTGGACTCGATCGACAGCGCAAGCTCGCCGCGCTTGCGCGTCGCGGCGACGCCAGCGAGGAACTCGGCAGCTTCCCGCTCATCGTCCCGGCCAAGGCCCTGGGTTTCGCCGGGAAGCGCATCGCGCGTCAGCGCCTTGCGAATGGCTTCGACCAAGGGTTGAGCCAGGCGCGTGTAGGCGGTCATGAAGAGAACTTGCTCCGCGAGTAAGGATGCGGCGGGCCTATAGACCCGCCCTCACAAGCGGGACAACCCCGCGGGATCACGAAAACGGCTTTAGGCGACCTTGCGGATCGCCCTTTCGACAAGCGATTCATCGTCGACGATGGCAATCGGCTCGTGCGATCCATCGGCGTTACGGCGCGTCACGATGACTGCGAATTCCTCCTGCGCCGGGACATCCGCAAGCGTGATCGTCGGCGCAGACCGCAGCCTGGCACGGGCCTCATCGCCCTTGGTGTCCGCCTTGGCTTCCGGACGGCGTGCTGCGCGCTCCGCCGCAACCAACGCCTTCAGGCCGCCCGACTGCTTCTCGATGAACTCCTTGAAGTCGCCGATCTCAATGTCTTGCCGCTTCGCGTAGGACAGCGCCGCGGCGAATTCGGTCAGCCGCGCCTTGTCGTACTCGATCCCGAAGACGAGCTTCACGATCGGCGTCATCGGCGCGCGCGCCTGTGCCTTCACGCCCGATTCCTCGAGCAGTTCGGCATATTCCTCAGGATTCTGCTCGGCCACCAGCGCCACGTCATAAGCGAGCGACAGCGCCCGGTAGAGCGACACGCGGGTGCGTCCTTCACCGGCCTTTACCGTCTCGGCCGTCTCGCGCGCTGCCCACAGGCGGTCGGCCAGCCCGGCATTCTCGTCGAGCACCATCTCGGCGACTTCGTCGTCAGGTGCGTCGGCGATCGGGCCATCTTCCCAGGCAAAGTGAACCGGGGCCGGTGCCTCCTCAGCGTCACTAACGATCTCGGCCGAAGGCCCGTCCTCCCAGGCGATATGCTCGGCGGGCGCGGCTTCTTCAGCAGGTACTTGCACCGGTGGAGCGAGGTCCGGCAGATCCTCGGTCGCGGGAACGATCGCTTCGTCGAGCAGGAGGACGTCGTCTTCGGCTTCAACTGCCGGCTCGGGAGCGGCCTCGACGGCGTCACCAACCTGCTTCCAGTTGATCACGCCGTAGATGAAGTCAATCGCCTCTCCGTCCGAGGAAAAGGGCATCAGGATGCCGCGATAGCAAATGTTCGCTTCGCGCTGGTTCACGAACTCGGCCTCGAAGCCGATCGGCGCGCGATTGGCGATGATCTGCATGTAATGATCGGTCAGACGCGACAGCAACGACCGGCTCGGCACGTCGGCGGTGTTGCGCGCATCGTCGTCGAGCCCGCATTCGTCGCGGATACTGGCGCCGATGTACGGGATGGCCGGATTGTCGCGGCCGCAAGTGAAATCGAGGAGGACGCTGTGGCTGGCGAAGTCCTGGACGTTCGACGGCTCGAGGTCCTCGATCGACGGGAAATCGCGGCCGTTCAGCAATGACACCCAATAGTTGTACGCGCGCACGTGCATCCGGCGCTCGTCGGTGCCGATTGCAGACGCAACATCGGCCGCCGGCGGCACTTCACTGGCCACTGGAAGATCGAAATCGCTCGGATGTTCGCGGTAACTGTCCATTCAACGCCCCACACTCTCGGTGCACGCAAAATCGCTGAGTGCGGTTACGAAAGCGTTAAGTATGTTTGGTGAGCTTGGGAGTTGCCGAAGCCCGGCCTTGCCGAGCAGGCGGAGCGCTGATAGTGGGCCGTCCTCCCAGAGCCAAAGCCGCTTTAGCTCAGCTGGTAGAGCACATCATTCGTAATGATGGGGTCGTGGGTTCGAGTCCCTCAAGCGGCACCACTCCAAATTGTCCTTCAGAGACAATTACTTAGCGCATTCTTAGACTGTGCGAATTGTCGCGTTCTTTCCGGGACATGCGTACACCGCCCGCATCGACTACTTCGTCCAAGAGAGCAGTTTGGCACCACAGACACAGTGAGAATCGGGTGTGCTTCTCTGAGGGCCGATTTCGCAGCCACCAGTTGCAGTCGCCATTTGATGCACGATCATCAATTGCAGCTATAACCGGGGCTCCAACGGCGGGGCTCCAGAAGCTGCCAATGCACAGTTTACCTTCACCGCCGGGTGATAGCCACTCGCAAGTCCTAGCAGCCGGCCTTAGCGCCCAGACCAGGGCTAACGTCTGTTTTGGCTCGAAACACGCTAGAATCGAGAGCCGGCGACGACGGCGGGCTTCTCAAACTGCGGTCACTCGTGACTGGACAGAAGCCGCATTCAGGGGTGTGCCGGTTGGCTCGCAAACTGAAACGCCTTGCTGGACCAAGATGGGAGTTCCACCAACTAGAACCCGCGCCGCGCCAGTCAAGAACCTGCCCACCACGCATCGGCTGGGCGGAGCGGCCGCGCACCCAGCGATCAAGAACGAACTGGTGACCGTCAGCACTGGCTGGCCTCCTACCCTCACCCGCTCGAACGAGGTTGTTGGGCTAGCGGAACCGCCGTGCATGCAAATCACGCCAGAACCAATATGTAAAACCGGGCTACCCATCACCTCAACCTCGCTCAGGTCACGCTCAAAGCGCCGTCGTTGATTGTCACGGTGGGGCCGGTCAGGGTCAGGCTCGCGCCCTTTCCATTCGTGATGTAGATTCCCGTGTCGTTGACGATGACGGTCGCGCCGGAAGCGCTCCTCAGTATGACGCCGCCATTTGCCCCGGGCAGATCGGAAATGGCGATCCGATTTTGCCCTGCCGTCTCCATCGTGATGACCGAGCCGCCGGGGAGCGGAGCATCCAACACCGGCACCTCCGCCTCGTCGGCATAAAAGCAGCCAGTCCAGATTGGCCGCTCAAGATCGCCCTTCTCGAACTCCACCCAGACATTTGCACCCACGGCCGGAGCCATGAACATCCCGGCGACAGGAAAACACGGCATCGCCCAACCCGTCGGATTGGAGCCAGTTACGTCAGGTACGATGGCCTGAACGCGCCCCAGGTTCAGGGGGTCAACGGAGTTGAAGACTTTGCCTCGGAACTTGCCAAAATAGCGCGTGCGCCGTGTCATGGTTTCGGCTTCGGCTTCGACGCTCTCCTCCGACGGACGATACGGTTCGTTGCCCGCCCGCCTGTGCCTGGGAAAGGGAAGTCCACGATGTATCGAAGCCGCCGCAAGAAGGCGGCGTCGATGTCCTGCTTGTGATTGGTCGTGAGAATTACAGGCCCGTCGTGATCTTCCATCCGTTGGAGCAGATAACTCACTACGGTGTTTGCGTAGCGGTCGTGACTATCCCGGACGTCGCTCCGCTTGCCGAACAGCGCGTCCGCTTCTTCAAGTAGCAGGGCGGCGCCAGACCCCTCGGCCGCATCGAAGACGCGCCGGAGGTTCTTCTCGGTTTCACCGATGTACTTGCTGACCACGCGCGACATATCGACGCGGTACAGGTCGACTCCGAGACCGGCCGCAATCAGCTGGCTGGCCATTGACTTGCCGGTGCCCGATGCACCGGCGAAAAGCGCGGTAACCGAAGCGTCTTCGCTCCCGGTCGTGCGGCGGGCGTTTCTCTCTCCAGTGCGCGATGCGCGGCGCGCGCCTCCAGCGAGCTTGCGAAGCTGGCTAAGTTGGGCCGGAGGGAGATCGAGTTGGTCCCAAGATGGGGTCGCCTGTGGCCGATCCAAGCGGAACAATTGGGAACGACCGGCGGGACGCAAGTGCATACGCCTCGACATGCCTATCGCCTTGTTGGTCACATAGCCTGCCAAGCCCACGATCGCCGCACCGAACAGCACGCGAAATTTGAAGTTCTTGTAAGGGTCTTTCCGGGTCTTGTTGTTAGCCACGTCAAGATCTCCTGCGGCGCAAGCCCACCTGGTTAGCAAAATATTCGCTCGACTTCGCTAAGCCAATACGATGTCGATTGAGGGGCAAAAGATCTATCCAGGCGACAACGCAACGCCGGAGCAGGTTCTCCGGCTCGCGGACGAGTATCGGGTCGCCGCAGATGCGTTGTTGTTGACTGGACGCCGGCGGCAACCACTTTCGCGGGCCCCTTACCGCCTGGTCGCCATTCACGCCATCGAACTTTACCTCAATGCCCTGTTACTTGCCGCGGGTCATCACTCGGCACGGTTGCGAGGCTTGCACCATGACTTGGCAGCGCGGACCCATTTCGCCTTGAGTGCAAAGCTACGTCTCCGCAAACGTACGTTGGCTCACTTGGAGATCCTGTCGGAAACGCGAGAGTACTTGACGACCCGATATGATCCGGCAGCCTCGGCGGCTTCTGAGCTTAACCGGCTAAGTGCTACGCTGACGGAAGTCGCAGAGAAGGTGACAAGCATCGTCCGCGGCGCCTCTGCCGAACAAAACTGAACTGATACCTGACCCCTGAACTGCATCACGGCCCGCTGCGAGATTCACCACAGATTTCCTGACGTGAACTTGGCCAATCGCGCGCAATGCTCACAATTAACTACAATTTACTGTAAGGTGGGCTGGCCGAATCGTTACGCGAGCTGCGGCGATGTCCGTGCACACGAAGCGTAAAGGGGGAGTGGCATGGGCGCAGCGTTGCTCGCAATTGCCGTCGCTACGGGGGCGAGCATGGCTGACCCAACAGATACAGGCACAACAGGACCGGGGGACACGCCGACGGTCAATAAAGAAACCGAGTACTGGAACGCGGTGAAAGCCCGCGAGGAGGCCGAAACAGCGGCGATCGAGAAGGAAGCCGCCAGAATCCGCGCGCAAATGGGCATCGTCGCAGGCACGAATGCCCAGACTGGCAGCGTCACACCTGGTACGGATGCCGCGAAGCCCGAGGCCATGCTCCTCGCGGCTTTGGCCGCCAAGGATGCAGCGCAACAAATTGCCCAAGCGGTTATCGATGCTCCGGTAACACCCGCTCCCGACGAGATATTGCTCGTTACGAGCATGGATGACTTATCGACCGCCAGTTACACGCTGTTCGATTTTCAGTCGAAGCAGATTACGACACTGCTCAACACTGCGAACGCTCGCCTCGACCAAGCACTCGCCCGGACGTCACGCGGACGCCGAACTTTCCGCTTCGCCTCGCCTGTCACCTATCTGGGCGCCGGACTCGATCTGGCGGCCAAACTCGGCAACTATTTCCAGACGGATTACACCTTCGGACCAGTGAGCGTCACGTCACCCGACAACGTCATGGCCTTTGCCGTTTCGGATGCGTTAAAGCGGAAATATTGCCCTCCAGGGTCGGACAAATCCCAGTGTCACTTGGTTCGCTTAGTCATTCCGAAGCAGGTAGCGCCCAAGGATTATCCTGAGTTTACTGCTGACCTGGCCGCGCTCGCGCAGCTCAACCAGGACGTGTTACTGAAGGCGGGCGAAGCTACGGCTCGTGCGTCATCGGGGGATGAGGGCCATGCGGCCGAGCTCAAGGCCGCGGCAACAGCGGCGGAAGCCGCGGGCGCGGCGTACAAGAGCCTCATCGATAGTCTAATGGCTGTCCCTCAGGCCGGCGAGCCGCTCATCGAGAGAATCTGGCGCCAGAGGGTGGTTAAGGCCAAGCTTGACTCACCGACGACTGCCATCCTCGTCCTCAGCGATAAGCCCCTCGGAGCTTATTATACGAAGAAGAACCTTTGGACGTTCCTCGGCGGCCCGCCGCTATTCACAATGGCCGGATTGACCGTGAGCTATGCGCTGCTCGACAAGGATCGGAGTCTTCTCACCTCCGGGACCGTGGCATTGCACGAGGGGTATCAGTCGGTCCGCGACGTGCAGAACAAGTTCCGGTGAGCCTGCCCTTCTGCCGCATCGCCACGCCTTTCGGCGGCCTTCTTGAACAGCGCCCCGTCTGCTTTGGGTTAAAAAGACATTAGCGCGAGGAGGCTCGCCTGAGCTGAAGAGAGACAGCTCTGGCCTGAATTCCCCGAAATACCCGGCGATTTCAGTGTCTTGCGGATGTGCAACAGAATGGGGTCAGAAATTCGAGTCCTATCCGTGGCACCACTCCCTCCTCCGGATCAGAGACGAGATTCCGAGGGTGACCTGGGAGGCCTCAATTAGCGCGTAGGTTCGGGGGTTTGTGCCGAGCCGACCATCAGGGGCTGGCGCCAAGAGAGCGCTTTGGCCGGATGCAATCCTTCGTCGGCAGTCCACGTTCTCTGAAGGCCGATTTCGCAGCCACCAGATGCAGATGCGACTTGCGACGAGGTTCAGCTGAAGCCGAAGTACCGGCGCTGGTCTTCCCACGAGAGAGGAACGTCGGCTGCTCTAAGGAGACGGCGCCCAGTCAAGCTTGCGGGCTGCCTACCCTGAACAATCGCGGTCACGATATCCGGTGCGAGCCAGTTGAGGCGCAGCAGCTGCCAGAGGTGCCGCTTGCTGTAGCTGGAAACCAGCGGATCAGCTGTTCCCGAAGCAATGGCTTCCCGGGCAGCATTGGCGTGGGCGAGGAGCTTGACGAGCACTGGGTCGGGTTCCCTGCTCGGCCCCGCCTCCCCAACGACCAGCTTCATTTCGTTTCCGCGGCGGGCATAGCTCGCGTGGAAGGGAATTTGCCGCTGAGGCTCGCTGCCGATCGTCACGATGATATTGGAAAGGCCCAGCTGAATTCGAACCCTTGCCTCAAGCAGCAATCGGCGCTGTTCAGGCACGCTGTGCCTGCTCAAGTCGCCCGGCGAAACTCGATCTTTTCCGTCAAGTTGTTCAGCAGTGCGCTCGCTCAAGAACTTCGATGCGCAATCGAGCACCGCGCGATCGATATCGCCAGCCGGAACACGCCAGGCGGAGCAGCTATCCTCACCAGGTTGTAGCCGAGTGACATAGTAGCGGTGCTGACGACTGCCCTTCGTCGTGAACACCGGCGTCATCGGGCGTCCCTCAGCGTCGGCGATGAGGCCAGTCAGTAAGCTGGGGAAACGGGTACGCTCACCATGCAAGCGTTCGCGGCGATTGTTCGTCAGCAGCCGCTGGACTTCGGCCCACATAGCGGCATCGACCACTGGCTGATGTTCGCCATCGAACAGCTCACCGCGGTGACTGACTTTGGCGATATAAATTGGGTTCTGGAGCAGCTGGGCCAGCGAGCCCCTGCTGAAGCAGCCGCCTCCCACGCTCCGACCAGTTGCGTAGTACCGCAACTTCGTCCGCGTGCCGGACGTAGCAAGTTCATCGGCCAAGAGTCCGACCGAGCCCAGCTCCAGGTAACGCCGGAAGATCAGTCGCACGGTTTCTGCTTCGGTCTGGTCGATGAGAAGCTTCCGCTTCTCAACTCGGTAGCCGAGCGGAACTGGTCCGCCCATCCACATACCTTTGCGCTTGGAAGCCGCGACCTTGTCGCGGATGCGCTCGCTGGTTACCTCGCGTTCGAATTGGGCAAACGACAGCAGCACGTTGAGCGTGAGCCGCCCCATGCTGGTTGTTGTGTTGAACGCCTGGGTTACGCTCACGAACGATGCGCCAGCTTTGTCGAGCGCCTCTACGATCCGGGCGAAGTCAGCAAGGCTGCGGGTTAACCGATCGACCTTGTAAACAACAATGACGTCGACCTTGCCTGCGGCAATATCGGCAAGGAGCTGCTGGAGGGCTGGCCTGGTGATGTTCGCACCGGACCAACCTCCGTCGTCATAATGTTCCTGAACCGGCTCCCAGCCTTCATGCGCTTGGCTAAGGATGTAGGCGGCACACGCCTCGCGCTGCGCATCTAAGCTGTTGAAGGCTTGCTCCAATCCTTCTTCCGTCGATTTACGGGTGTAGATGGCGCACCGGCGCTTCATTACTGTCCCGCCCGGCTGACGCCATTGCGCTTCTTCAAGCCGAAGAAGTTCGGACCCGAGCAGTGAGTCCCGGTGATGGCAGTCGCGACCTGCGTCAGTGAACTGAACCGCCTGCCGTCATGTTCGTAGCCATCGCCGAGTACGAGCACCCGGTGCACCCTACCCTGCCATGATCGCACCAACCGAGTGCCGGGCTTGAGCGACGGTCGTTTCGTACTGAGCGGCTCTTCCCCTCGCCGGAGGCGATCGGCTGTGCACTCCAGTTCCCGCTTGATGTGGCGTGGAACATCTCCGTAGATCCTCGACTGCAGCTTCCATGCGATGCCACGGCGGAGCTGGTCCGGTCCGATGTCAGGTGCCGGCTTCCGCCAGCAATCGCGCCACCTGGCGCGGAGCTGCGCCGGTGACATTCCGGACAGCTCTGCCAATTGCAGTTCCAGACTGGTCATTAGTCAAGTGCCCCCGGCTCCGCTGCCCCGATGCGGTAGGCGGTCTTGCCGTCCGGCCGCTGTTCTTTGAGCAGCTTGCTCGTCTTCCGAATTCCGGTGAGGAACGCACGGCAGCTGTGCTCCTTCCAGCCGGTAGACTTCACGATCTCGCCGACGGTCGCGCCGTTTGCCCGCGAGAGCATTTTCGTGACAGCGGCGCTCTTCGATGGCTTGTTGGTCTGCTTGGCCATTGTGGGTCTCCATGCCAGCATGATCGCTTGCACTGACCCAAGCCGCGAACTTCAGCGGCGAAGCGCGGCGTTGTCGCTGTTCAGCAGCGCAAACGACCAACGCTCTCTTCATATGAACAGTCAAGCGAATGAGGCGCGGAAGCCGGCGAAAGCGAAATCATGTCAAAGCGGCCGGTAAGCGCCCATCTCAGCCATTGCGGTGAAGCTCGGCGCAGCCAGTAAACGGACGTCCGTTCAGTCCGTTGCTAGTGGCAGGCTTCGACCCATTCCTGCCACCAGCTAAGACGGGAGACTGATTGCGAATACGTCGGCTAGTGCCTACCGCAGCTCCGAGCCGCGCCTGATCACCATCAGCGCCACGCGTTCAAGCTTCGGGTCTCAGACGCGCTGGGCCATCCTTGGGGGAAAAGATGCAGTCGAACGCGCCGAGGCATATGCAGCTGTTGGCCGCGATCCTGTCGACGGTCGTTGCGCCGACTGAAGCTGCGACGGTCCGAAAAGTAGCGGCCTCGGTGAAGGATTGCGCACACTGCCCGGAAATGGTCCCCATCCCGGCAGGCCGCTTTTCGATGGGAACTGCCGACGAGGATCCGATGCACGACGCCTTGGAAGGACCCCGACACGCGGTGACGGTTCGGCGCTTCCTGGCAGGCAAATATGACGTCACCCGACAAGAGTGGGCCTATTTCGTCCGCAGCACGCGTCGTCCAGTCGACAAGGGCTGCCAATGGACCGGCAAGACCGGACCAGAGGGGGAGAAGTCCGCGTCGTGGGATGACCTCGGTTTCGAGCAGACGGACCGCGACCCAGTGGTCTGCGTGACGTGGCGCGATGCGAAGGATTACGCAGATTGGCTCAGTCGGAAGACCGGCAAGCGTTACCGCCTGCTGTCGGAGGCGGAATGGGAATATGCGGCGCGGGCTGGCACGACGACAGCTTATTTCTGGGGATCTGGTTCATCGCATGAGCATGCCAACCACGGCACCGAAGAGTGCTGCGGAGGTTTGGCGTCCGGTCGCGACAGATGGATTAAGACTTCGCCCGGCAACGCTTTCGAGCCAAATGGCTTCGGACTGTTCGACATGAGTGGCAATGTCTTGCAATGGGTGGAAGACTGCTTCTCACCAACTTATTCCGGCTTGCCCACGAATGGGGCTCCGTTTCAGACTGCACGTGCGATCGTCGCGACGGGCGATCTCAAGGAACTCTCAGGAACCTCGACATGCGACTACCGCGTCGTTCGTGGCGGCGACTGGGGAGATCAGGCACGTTGGATACGAACTGCCTCCCGGAGCTTTGCCCCGCCGCCGGGCCCGGGTCCCAACCTAAGCGCTTACCGAAGCGGCGGCGTTGGCTTCCGGGTTGCACGAGACTGGCGCTAGCGCATTCTCATCACATCTTTGTTGCACGTTCCACGGAGCTACCGACCCAAAGGCAGCTTTCGACCCATTGCGGACATTGGCGATGCCGAATGGACGGATAGTCCGCCTTTGGAGCGGACTATCCGTATCTAGTCTGCTCAAGTGCTAGCCCGACGGCGTCCCACCTCTTGAATGAAGCGAAAGGCCTCGGGCGTAAACGGTGCTTGGGGAGCATCGCCGTGCCATTCATCCATCCGTTCGTAAAAGCGCGTAGCGCCCGACATCATCTCAGGTGTCGCGGTCGCCTTGAACGGCGCCAGCAATTGCTGCCACTCGTCATACAACGCCTGCGCTTTGGGGCTGTCCGGGCCACTTGGAATTGCAGCCTGGACGCGATCGCCGATGTCCTTCCACTTGGCGGCATACTCGGCCTGGTCGAAGCCCTCGGGCGTAGCCGGCGGGTGCTTCGCCCAATGCGCTTTCTCATCTTCCGAGAAGTAGCGGTCGGTTACCTTCTTCCAATCTTGCGGTTGCATGATCTTCTCTCCCTGACTTATCAGCGAGCAGAAGGTCTCTGCATCGACGGGCTCGCCGCGGTCGATGCGTGACTTGACGTTGAGGAGCAGCGCCTTCGCCTCCTCAAGTTCTTGTTTTCGTTTTTCGATGATCTCGAGCTGCGTCTGGATCACAGCCGCGAAGTCCATTGATCCGCGGGCGGTAAGCTTCCCAATTTGCGCGAGGCTCAAGCCTGCTCGCTTGAGCGCGACAATCTGCTGGAGACGCTCTAACTCGCCGCGGCCGTAAATCCTGCGGCCAGTGTGCGTCCGCAACGGCTTCAAGAGTCCGCGTGCCTCATAGAAGCGGAGGGCGCGGCTGCTCAGACCCGTTCTGCGAGCGACGTCCCGAATGTCGAGGGGCTGTTCCATGCAACGCCTGTACAGGTTGACGTTGCGTCAACTTCAAGCACTATTTCCGCCGACGTGCGCGTCTGATGACAGCTTTCCACCCAAAGCTGACGCAGGTCGGCAACCAATCGCCGTAATGCTCGCGAGGCTCGCTTAACCAGATTTCACTTCAAACATCTTCGCAACCGTGGGAGTCGCCATTCGATCTAAAAGTTGCAGGTGACGCCCCCATGGTCGAGCCGGTAGATGCCAAGGAGCTTATCGAGGAAGCTATCGAGCAGGCGGAGAAGGTCGACCGTGCCGACCGAGCCATCGAGAAGCGGTTCCGCGATCGCGTTTCTATCCTCGTTGGACTGTTCGCTGTCTTACTTGCTGTCATCCATGTCGCGGCAGCGGGCAACGCGCGAGAGAGCGTCCTGAAGACAATCGAAGCGTCCGACACGTACAACTACATGCAGGCCAAGATCATTCGCGAGGCGGTCTTGAAGACGTCCGCTGAGAATCCTTTGTTAAGTCCGGAAGTCAAAGCTCGCCTGCTCAACGACGCCGCGAGGCTACGAAATCCGGACAAGGCCGGACACGGCATCTCGCAGCTCCAGCCGCAAGCAGACCATCTGCGGGACCAGGGTGAACTTGCCTCCCGAAAGGGCGAATGGCTCGAATTTGCCGAGACTGCGATGCAGGTCGCCATTGTGATGCTGTCCATCGCCATGGTTGCACGTTCATTCGGAATCGTAACTGCCGCAGCCTCACTTGCCGCCGTCGGCGTTATGATTGCAGCAGCCACGGCGTCCGGCCTGCTTTCCTAGACAGTTTTCCCGTCGATCCCCGCTAGTCCTAAGGGCGGCTTTCCACCCATTCCGGCCGTTAGCAGTTAGAGGCCTTTTCAGGTCCCACGTGACATTGCCCACCGTGTGACCGCCGGGACCGCACCTTTCTATGAGCATTCGGGCGCTAACGGCCCGACGCGGGGCAAACCGAACGCCGGGCCGAAGACCATTGCCCAATCATTGTGGCGACGGGGTTGGGCCTCACGGCGATCCTTGGAAGGCAATTTACAAAAGCCTCTAACCTACGTTCGATATTAGCTTTTTAGCTGGAATTATCGGTGGAAGTGCGATCACGTGGCGTATGGAACAAAGCGAAGCTGCAAGGCGCACGCTCACCGATAAGGCTCTAAGGCGCTCGATAGTCGTGGCGCTCGTTGTCGGGACTGCGCTCAATATCATTAATCAAGGACCGGAAATGCTCTCCGGCAAGTGGCCGGTGATTTGGAAGCTCGCGCTCACTTACATCGTACCATTCCTGGTCTCGAGTTACGGGAGCTACGCGGCGTTCCGAAGCTCGTCCTAACGTCTGGTTTGAGCGCAGAGTAGTCACAACGAACGCACGCGGGCCCTAATGGCCCATTCCCGCTATTCAGTTTAAAGGCACAGCAGCGTCTTGCGGCGCTATTGGTAACTTCATATGCGGCGATGCGTTGATGCTCCCTAGAGGCGTGTTTGCTTTCCCCCGAGGTATTGAAATGCACGCATACATCATCGAAGACGACTATCTGATCGCCAAGTCGCTGCAGGACATGTTGGAGGAGCTTGGCTTCACCAAGTTCAGCTTCGCGCGATCCGAGGACGCCGCTGTATTCGGCACAAACCATCCGAACTTCGATCTCATTACAGCCGACGTCCGATTGCTGCCAGGGGACGGCGTCAAAGCCGTCGAGGCAATATGTGCTGAGCGCGACATACCGGTGGTTTTCATCACCGGCTATCGCGAGGAGCTTGAAGAGCGGAAGCCCAGTGCGATCGTGCTGCAGAAGCCCGTAAAGCCTGATGAACTCGCCGATGCTGTCCGCAGAGCGCTGGGAGACAATGCTCGCAGTCTGCGTGCCTCGCTCAAACTGCGGATATCACCCGGCGCGTGACGGTGGGGCCCGCCGGCATTTGACAAGTCGCACCGGTGGGGACGCAACACGACGACGAGCCTCTGGCAACGACGCGTAAAGCCACCGAGTTAAGAAACAATCCGGGATGCCCTAGCAGGCCTGCGTGACGAAGCGTCGCAGGGCCTTAATCTTGGAGTGCTGACGACCCGACGATGGGGGGCAATCCGCCGTCGGGCCGGAGACTTGCCTGTCAGCAACATGCTAGCAAGCGGGTCTCGCCGTCTGGCTACGAAAGGGGCGTCGCGACGCCAAGACTTCCTTACTACAATGTGTTAACTGCCACGAGCCTCAGCCCAGGAAGCTGGAACAGGCGCTCAGATGCGCTAGCGACTAGGCCACAGGTTGAGCCGTTGAACCAGGAAGCGAGCGCAGCGTCGCGTAATGTCCGCTTTCCACCCAAAGCTGCCCATTAGCTAGTGGTCGGAATGGGTTGAAAACAGACATTGCAAAAAGCACCTGGAGGGATCGCGGCATTCTTTGGACAGCCGATATATCCGGCTTCACCCCGACCGCGCGTCAGGACATGCTTTTCCGCCGATGCGAGGGGCCCGCGTCCGAGGCTGTTCTTCAATGTCCGTAATGGGTGGGAAGCTGACCTAAGGAGCTAGCTTACCAGCGGGATCGAACAACTTGCGAAGCCCGAGCCGATAAGCGTTGTCAAAGTCCGCGGCGTGCGTTCCACCTGGTATGTCGATCTCGTCCAGGCTCCACGGTAGCTGTCGTTTGCGCCACTGGCCGACCCAGTTTAGCGCCGCGCCACGCCCTTCAGGATTGTTTGCCGTTCCACTCACCACCACGAGGCGCAGATTATCGAGGTGAGCAGCCGCCGGTGCGGTTGCCATAAGCTCCGAATGCATCCTGGCAGAAGGGTTGCTCGCAATGCGTCCCCAGAACAGGTCAGGCATCGTGAAGGCGGAATATAGAACGAAGTTGCCGCCAAATGATTGTCCCACGAGGATCCGTCTGTCCGGATCGGCTCGGGTTCGCTTCTCGACAGCCGGGATGAGTTCATCGGCGAGGAAGCGCTGAAAATCCGCCGCGCGTGGACCGAAGTCGATCTCACGGTGATTCACTGGTGGCGCGAACGACCCGTAAGCAATGCCAACAATGATCGCTTCAGGGAGCTTATCATCGTACGTGAGGAACAGGTGCTCAGGTGCGATGAGCGGGAATGCGGAATCACCGTCGAGCAAATAGACGACGGGGTATTTCACGTTTGGTTTGGCTGTGTAGTCCTCCGGATAGCGGACGTAGATGTGGTATGTGCTTCCCATCGCTGCCGACTTGAGCGGGAAGTAGTCGCCAGCGAGCGAGGGCAAATAGTTGAGCGGAATGACGCGCTGGGTGCCTGGGCTCGCTGAACAACTGCAAAGTGCCGTCGCCGCCAAGGCGCAAGCGAGCAGTTCAACGCTTCGGCGACAAGCCAAACTCGACATGGGTGAAGCTTATCAGCGACGCTTATGTCTGCAATGGGTGGAAATCTGCCATTAGCGGGCGTGTTAGTGCAGATATTCCAACATGGCGATCATGTTGCAAAAGAACGATTTTGATTCAAAAATTCGGCGTTGATCCTGAGTCGGGCTGGAACGATGTCAGAGGCAGATGCGGCATATTATCGCCACCGCGCGCGCGAGGAACGCGAACGCGCCGAGCAAGCTACCCCGGCCAATGCAGCGGCAATCCACAAAAAATTGGCAGATCGATATGAGGCTCTGGCCAAGCGCGAGGAATTGAGTCCCTCCGTCGCCAGGACCGAGCAACGGCAACCCTAACGGACGGCGAGTGCCTAAAGCGCCAATCCTGCAGGAGCTGCGCATGTCACCGCCTGCCCCCAAAAAAGCTGCCTTAAGTCGGCCCAAATGCGGCTCGACTGGTCGCTACCGAGAAGACGAATAGCCGTACGTTGCCCTATCTCTCGCTCCACTTGACGGAGACTTTTTGTGGATCTCAATTACCTATTCCATCGACAACAAGTTGAGTGAAGCCGGTCGGAGACCGCTGATTCCGGGGAAGCGCGGACCGCGCACGAGGAACTCGCCAGGCAGTACGAGGAGCGCATCGAGACTATTACGGGCGACGATTATTCGTTTCCCAAAAAGGAATGACCGCCCAGCTTCGCTGCTCTTGGGCGAAAGCTGCCGTAGACGGACGTTCCGCTAGCGGCCAAAGCTGGACGTAGGGCAGGGATGTCCGCCACGCGCCCTTCTCAGTCGTTCCGAGGAAGCTCAGGTCAACCTGTAAGCGGACGTCGTAAGCAGTCGATAGTGGGGGGGCAACTCTGGAGCCCCCCTTTCTGAATCTCTGTCTAGAACTGGACTTCGCCACCATCCACGAACAGTTCTGCGCCATTCACGAAGCTTGCTTCGTCGGATGCCAGGAACAGTGCCATGTTTGCGACCTCCTGGGGTTGGCCCAGACGCCCGAGCGGCACCGATGCCACTAGGCCGTCGCGAAGCTGCTTTTCTTGCTCGACATCCGCCGCCAAACCTAGCAGGCCAGGTGTCTCAATCGGACCCGGGCTTATCACGTTCACGCGAATGGAGCGCTCCCTGAGGTCAAGCATCCAACTACGAGCGAGGTTGCGCACGGCGGCTTTGGTCGCGCTGTAAATGCTGAATGCAGGCGTGCCCTTAATCGAGGTGGTCGAGCCGGTGAGTATCACCGACGCCCCGTCCTTCAGCAGCGGCAGAGCCTTCTGCACGGTGAAGATCGTGCCCTTTACGTTCGTGCCGAATGTACTCTCATACTGATCCTCGGTGATGGACCCGAGAGGCGCGAACGCGCCGCCTCCAGCATTCGCCATCAGCACGTCGATTTGCGCGTGCTTCTGTTGGACCGCATCGTAGAGTGTGTCTATGTCGGCGAGCACCGACATATCGGCGCGGACGCCAACTGCCCCGTGGCCGATAGACCGCACGGCTGCATTGAGCTCCGCCTGCCGCCGGCCGGTGATGAACACGGATGCTCCCTCGGCCGCGAAACGCTGAGCGACTGCAAGTCCGATTCCGGTGGTGCCGCCCGTGATTACGGCAACCTTGTTCACGAGCCGTCCCGTCATTTGTCTGTCTCCTCATATTGACGGGCCATTGCCCGTTCCGCGATGATCTATTGATAGGACGATGAACCAGTAGTCGGTGTCTGTGTGACTGTGCGTTCCGTAAATAGGACGATGCTCATGATGGAACTCGATGACTACGTTCTGTTTGCCGGGGTGGTGGAACACGGCGGCTTTGCTCCGGCGGGCCGAGCAATGCGGATGCAGAAGTCGAAGCTCAGCCGGCGCATCGCGGCACTGGAGGAGCGCCTCGGCGTCAGGTTGATTGAGCGTTCGACCCGCCGCTTCCGCGTGACGGATATTGGCGAGACGCTCTACGAACATTGTCGCACGATTGTGCTCGACCTTGAACGTGCGCGGGCCGTTACGTCGGAGGCGCTTGCGGAGCCGCAGGGGCAGGTTCGGTTCAGCTGCCCAACCGGTCTGGTCGAGCCGCTTGCACCAAGCCTCGCGCCCTTTTTGAAGCGCTATCCCAAGGTGAACCTGCAGATCGTCGCGACGGATCGGGGCGTAGACCTTATCCGCGAGCGCATCGACGTTGCGCTCCGCGTGAGAACGGCTCTTGAGACCGATGCATCGCTGACAATGCGAACACTCGCACGGTCGCGTCGCATTCTTGTCGCCAGCCCAAAGCTGGCGAACACCATCGGGCCGCGCATTCTTGATCTCCAGGAAATCCCAACCCTCAGCTCCACCGAACTTGCCGGACCGATCACCTGGAGTTTGGTTGGGGCCGACGGTGCGGCATTCGATTTCGAACACGACCCGCGCCTACGATGCGAGGAATTCGGCGCGCTTCGCGCCGCCGCCGCCGCAGGCCTTGGAGTTGCGCTGCTTCCGGATCATGTCTGCTGGGGCGACATGGATGCGGGCCGGCTGGTTCGCGTGCTCCCGGAGTGGCACGCGCAAGAAGGCATCGTGCATCTGGTTTTCACGAACCGGCGAGGGCTGCCGCCAGCAGTGCGCGCTTTCATCGATCATCTCGCTGTCACGTTTCAAAGTGGCGTGCTCGCCCCACGAAAATAATCCGACTCGACTCCGCTGCGGCTGCTCCCCTCAGGTTCAAGCTTGGCGGGCCACGTTGATCGGCCTGCACATCGGGATTGCGCGCGCTGCCTCTCCGCCCTTGGCGGCGGCCAAGTCGAAGGCACGTTTATCGAGCAGGCCGGTGCTCTTGATTCGAGCCAACGTCGTGTCCGCAATGATGCGCATTAGCGCGTCCTGATGGACTGCTCGAGCGAGTGTGAGCCGGTCCTCAGCTTCCTCGGCTTCGCTGAACCGCCGCGGACCACCGCTGAGGCTTGCTAGCGCTCCCCACTCTGCCCATTCGATCATCGCATCCTGGTACAAGTCTGCTGCGGACATGGAGATACGCGAGTAGAGGATCGCCCGGTCGTGTGAGACGTGCGTGATGGCTTGGGACGCGACCATCGCACCGTAGGTATCAGTCTGCCAAGGATGAGGAGCCAATTGTGGAATGGGGCCGACGCGGGGTAGCCGTCGAGCGGCGGCGGCTTGATCGATAATCTGGCGCACCTCGGTCGCCCGCGCAGCAACGCATGGAGCGTAAGCGTCGAGCTCGGCTGCGAACATGACGAACCGGGCGAAGTTGTCCCGGAGTGAGTCTTCGCCGCGCACGACCTGCTCACGGTTGGCGATAACCTTGACGATCTCCTGTGCGACAAGGGCGATGAGCACGCCGAGGACGATGATCCCAACCTCGCCGAAGAACTCGCGCCAGCCATGTAACGGTTTTGGCGCGTGGATCTGCATAGGCCTAGGCTGGGATCTCCACCGTGATTGCCAGTTCGCCAGCGTTTCCCGTAGCTGGATGCGCGTTTGCTGCCGCGAGCATCGCGTGAATGGCCGGGGTTACGTTGGCTGCGTCTCCAGCTGCTGCGGCCACACGCTTCGCAGAGCCTGCCCGCGCATCGCCTATCGCGAAAACACCCGGCTGGCTCGTTTGGAGTAGGAAGTGACCTGCCGAACTCTCGGTTTCGGTGATGATGTAGCCACGTCGGTCAAGCATCACACCGGAGCCTTTGAGCCAATCGGTGTTCGGGTCGGCGCCGATGAACAGGAACAGATGCTGGGCAGCGACAGTTCGCGGATGTTCTGCCTTTCTCTGCTGGTAGCCGACCGTTGCGAGCTCGCCGTTATCGCCTTCAAGGCAGAGGAGACGTGCATCTTCGACCACCGTGACGTTTCCAAGCATCGAGATCCGCTCGATCAAATAGTCCGACATGGTCTTGGAGAGGCTTCGGCGAGCGATAAGCGTCACGTGCCGGCAGTGCGCTGCGAGGAATACAGCCGCCTGTCCGGCGGAATTGCCACCACCGACGAGAACTACGTCCTTGCCGTTGCATAGTCGGCCTTCGAGCGGCGACGCCCAGTAATGAACCGACGTGTCCTCGAACTTGTCGATGCCGGGGACGTCGAGGCGCCGATAGCTTGCGCCGGATGCAATGACCACGGCGCGAGCTTCGATAGTCTTGTTGTCTGCGAGCTTCACGAGGTGCTTATCGGCGCGAATGGTCGACAGCCCGATCGCCTCAGAAGGTACTCGTGTCTGAACGCCGAACTTCTGGGCTTGGACCATGGCCCTGCCCATGAGAGCATTACCGGAAATGCCCGTAGGAAAGCCAAGGAAATTCTCGATCCGAGAGGAAGCCCCGGCCTGGCCTCCGATGTTTCGGCAATCCAGCAGGATGACCGATAGCCCCTCGGATGCAGCGTAGACGGAGCAGGCGAGCCCAGCCGGGCCCGCGCCCACCACGACCAAGTCGACCGCCGCCCCGTCTTCGAGAGGTTGAAGCAAGCCGATGCATCGAGCGAGTTCTTCATCGCTGGGCCTGCTCAGCACGAGCTCGCCTGGGCAGATCAGTACGGGCAGGGCAAGGTCCTTCGCCTTTCGCTGGACCAGAATTGCGTCCGCGATGGGGGTCCCGGGTTCAATCTGAGCGAACGGGTGCGCGTTCCGCGTTAGGAAGTTCGAAAGGCGTATGACGTCCGGGTTTGCAGCGCCTCCGATGATGACCGGCCCTCCGACGCCCTTCTCTAGGAGCAGCATCCGGCGGAGAATCAACGCTCGCATGATACGCTCGCCGAGCTCGGCCTCACCTAGGAGCAGACGGTGGAGGTCCGCACCAGAAAGCCTGGTGGCCTCGACATCCTCGACGGCCCTGACCGTCACCAGCGATGGCCGGCCCGAGAGTTGTGCGAGCTCGCCTTGAATCTCACCGGAACCATGCTGATTGACCTCGACTCGTTGGCCAACTTCGTCCGCCTGCGTGACTGCTACTGACCCGCTCAGGATCACTATGACCCCATCGCTCGTCACCCCGGACGCAGCAACAATCTCTCCAGCGGCAAATCGACTTCGGGAACCGAACCGACCGATCCGAGCAAGTTCTTCGGTATCGAAGACGGGGTTGAGCTGAGCTCGGCGCGTCTCCAGCAACGAAGGGGATCGCCCGGTCATCAAACCATCGCCTTCGGACGTCATTGTCCTGGTTGAGCGGCACGCTCGATCATCGCGGCCACCAGATCAGGATGCGAGATCATCACGACGTGCGAGCCACCGGGAACCTCCACCGCCTCGCGTGCATGCGCGCGCTTGGCCATAAAGGCGTGCAGCGCCGGTGGGATGTTGAGGTCACGGGACCCCCACACGAACCAAGACGGGACACTCCGCCACGACAAGGCGGCAGCCGGCTCCTCGAGTGCCGATTTCACGATGGGTCGCTGCGTGGCAGCCATGAGCGCCGCCTCGGCGGTGGGAACGTCGGCGGCGAACTGATCATGATACTTCGCCGGTGAAATGTAGATATCGGCGCTTCCATCGGGCAGCACCACGGGCGGCGCTAGGGCTTGCGCAAGCGTGGCAGTTGGGAAGCGCGCGCCGAGGCTCGCGGCACTTTCACCGACCTCCGGCGCCAGTCCGTCGACGAACACGAGTGCCTTCACGTTGGGATGGCCAGCCCCAGCAACCGAGATGACCTCGCCACCGTACGAGTGACCGACGAGAACCACAGGTCCCGGCTCCGCAGAGACCAGCGCGCCCACGTACGCCGCATCTCCTTTGAGGCTACGAAGCGGGACCGCTGCGGCAATCACGGGATACCCCTTCGCCCGCAGCCTGCTGATCACGCCGTTCCAGCCAGCGGACTCTGCGAAAGCGCCGTGCACCAGGATGACAGTCGGCTTGGCTGGTGCAGGTTGCTGCGCCCAAGCCGGTGCGGCAATCAACATAAGCGCGGCGAGCGCCGTAGCGAGTCTGAGCATGGTCTTGTCCTTGTTCCTGCGGATGGCTGATCGAAGAGACGCCCCTCTCAGGCGACCAATTCAGGCCGGGCCGCCCGCTGTTCGGCGGCCAACTGCTCGTGAACGAAGGCGAGGATGTCGGTATTAATGACATCAGCATGCGTTGTCGGCATCCCGTGCGGCAGGCCCCGATAAGTTTTCAGCGTGCCCCGCTTCAGGAGCTTCACAGCGAGCGGTGCAGAGTCCTCATAAGGTACGATCTGGTCGTCGTCGCTGTGGAGGACCAGCACCGGCACATCGATAGCCTTTAAGTCCTCGGTGAGGTCCGTCTCGGAGAACACCTTGATGCAATCATAATGGGCTTTGATGCCGCCCATCATGCCTTGCCGCCACCAGTTGCGGATCGCACCCTCGATCGGCTTGGCGCCCGGGCGGTTGAAGCCGTAAAAGGGGCCGCTGGCGATCTCGAGATAAGTCTGAGCGCGATTACTCGCGACGGCCGAGCGATATCCGTCGAACACTTCGATCGGCAACCCGCCAGGATTACTCTCCGTGCGGATCATGACCGGCGGAATAGCGCTGATAATGATGGCCATCGAAACCCGTCCGCGTTCTGCGCGCGCCACGTAGCGGGTAACCTCGCCGCCGCCGGTCGAGTGGCCGACATGGATCGCGTTTTTGAGGTCGAGGGCTGAAGTAAGTTCTGCGACGTCCGCGGCATAGGTGTTCATGTCGTTTCCGGTGTCGGTCTGGTCGGAGCGGCCATGCCCTCGACGGTCGTGGGCGATCACTCGAAAACCTTGCCCCAGGAAGAACATCAGCTGGTTGTCCCAGTCGTCTGCGCTCAGCGGCCATCCGTGATGAAACACAACGGCTTGGGCGTCTTTGGGGCCCCAATCCTTATAGAAAATGCGGGTACCGTCAGATGTCTTCAGCATGGACATGTGTTCTTCCTTCAGTCTGCAGTCTTGCGGATCAGCTCAGCGGCCACCCGGCGGAGGTGTTTGATGTTTCGATTGTACGGGGACGACGAAGTGCAGCGCCTGTGCCGCGATCACCCGATGCGTGGGATCAGCGAGCTCAATCAGCACGTTATGCGGTCCTTCACCCAAGCCGACGAGCACGATTGTTCCGCCGCTTGCATCGACGAAATGCCAAGGGGCGTCGTCCACGGTCACATGGAGGTGACCTATCCTAGGGGATACGCCCAGCGCGCCTGCTCCGAAGACCGGCAGCACCCGAAGGTTCTCGGTCCTGTATTGGATGAAGACCCGCCCCTCGGAGAGGGGTTGGGGGAGGGGCGGGTCGACGACGAGCCGGGGAGCAGGCTCGTGGTCAAGAGCGACTAGAGGTGTCGCGCCAATGACGCCACGCGCGCTCTGAGCGGACACATCGCTTGCGATCGCTGTTGCAGCCATGAGTGTGGCCTCCAAGAGATGGTGAGGCGGCACTTACAGGGAGCGTTGGCTATCGGGGCGGAGAGTGCGACCGAGGAAGTCGCGGATGAGCGGGACCATCTCGTCGAGCTTGTCCTCAAGCGCGAAATGGCCGGTGTCGAGCAAGTGTAGCTCGGCGTCCGGAACGTCTCGAAGATACGGTGTCGCGCCAGCAGCCGGGAAAATGTAGTCGTTTTTGCCCCAGACAATGAGCGTCGGGGGTTCGTATTCGCGTAGCCACGACTGCACCCGTGGATAGAGCTCCAGGTTCGTCCGATAATCGTAGAACATGTCGAGCTGGATCTCGTCGTTTCCGGGGCGGTCGAGCAGAGCTTGGTCATGGACCCAATTGTCCGGGGAGATCCGGCTCACGTCCGACATGCCGTCAGTGTATTGGAATTTGGTGGTCTCCAGCGTCAGCAGCTTACGAAGCGCGTTCCGCGCTTCGATCGATCCCTCGGCCCAATATGCTTTGATTGGATCCCAGAACTCCTTGAGGCCCTCGTCGTAAGCGTTGCCGTTTTGGACGATCAACCCAGTGACGCGGCCGGGATCCTTGAGCGCGAGGCGCCAACCGACGGGCGCGCCGTAGTCCATTACATACATGGCAAAGCGGTCGACCCCGATCTGGTCGAGAAGCTGGTCGACGAGCTCAGCAAAACGATCAAAGGAATAGCTGAAGCTGGCCCGATCCGGCGCGTCGCTCTGTCCATAACCCGGATAATCAGGAGCAATGACGCGGTATCGATCAGCAAGCAGCGGGATCAACTGGCGGAACATGTGCGAGGAGGTGGGGAAGCCGTGCAGCAATAAGAGGTTTGGTCCGTCCGCTGGCCCCGCCTCGCGATAGAATATGTTCAGTCCGTCAACTGTCGCGGTTCGATAGCGGGTGACTGGAATACTGGATGCCACGTGGCGCGTCTCGCTGGTCGTGCGTTCTAGGACGTTCGTGCTCATCACCCTCTCCCTCTTCAAGGCGAGCGGCGGTGCCCGGCGTTTGGACCGATCGGCTTCGACAGATCGGCCGGGACGACGCTCCAAACCTGTGTTACGGCTATCGTTGGGACCGCGTGTTACGGTTATCGTCGGGACTCGGACCGACGTGGATTGTTGCATCCGACAAAAATCGAGCCGGAATTGACAAATCCACTACTGACCGCTGGTGTCCCTGGAAGGACGTCTGATGGGGCAAGCGGCGCAGGTGGGGCCACCCGAGGTAGGGCTCGTCCTCTACCCTGGTTGCCAAATGGCGATGGTCCACGGGATGACGGACCTGCTTGGCGTAGCGAGTGACTTCTCGACTAAGAGGGGTGGACGACGCCTGCGAGTTTCTCACTGGAGCATGAATCCGACGGGCCGCATCGATCGCTCTTTTGACACCGATCCCGCGCTCGAGGGTGCCCCTCACGTGATCGTCACGCCGGGTCGACTCACTGGACCGATCCTAGGTGAAGAAGCAGCGCCATTTGCCGAATGGCTGCGGGAGCGCCACGACGCTGGCGCTACCCTCGCCGCCAACTGCGGGGGTGTGTTCCTCCTTGGCGCCACTGGACTACTCGCAGGGCGCCCGGCCACGACGCACTGGCTCTTCGCTGACTTGTTCAGAGAGCATTTTCCGGATGTAGCGATGGAGCCCGGAAAGATCGTCATCGAGGATGGGGACATCATCACGGCCGGCGGGCTGATGGCTTGGACGGATCTTGCGCTGCGGCTTGTCGACCGCCTGCTCGGCCCAACCGTGATGGTCGAGACGGGGCAATTTTTCCTCATCGATCCGGCCGGGCGCGAGCAACGGCACTATAGCAGCTTCTCTCCTCGACTTGAGCACGGCGACGACGCGATCCTTAAGGTGCAGCATTGGCTCCAAACACGTGCGGTGAAGCGGATTCAGGTATCCGAGATGGCGCGCGAAGCCGGTCTTGAGGAACGGACGTTCCTCCGACGGTTCAAGGGGGCGACTGGGCTGAAGCCCACTGAATATGTTCAACAGCTCAGGATCGGAAAGGCGCGCGAATTGCTCCAGTTTACAAGGCGGCCTGTCGACCAAATCGCATGGAGCGTCGGCTATGAAGACCCGGCAGCCTTCCGACGACTGTTTCGCCGGCTGATAGGTATCACACCCGGCGAATATAGGAGGCGCTTTGGAGCCGGCGCCGATCTCGAGGTTGCGGCCTAAAGACCTACAGGAAGGATCGACAGATGTTCAGTCGTTGCCGGATGGGATTGCTGGCGCTCTTGATCTTGGTTGCTTCGGTCTCTCCCCTCGGCAGGGCGGGTGTTGCGTCTGTGCTAGGCCCCTCTGCCTTCCTGCTGGCTTTCGTTGGCGATACCGATGAGGCTGACCAGGATTTCCTCGCAACGCTAGACTTGCGGCGTGGGAGCACCACGCTTGGCAAGGTGATCGCAACGACACCGATCGGCACGAAGGGATCAATGCCGCACCACATGGAATATTGGCTACCGCCGTCCGGCCGCCTGTTGTTTGCGAACTCGCATCATCACGAAGACATTCTACTGCTCGACATTCACGATCCGCTGCACGTCGCCATCGAAAAGCGGATCCGACCGCCCGCACCGCTACGTTTCCCACATGATTTCTATAGATTGCCGAACGGCAATGTACTCGTTGGCTTCCTGAGAAGCGAAGGCCCAAGCCCACGCGCAGGCGATAAAACGTTTCCAGGCGGACCAGGTGGTATCGCGGAGTATGACGCGTCTGGGCGTCTCTTGAGGCGGGCGAGCGCGGCCGCAGACACCAGAGAGCCCGTCCGCGTCTATGCGCTCACGATGCTACCCAAAATCGACCGTATCGTCACGACCAGCGCGGCCATGATGGAGGAAAGTGCCGCCGACGTCGTGCAGGTCTGGCGCTATTCTGACTTCAAGCTGCTGCACACTATTCCCGTGCCGCCGGGCGTAAACCGCGATGGCTCGGTTGCCTTAACCGCCGCGCACGCGCCCTTTGCTCTCAGAGCTCTTGCGAACGGCAACGTGCTCGTTAGCACTTACGGTTGCGGTCTGAATCTTCTCACTGGCGTCACCTCGTCGACACCGCAGATCCGCAATGTCTACACCTTCGATGCCGACGAACCGAAGGGGCCAGGCGAATACCGGGGTGCTTGCGCAGTGCCGCTCATTCTCCGGGACAAACTGTGGCTTATGCCAGTGGGAGGCAGATCCACGCTGGTGACACTTGATATCAGTGACCTGAGCCATCCGCGCGAGCGCTCGCGCTTACTTCTTCCGCATGGCTTCGCACCACATTGGCTGGCACGGGACCCAGCATCGGATCGCCTCGTGCTTTGTGCGCACAACGGCGGCCAACAAGGCTTCTTCATTTTAAAGATCGACGAGCGGACGGGGCACACCTCGTTCGACGACTCGGTGCATGTTGCCGGATCATCCGCTGGTTACATTGATCTGACGTCGCAACGCTGGCCCCATGGACGCACTGGCCCAGGGTGGGCTCATTCGGCACTTTTTCTTCCGGCAGAATACAAACCTGAGACTGCCTCCCTACGGTAACCTGTTGCTATGTCTTCAATGGCCGCGTGGGGCGGTTTCGGCCGACAGAGCGATTTTGATTCAACGGCCAGATTTGCGCAATCCCGCGCCGAAACCGGACGTTCCGCCTTCGGCCAGCACCTGACGGTCGCTGAGCGATATCCGCACCATCAGCGGGGCTAAAACGTTACCAAAGTAATGACGACTGATGCGCCAATTTTCACGGTCGGACATTCGACCCGGTCGATCCCTCAGTTCGTGGAACTGCTGCGAGCCGGGCAAGTATCGCTCGTAGTCGATGTTCGAACGGTTCCACGATCGCGACGCAACCCGCAATATAATGAAGATGTTCTCGGCGCCGAGCTAAGCCAATATCAGCTTGGCTATGCGCGTATCGCGGCCCTCGGAGGACTTCGCGGACGATCTCCGGAAGTCCCTGCGTCGACCAATGCATTCTGGGAAAACAAGAGCTTCCACAATTATGCCGATTACGCTCTATCCGATCAGTTCGCGGCAGGCCTCGCGGAGTTACTCGAACTCGCCCGTGAACGTCGCTGCGCGATCATGTGTGCGGAAGCCGTCTGGTGGCGCTGTCACCGCCGGATCATCGCCGACTATCTGCTCGCTCGCGGAAGAACGGTGCTTCACCTGATGGGTGACGATCGCGTCCAACCGGCCCGACTTACACCAGGAGCGGAGCCGAGGGATGGCAAGGTGCTTTACCCCGCGAGAGGGTGATCGGTCGGCGCCTTCGAGCACCAGGCCTGCGCATCGCCGGATTGAATCCTAAGCTGCCACAAGCGGATGGTCTACAAACGGCCAAAGTTGGACGTAGGGCAGGGGATATCCGCGACGCGCCCTTGTCGGTCATTGCCGGGCAGTGCGGTCCGGCCCGCAAGCGGACGTTTGTTCAGCCCGTAGCTAGCGACAGCTTTCCCAAGCTGACATCGCACTATTGGGCTTCTGAAAAACCGTCGTCGGTGCCGGTTCGCCGTCGAGAAGCTAGTGCAGGTTGAATAGCTTGCATCATCGTCGAATGTGAATGACTCCATCGACCGCATGCCATTCAGCTGGCTTCAACAAGCCCTGGTGCGAAATGCTGATCGAGTGAAGCGCTCCTTCCAGCTCCCGCTGCCAATGCTCGAGGAATTGAAACAGGAGCGGAAAATCCGGTGGAAGATCATAGTCCTGCCAGACGAATTGCTGGAGCAGAGACCGGGCGTCCGGCCTGTAGTAATAGATTTCCGCCGTAGTCAGCCTCGATCCGCCAATCTGCGCGACAAAGGCGCGATCCTTCATGCCGAGCCCGTCCCTCTATGCCGAGCAGTCCCGCGCCCCTTTTGGGACCAGATCAAATTCGGAGCGCCCGAAGTTACCTGACGAACGTCGCGCCACGCTGGACGTTAGGCGAGAAAGAATCGCACGCCGGACCTCGGGCTCGAAGTTGGGCCGCACCTGTGCCTTGAACGGGTGATCGAGAGGGAAGAACCATCGCGACACTGTCATCCTCCTTCCTGACTGCCGCTTTGAGACTTTAGGGCCTCGTGGCCGAAGAAATTTTTGTCTGTCTGGCGCTTCCGTCAAGATGGCAAAGGAATCGTTCGGCGCAGGAAATTGGCACTCTGTGCCAACGAGTGCCAAAAATTTTCGTTCCGGACCTTGAACAGGGGAATTTCAATTCCAAAATCCGGCCCCGCCTGGCGTCCCCGGCGGGACTCCGGCGATGACATTCACGTTTTGCAATTGGAGGGTATGCATGCATTTCCGCCCCTTGCACGACCGAGTGGTCGTACGCCGCCTCGAAGCTGAAGAGAAAACTTCAGGCGGGATCATTATTCCCGACACAGCGAAGGAAAAGCCGCAGGAAGGCGAGGTTGTAGCCGTCGGTCCAGGCGCGCGGGACGAGAACGGCAAGCTCGTCGAGCTGTCGGTTGCACCGGGCGACCGAATCCTTTTCGGCAAATGGTCGGGGACCGAGGTCAAGATCAGCGGCGAAGACCTGCTGATCATGAAGGAAAGCGACATTCTGGGGGTGATCGAGGTTGAGGCTGCGCTGAAGCGCGCAGCGTAGCCGCCGCATCCTCAAAACAAGCCAAATAGAAAGGAGTTTTGGCCAATGGCTGCCAAGGAAGTGAAATTTGCGTCGGACGCGCGCGATCGTATGCTGCGCGGCGTCGATACCCTTGCGAACGCGGTGAAAGTGACGCTCGGGCCGAAGGGCCGCAACGTGGTGATCGACAAGAGCTTCGGTGCACCACGCATTACCAAGGATGGCGTGACTGTCGCGAAGGAGATCGAACTCGCCGACAAGTTCGAGAACATGGGCGCGCAAATGCTGCGTGAGGTCGCCAACAAGCAGAACGACCGAGCGGGTGATGGCACCACCACGGCGACGGTGCTTGCTCAGGCGATCGTCCGCGAGGGCGCGAAAGCGGTCGCCGCGGGGATGAACCCGATGGACGTCAAGCGCGGCATCGACCTTGCCGTTGGCACGGTCGTCAAGGACCTGGAGACCCACGCGCGAACAGTCAGCGCGAACCATGAAATCGCGCAGGTGGCGACGATTTCCGCCAATGGCGACGAAGAGGTCGGCCGAATCCTCGCCGAAGCCATGGAAAAAGTCGGAAACGAGGGCGTGATTACCGTCGAGGAAGCGAAAAGCCTGGAAACGGAGCTGGAGACGGTCGAGGGCATGCAGTTCGACCGCGGCTACCTGTCGCCCTACTTCATCACGAATTCCGAGAAACTCAAGGTGGAGCTGGACGATCCCTACGTCCTGATTCACGAGAAGAAGCTATCCAATCTCCAGGCCCTGATCCCGCTCCTCGAGCAGGTCGTGCAGTCCGGCCGTCCGTTGCTAATCATCGCCGAGGACGTAGAGGGAGAGGCGCTCGCAACGCTTGTGGTCAACAAGCTGCGCGGTGGTCTCAAGGTCGCGGCGGTCAAGGCACCCGGCTTCGGCGATCGGCGCAAGGCCATGCTGGAAGACATCGCCGTCCTGACCGGCGGCAATGTCGTCAGCGAAGAACTCGGTACCAAGCTCGAGAACGTCACGATCGAGATGCTGGGCCGCGCGAAAAAGGTCGCGATCGACAAGGACAATACTACAATCATCGACGGCGCGGGCGCGAAGACGGACATCGAATCCCGAATTGCGCAGATCCGACAGCAGATCGAGACGACGACCAGCGACTATGACCGCGAGAAGCTCCAAGAGCGCCTCGCGAAGCTCGCCGGCGGGGTTGCGGTCATTCGTGTCGGCGGTGCGACCGAAGTCGAGGTCAAGGAGAAGAAGGACCGTGTCGATGATGCGCTTCACGCGACGAGGGCGGCCGTGGAGGAAGGCATCCTTCCCGGCGGCGGCATCCCGCTCCTGAGGGCGATCAAGGCGTTGGATGGTCTGGAAACGGCTAACGACGACCAGCAATCCGGCGTCGACATCGTCCGCCGCGCGTTGCGCGCTCCGGCCCGCCAGATCGCCGAGAATGCTGGCGAAGATGGCGCCTATGTCGTCGGCAAGCTGTTGGAGACCCACGAGTATAACTGGGGCTTCAACGCCGCAACTGGAACCTATGAGGATCTCGTCAAGGCGGGCGTCATCGATCCGGCAAAGGTCGTTCGCACGGCGCTGCAGGACGCATCGTCCGTCGCTTCCCTCCTGATTACGACCGAAGCGCTCGTCGCCGAGGTCCCCAAGGAAGAGAAGTCGCCCGCTGTCCCCGCCATGGACTACTGAGTGAAGAAGGACGAGGGGCGCGGCACCTGCTGCGCTCCTCCGTCCTTCTTGGTGCACAGGGAACCAGCAAAGACGCTGACATCCTTTCGACCGGTTGTTCGTTGCTGCCATGACAGCTTTCCACCGGAAGCTGCCATTAGCTAGTGGCCGGATTGGGTGGAAAGCTGACGGCCCGTCGAACCGCCGGGAACTTCTCAGTAAAACTTCCATCTAATCCTTCGTCGCACCGCATCCGGTGCTGCGTCACGAGGGATTTGTCATGTTGAAAACCACTTTGATTGGCCTTGGGTTATTTGCGTTTTCAGTTCCGGCGGCCGCCGCCGGCGGGCCAACCGATCCGCAGATCGCACACATCGCCTACACGGCTGGAACCATCGACATCGCGGCCGCCCAGCAGGCGCTTGCCCGTTCGCACAACAAAGCGGTGCGTGCCTTCGCACAGGAAATGGTGCGCGACCATAAGGCGGTGAACGACAAGGCGCTCGCGCTCGTGAAGAAGCTGCACGTGACGCCTGAAGCAAACCCAACCAGCGCCGGGCTCAGCAAGAGCGCCGCCGCAACGTTGAAGAGGCTTAGCCATCTCCACGGTCGCGCGTTGGATCGCGCTTATGCGGAGAATGAGGTCGCCTACCACCGCACTGTGAACGGCGCGCTTTCGACCACCTTGATCCCCTCCGCGAACAATGCCGAGCTGAAATCGCTGTTGAGCACCGGGCTGGCGCTGTTCCAGGAGCATCAGGCGCACGCCGAGCATCTCGTGAAGGGCTTGAGATAAGATGCGCTCGAGGCGGCACCCCCTGTACGCCCTGAGCGTCGGGGCGCTGCTGCTGGCGTCCCCAGCGGCAGCGGCCCCACGTACCTGGACGGTGGTGATCGACAAGATGAAGTTCGGGCCCTTGCCTGGCCGGCTGCACAGGGGCGACGCGATCATCTGGGTGAACCGCGACTTCCTCCGGCATACCGCAACTGCAGAAGACCATAGTTTCGACGTAGACCTGCCCGCCGGAACGAAGGCGAAAACTGTCCTCAAATCCGCAGGAGCGATCGCCTTCGCTTGTCGTTATCATCCGGGCATGCGCGGCATGCTGCAAGTTAGATGAGGCAAATGGTGCGATCGGCTCAGACAGCTCTCGACCGCGACCACAGCGAAGATACCGAACTCGCACGGCGCTGCGCAGCGCGGGACCGCGACGCCATCCGGCATGTCATGGCCGCCAACAATCAACGCCTATACCGCGCCGCGTGGAGCGTGCTGAAGAACAAACCCGATGCCGAGGAAGCCGTGCAGGCGGCCTATCTATCCGCGTTCGCGAACATGGGTTCGTACGAGGGCCGCTCGTCGCTAACGACTTGGCTCACCCGGATAGTCTTGAACGAGGCGCTCGGCCGGCACCGCGCGGAGCAGGTGCGGCGCAAGTCTCTCGAGCAAAGAGGGGTGTCCATGCTGGACGACTATCGTGGCGCATTGATGCGTGGATCGGACAGTGACGCGCCCGACGTCGCCGTCGCGCGCGAACAAATTCGGAAGATGATCGAGCAAGCGGTGAGCAGCCTGCCGGAAGGCTTTCGCACCGTGTTCGTGCTTCGAGACATCGAGGGGCTAAGCGGTGAAGAGACGGCTCAGATCCTCGACTTGCCCCTAGCCACCGTGAAGACGCGCCTGTTCCGCGGTCGCAAGCGGCTTCAGGAGTTGCTCGCCCCTGAAGTGAAGGCCGTACTCACCGGCACCTTCCCGTTTGCGGGAGTGCAATGCGCGGAGATGACCGAGCGGGTCCTCAAGGCGCTTTAGCTTCTCAGCCGAGGAAGCTTGGATCCAGTAGGACATCGGTGCCGATCGCGATTAGGCCAAGCCCTCCGTTCCACTCCACCACCTGCCGCAACCTCGCGTCGAGCGCTCGCCCAAGCAGACGCGGCGGGCTTCTGGTCGCGCCTGATCAAGGCAACAGCGTCTAGCGTGTGTCCGCCCAGCATTTCGCGCGAGTCATTAGGACGACCTCGTGCGCGTGTTCATTGGAATACCCCTCGGCGCTGTGGCATGGGCGCTCCGCTCACAGGAGGTGTGTCATGCGCTCCATCGGCATCGTGCGTTCCTTCAATCTGGCGGTTGTGCCGACGTTACTGTTCATGGCTTCGCCCGCAGCCCCAGAGCCCCAAAAGACGAATTGGGACGCCATCGACCAGGCGCTGGGCCGGGCGGGGACGCCACAGGCTGACGGCGTTCGGCGTTACAGTTTCCCGCGAACGGATCTCCATGTCGCGCTTGACGGAGTGACGGTCAAACCGGCGCTTGCCCTTGGCGGCTGGCTTGCGTTCCAGCCGATGGGCGCGAACGCAATCGTGATGGGAGATCTCGTTCTCACTCCCGAAGAAGTTAACCCTGTCATGAGCGAGCTGCTGAAGGGCGGCATCCACGTCACCGCGATCCACAATCACCTACTGCGCGCAGCGCCGCCGACCGTTTACATGCACGTCGAAGGCCGAGGCGACCCAGCACGCCTTGCCGCCGGTCTGCACGCTGGGCTGGCGATATCGCACACGCCGCCGGCGTCTCCGTCCGCTGCGCCGCCGCCACCTCTCGATCTCGATACGGCGGCCGTCGACCGGATTATGGGCAAGGCCGGAAAGGCCAATGGCGGTGTCTACCAGTTCACTTTCCCGCGCGCAGAGACGATCATGGACGAGGGAATGGCGGAGCCCGCTTCGATGGGCACGGGCACCGTGATCAACTTCCAACCGCTCGGCGGAGGTAGAGTTGCAACCACGGGAGATTTCGTCCTGCTTGGCAGCGAAGTCGATCCGGTCATGCGCGAACTACGTGCCCACGAGATCGAAGTGACGGCACTCCACAGCCACATGATCGGCGAGCAACCGACAATCTATTTCATGCACTTCTGGGCCGTCGGTCCCGCGACGCAGCTGGCGGTTGGGCTCAAGGCCGCGGTAGATCGGACGAACGCCCAACGCTGAGACACTAATGGCAGAATGGGTCGAAAGCTACCACAAGAGGACCGTCCGCAAACGGACAGCGCAGCTGGCTTCTGGCTGGCGCTCGGTAGCGAGCTCCCCGGCTTTAGCTTTTCGATTTCGGCTCGCCGACCGGTTGCCGCGCTCGCGCGTCAGCGGTTTGGAAGAGTGAATAAACCACCCCGCCTGCAATCAGGCCGAAAGTAATGCCGAGGCTGAGCACCGGCGGAAACTTTCCGCCGTCTAGCACGAAGTCGGAAACAAAGATCTTGGCGCCGATGAAAATGAGCACCGCTGCGAGCGCATATTTCAGATAGTGGAAGCGGTGAACCATGGCGGCGAGCGCGAAGTAAAGAGCGCGCAGCCCAAGGATCGCCATGATGTTCGATGTGTAAACAATGAACGTGTCGGTGGTGATCGCAAAAATTGCCGGCACGCTGTCTACGGCGAACACCAGGTCAGCAAGGTTTATGACCACCAGAGCGAGGAACAGAGGCGTCGCAGCCGTCACTAGCCGGCCCGTCTTCTCGTCTGGAATACGCACGAAGAAATGCTGAGCGTGCAGCTCCTTCGTGACCCGCATGTGCCGGGAAATGAACTGGACGACTGGATTACCCGCAACATCCACCGGCTTGTTGCCAGCAAAGAACATCTTAATGCCCGTGGCGAATAGGAATGCCGCGAAGACGTACAGCATCCAGTATGCCTCGGCGACTAGCGCGGCTCCGCCCGCGATCATCACCCCGCGAAGCAGGATGACGGCGACAATGCCCCAAAGGAGCGCGCGATACTGATATTTCGGCGGGATCGCGAAGTAGGTAAAAATGACGCTGATAACGAAGACATTGTCGATTGAGAGCGCCTTCTCGATGAAGAAACCCGTGTAATACTGGATGCCTGGTTCAGGACCCTTGGCGAGCCACACCCAAGCCCCAAACAGCAACGCTACGGCGATGTAGAAGGCTGATAGGCCCAGACTCTCGCCGATCCCCATCTCGCGGTTTTTGCGATGCAAGGCTCCGAGATCCAAAGCGGTCAGCAAGGCGACGATCCCGAGGAACGCGAGCCAAAACCAGGCGGGCGTGCCGAGCCAGTCGTGAAAAAGGAAGTCCATCCAAAGCCCCGTAGCAACAGGCGTAGCTGGGACGCAGACGCGCAGCTGAGGCGTACAGGTGACTGCGTTCCAAGGCCGAAAACGGGGCGGCGCGCGGAAGGCGCGCACCGCCCTCAAAAGTTTAGTCGAACAACTCCTCCAAGAACGACTTGCGGCGCTTTTGGCGGAAGTCGTTCCGATCGAAACTCCGGTCCGGCCAGGGCGCTGAAGGCCTTTCCGGACCCGTTTCCCGGGAAGAACGATTGACAATCTTGTCGAGTTCGCCGCGATCTAGCCAGACGCCTCGGCAGGACGGGCAATAGTCGATCTCGATGCCCTGCCGCTCGGACATGACCAGTCCTGCGCCGTCGATCGGACAAATCATTCCATCATTTCTCTCGCGCATCGTCAGTCCCTCCGCTGACCGAGGAAGGTCAGCATAAGCTGAATGAGGTTGATCAGGTTCAGGTAGAGCGATAGCGCGCTCCAGATGGCGAGCTTCTCGGCCTGCGGCGTCCCTGCGAACTGGACATAGTCGCTTTTCGCGCGCTGCGTATCCCAGGCCGTGAGGCCGGTGAACACGAGCACGCCGACAATTGCGACGACGAGCTGCAGGATCGTCGATGCCAGGAATAGGTTCGCGATGCTGGCAAGAACGACGCCAATCAAGCCCATCATCAGGAACGATGAAAAGCGCGTGAGGTCCGCCGAGGTGGTATAGCCCCACAGGCTCATCCCGAGGAACATGGCCCCGGCTGCAAAGAAAGCCATTGCGATGCTTTGGCCGGTGAAAGTCAGGAAGAGGGCGGCGAGCGATACACCCATGACAGCGGCGAAGCCGTAGAATGCGGTGCGCAAGCTTACTGCCGACATCCGCTCCATTCTGACGCTCAAGAAGAACACGAAGCCCAGAGGCGCAAAGATCGCCACCCACTTCAGCGGCGTTCCGAAGATTGCCTCCGCAAGCGCTGGCGTGCTCGCAACGGCGAATGCGACCGCACCGCTAATCGTGAGCCCGGCCGCCATATAATTGTAGATGCGGAGCATGTAGCGGCGAAGTCCCGCATCATAGGTTGCGGCGCCTGCGCCAGCGCCGTGTCGACCAGGATAATAACGGTCCATGGCTAGGCTCTCCCAAGGTTAGGGGTGAGCCGGTAAAGTCTATCCTTAAGGCGCAGTTTCAGCTTCTTGAGCCGACTCACCTCAAAGGTGTCCGGCAGTCGGCGCTTCAGTTCTGTCCGCAGCGCTTGGTCGATCCGCTGGTGCGCTTCGAGCAAGCGGAAAATGCGCGGGTGCATTTGGTCATACTCCTCTTGTCAAACTTCATGTGTTTGATCGGAGGATCCGCGTGTTCTGGTGTGGCGCGAAGCCGGGCCAAGATCGTCGGATCATCCGATGCGATCCGACATCACGCACCTTCGCCGAAGGCTCAGGCGCGCCAGAGGGGCCCGGTTCGCACCTCCAAAACTAGGAACGGCAGCAAAGGTTTCAAGTGCAACGTGTCAGACGGTGCCCTTCGCGAACCGGGCTCCGTCGCCCATCGCGATATGCGCCAGCTTCCAAGCAACCGGCGTTCCTAGAGTCAGTTTTGGGTCGAAACCTGCCACAAGCAGACGATCCGCTAGCGGCCAAAGCTGGACACAGGGCAGCGGGATGTCCGCCAAGCGCCCAAACTTGGCGTGGCAGGTTTCGACACATTGTTGATAGCGCGCCGGTGCTATCCGGCTGCAAGCCAAGCATCGCTGCAAACCAAAATTAGTTCGCGTCTCAGCTGGCTTCCTCAGGTGTTCCTCGACAGCCATTCGATCGTCCTCTGACAAGAGCCGGATGATGGCTGCAACACTGCGGCACTGTCCCGATCGCGCGAGGGTAAACGCACGTTCAACGGCAGAGACCTGGTCATCAATGATGCATAGCCCGCACGAAGGCCGAGGCGAATGTTCTTTTCCACCCAAGCCTGCCGCGGCAACTTTCGACCCATTCCGGACTCTACCGTCGGCTCCCGGCAGCTACCTGAACCAGCAGAGTTGCTCAGTCGTCGCGAGAAGGTTGCCCTGCCTGCTCCAGAGGCGTGATCGAGAACCGACCAGAGAGTGCTCGATGCGGGTGCCCTCCGCTTCGCTGAGGACGTAGTCGTCGCCGACTGCTGCGAGTTCTTCGGGTGCGGCAAGGAAATAGGTCGACATTGTGAGCGTTGACGAAGGACGAGGCCCTTCGCTGACGTGAAACACACGGGGCGCGTAGACGTCTGACAGATAGGCGAGCTGGACTGCGTCGATGTGCCTCCCGGAACTTTCGCGCACCCAAGCAAGTGACCGCAGGTCCGGACGGCTAAAAGGCGGCAGCCCGTATACAACCCGCGTTTCGGTCCGGTGGCCGAAGGCTCCGGGCGGATTGGATGCCGGCAGTTCGTCGGGTTGGCGGGCGACAGGAGCGCGATAATCCATTGCGCTTTGCGAAGGCCGACGCACCGCCAATATGGCCGAGGCGGTTGCAAGGAGATCGTCCCCTTGGCGGCGATGAAGATTTACCCGCCAGTGCGATAGCGAATTGCTCTCACCAAGCTTGGAGGGTCTGACGAGCAGATCTTCTCCGGGAATCACGCGAGCAACGAAATTCACTGTGAGCGCGGAAGCGCTGCCTGTGCTTTCGGGATGATCCAGGACGGCCCTGAGCAACAGTGCCGCAGTCCATCCGCCGAACATCCCGGTGTTCGCCTCATATTTGGGGTCGGCAACAGCAACTCGCGCATCGCCCAACGTTTCCATGGTTAGGGATTGCTCGAGCTGCGACATGACATCCTCAGAACAAATGACGGCGCCGTTGTGAGAGCGACCTGTATCACAGTCGGCGGCTGATCCACTTATGACAGCTTTCGATCCAAGGTGCCCCGCGACAACCACTTGCGCGGGGTAGCGACCTCGCATTTAACGTGCGAAATAGACCAACATAGATTGAGTATGCGGTCGCGGAGAGTAGGTATCGAGCCGCGTACCTGGGCTGCGAGCGTTCTCTCCTGAGGGCGGGGATGCCGAATGGAACGGTTCATCGCAGAAGAGAACATCAGACGGTTCAGGCAGAAGCTGGAAAGCTGCACTGACGATGCCGAGCCGGCTACTTTTCGGAGACTGCTGGCAGATGAGGAAGCACGTCTAAGGGCAATGACAAATCGCGTCTATTCGTGACGGGGATCAGGACGCTCTCTTCATGTGGAGAAAGCGCTCGTCAAAGTCCGCGATCTCCCTAAGACACTCCCAGTCAGGAACCGTGATCATACGGCCAGAGCGGCGAATGGCCCCGTCGGTGGTCAGCTGTCTCAAGACGCGATTGATGTGGATAGGCGTGAGTCCAGTGGCATCGGCCAATTGCTCTTGCGTAAATGGCAACTCAAATACACTCGTCTCTATGTGTTGAGCCTTCGCTCGAACCAATAGCTCGCAGAGGAGATGCGCGACCCGACGCCGGGCATCCCGTCGACCGACATTGACAACCCATTCGCGGGCAACCGACGCATCCGCGAGCAGCGTTCGCTCGATCGCCTGGCCCAGTTCGCGCCGATCATGCAGCAATGACTTGATCGCCTCGGTACGGACGCACGCGATCATGCCAGTTACCGCCATCTGCACACTGAAGTCGGCTTCGTCGAGAAATAGGCATTCGAAATCGAGCGGGTCCCCCGGAAGGCTGAACGCCATGATCTGGCGCGTTCCCTCGCTCGTATGCTTTTGTCGCTGAGCAAACCCTGCGAGCAACACCGAAACTTCGTCTGGCCTGTCGCCTTCGCGCACGACATAGGAGAGCTTCGGGCGCTCAGCCACACGCCAAGGAAGTGCCTGGACAGCCTCAGCGTTTTCGTGGCTCAGACCGCCATGAAAGCGTAGCCGGCGAACGAATGACGATAGTCTTCTGTCTGTCATCGGGTCGGTCACAAAGGCGAAATTCCGGCAAGTTGCACGCAGCTTTCTTACCACGGAAGGCTACGACGAATTGATACGAGGTTATACTTATTGTAGCTGACTGACGTTAAGATCAGGACTCCTCGAAGGCGACCGACGGGCCGGAGTTCATGCCGCTGTACTTTTTCCATCTGAGGGACGGCGAGGACACGCTGATCGACGGCGAGGGGCTGGAGCTTGACGACATCGAAGCTGCGAAGGCCACAGCACTGCTACAAGCACGCGGCATCGTCAGCCACGACGCATTAGAGGGGTTCATCAACCTGGCTCAGCGGGTTGACGTACTCGACGAAACGGGCGCCACGGTTTGTTCGGTCGCCTTTGAAGACGCTGTGCGGGTCAGCCGGTAGCTCCGTGGGGCCGACCCCGCACAATCAACTCGCAGGAACCAGTTTGCCACGCACGCCAATGGCAGCTTTCAACCCAAAGCTGACTCTATGAGAGCGCCGATATTCAAGTCGTCGCACGCGCCTGCCCGCATAATGGTCTGAGGGTTGGTGTGTATTGCTAAGATATAGCACTGCAAACCCTGGCGTTATCTGCATATGAATAGGAAGACACTGACTCTACGACATTTTTCAGTCTGGCACGCTTCTTGAAGTTACTCCCGCGCAGCACTGCCGCTGTCGAAAAGGGAGATTGCACATGATGATGACAACCATTGTAGCCGTCGCGCTGGGATTCGCCCCCGTGACGCAGGACGGATCGGTCCAGCCTGCAAGCGACAACTATTCCAATATCGTCGGCCGCTATTCGCAGACAATCGAACGCGACGGGAAGACGCTCCTGCGCGGGTCCAATCGCGTGACTGGCGCGCACTATGAACTCACTGTCGATCCGGCAGGCCGCGTCGAAGGTACCGTCGGCGACTGGTATGTTACATTCCAAGCGAAGGACGCAGCGTGAGATGAGCCCGGCTTAGCGCCGGGCTCACATCTCCTTTCCGGTTTGAAGCGGACATCAGCGTCCCGCCAGCCGCCGATCCAATCGCTGCTGAACGTTCTCAAGGTCAGCACGGAGTAGTGCCCGCTTCCCATCCGTTCCCGCCGCGGCAGCTTTCGACCCATTCCTGCCATTAGCGCACCAGAGCGCGCAGCCATCGCGTCGAACGTTCAAGAGCTAGCCGACCGGCCGCCGTGTCGAGATCGAATTGATATTCGTGCCCGAGCGGTGGCTTGTAGTCGGCAGGGTAAAAAAGCGTGTCCACGCTAACGCCCTTTGCCTTCAGTGCATCGGCCATTGCCAGAGACTGGGAGGCTAGTGGGTCGGCATTACCGGCGCTGATGAAGCTCGGCGGGAAATTCCGCGAAACATTCGAAGCCACGGAGATTGTCTCGAACCCTGGCGCATCGCGCCAATTTCGTTTTCCGCTGTATGCCCAGGTTGTCGTCTTCATGAACCAGCCGCTGCCCGTCCGAGTAACGTCAAAGACACCGCAGAAGAGCAATGCCCCTATGATTTGCGACGGTCGTGCCCCCGCTGACACCCCGACGCGACGAGCGTAATCGGCATCCGTAACGACGGCAGCGCTTTGCGCGGCAATTTGAGCCCCGGCGCTATCGCCAGCCAGCACCAGCCGATTTGAATCGACGCCAAGCTTCCCACCATTGCGGGTGAGAAATGCGAGTGCCTGGTTCACCTGTCGGATCGGGGTCGGATAGTGTGCTTCGGGAGCGATCGTGTAATCGATGTTGACGACGTTGAACCCCTGTCCGGCGAGGATCTTCGCGTAATTCGTCAGGTCGCTACGCCGGCCGGACACGAAGCCACCGCCGTGAATCCAGACGACAGTGGGGGCACCCGCGATGGATTTGGCCGGGCGGTAAACGTCCAGGAGTGCATCGCTGCTGGACGGGTCATATTGATAAGTCGACGCGGTCACCGATGCGGGGACGTGCTTCTCAAGCTTTGCCGAGGCGTTCGCAGCGCCTTTGTCAAAAATCAGGCGGATGGCGTAAACGCTGGGCCATGGCGAAAGCGTAAATGCCGCGAAAATGAGCGATGCAACAGATGCCAGTCCCAGAAGCACCTTGCGCATGAAGGCCGATCCCCCGCCTTAGTTCATACACCTTAGTTCATGACGGATCGAATGTCCGCTTTCCACCCAATCCTGCCGCTAGGCCGTTGATCAAAGCTCCTAGCTAGGAGCGACCCATGAACCATCCTGCTCAAGTGATCGTGGGAGCGAAGCTGCCACTACGCCCGATGCATGTCTGGGCGATCCGCGTGCGCCTACAAATCGAGGGACGGCTGCGCGATCTGGCGCTGTTCGACATTGCCCTGGATAGCAAGCTGAGGGGCTGCGACGTGGTGGCCTTGCGCCTCGCCGACATCTCAGCGGCCGGCTCGCTGCGGCGGCGCGCTGTGGTCATCCAGCAGAAGACGGGCCGACCCGTGCAGTTCGAGATAACCGAGCAGACTCGCCGATCGCTATCGGAGTGGCTGAAGGTCAGACGTGATAGTGCTGACGGCTGGATCTTCCCGAGCCGAATGCACCAGGACGATCACCTTTCGACGCGCCAGTACTTCCGGCTGGTGAAGAGCTGGGTAGCGCTGATTGGACTGGAAACGGCTGAGTACGGCACGCACAGCCTCAGGCGGACCAAGGTCTCGCTCCTCTATCGAAAGACCGGCAACCTCCGGGCCTGCCAGCTGCTGCTTGGTCACACGAAGCTGGAGAGCACGGTAAGATACCTTGGCGTGGAGCTGGACGATGCGCTCGCACTTTCCGAGGCACTTGAGCTCTAGATGATCCCCGGCCGGATGTGGAAATCGGGGACAGTCCGAAAGATGATGTTCCTGAAATGTTCTTGCGGGCGTATCTCGCGCCAATGCCGCGCCGATTCACGATCGAAGGACAGCAGCTCGCCATCGTGATCGCAGGCTGGCTGCGCATGCTTCCCAAATGGGCGTGGGGTGAAGAACCGGGTCATGCGAAGCCAAAGAAGGAGGGTCGCCGGCGCTCGGGCCTAGATGCGCCAGATCCCAAACGCATGGCCGCAGACCTGATCGCCGAGAAGCTTCGCGAGCTAGGCTGGGAAGTGTCCTACGAGGAACGCGACAACTTCTTTTCCGATCGCACCGGGCCACCTCCGCCTCGGCCTGGTGACGGTGAAGCGTGAACGGGCACCTAGCGGCAGGAATGGGTGGAAAGCTGCCATTAGGGCGGCTCAGTAGTGAGGGCGGTTACTCAGCCCTTGGCGCACATAGGACGTGACGGCCCAAATATCCCGCTGTGATAGGATGCCCTTGAAAGCGGGCATGGCCGAGCCGACCGGCTTGCCACCTTCCGAAACAGTCCAATCGATATATTGGTCGCCTACCATGTGAGAGTGGGCAAGCCACGCTAGGTCGGCTGGTCGTGGCGAGAGCTGCTGCCCCGCAGGACCATCCCCGTAACCCTTAGGTCCATGGCAAGCGGCGCAGTTCTGCGCATACACCTGAGCGCCGCGTTGAAGGGTCGCTGCGGAGGTCGGGAGCGGATTCTGGGCCGAACGGTATGGCTCTGGGATGCCATTCATCATTGCCTGATGGTGCCGCATCATGGAGCCAGTCATCATGCCATGGCCCATCATGCCAGGCTGCCCCATCATTCCGCCCATCGACTGGCACCAAGCGCCACCCGTCGCGGCAAGAGCAAGAGCCAACGCAGTCCAAGGCGCGAGTTTCATGTCGGACCCTCCTCAGGAAGGGCGATGCCTGCATCTACAATATTTGGAGCGGAATGTCTGTTTTGGGTCGAAAGCGGACAATGTGCGCGGGTCGCCCGCAGCGTCGCAGCGGCGCTCGATTAGAATGGTCCGGGCACCGTGATCGATTCAGTGTGGCCCAGCCCCTGACTGTAGTCGAGAAAGGACACATGTTTGCATCTGGCAACCATCGTCGCGACTTCACTCTCCAGTGGAGGCGCCAAGTCAGTCAGGTTTGGGTGTCTTTGAGCCAGCAATTCCCACGCATGAGCCTTTTCGGCCAGATTGGTGATCTCGAAGACCTCGCAACCAGCAAAAACCGCTTTTATCTTCTTCAGCTCAGATGGCTCGTTACCCACCGTGATCGCAACTCGGTTGTCCCGCTGGATGTTCTCGAACTTCTGGCTGTCCCGATAGATGAGAAAGTACAGCGACCAACCCTCGCTGGCATAGCCGACGATCGTCGCCTGGGGCCATCCATCCGGCCGGATAGTGGCGACAGTCATGATCCTGTGACTGGATAGAATCTCAATCGCGGGCTGTTCCATAAGATCGTCCTCGCACGACTTTAGAAGCGCATCGCACGACAAAGGTTTCGCGAGCAACAACCAGCCCCTTCTCCGCCTTCATGCGGTCGCACCGGAATGTCCGCAATCGATGGAAAGCCAACATAGCGCCTTGCCGGCAGGTAAGTCGTTCCTCGCTACTTTCGTGCCTTCCTCGCAGCATATCGCGCATCTCGCGCTGCCTTCATCTCTTCCGGGCTTGCAGGCTTCAATCGAGCTGCCTTCTTAGCAGCGGCGGCCTCCGTTGCCGCTATTTCAGCCGCTTTTAGAGATGCTTTCTCGGCTTTCGCCGCAGCATTGGCTTGGGATCTGGCAGTCCTCTCGACCGACAGAGCTTGCTGTCGCACTTCATGTTCTTGTCGTCGTCGCGCCATCAAGACCTCGTCGACCGGAGGCTTCGCCCTCAATTGGTCCAGAGCCTTTTGCTTGGCTATCGCGGCCGACGCGACGCGATCCTGAAAGGAGGGGTCTTTGAACGAGGCCATGTCGTATTCCTTGAAGGTGTGGGGCGTCGCGATATCCAGCCCATAAGAACTCTTGTGCGAAATGGCTTCGCGATCGCTCACGACAAGCCGAGAAGCCCCCGCGTCTCAGGCACCAGTTTGCTAAGCAGCGCACTGCCGCCGACCGAGGCCAGCATGGCGACATCAACCGGGGTCGTGCCGCTGCGGATTAACTCACCAGAGCGGAGTGGTCGGGCGATGCTTTTCTCTCACCCCTTCAACCCGCATGATTTTGGACCTGGCCTTCTTCCGGACGATCTCTGCGCCAGTCGAACTATTGCAGACCAGTCGAACGCCTCCCCCGGGCAGTGCTTCGATCGTGGAGATACCGACCTTTTGTTTGGCACACAGGTCAGATGCTTCGATTTCGCTCATTGCGAGTTGCATTGCCCTCGTCATTAGGCGCGCCGCCCTTCAGCTGCTTTGCGCGCCGCATCTTCGACCCGATAGGTCTGCGTCCTGCGCACTCGCTCGGCCATGCTGTCCCACGCCGAGGCAGCGGATAGGCACCGATCGCGCACGTTGAGGAGCGGACTGCCATGCGCTTGGGCCCGGCACTCCGCGGCGCGCGCGTTGTAAAACTCTAATGTAGACATCTGAGGATCCTTCTCTTGGAGTAGCCCGCCTCGCAAGAACGCGAGGCGGGATGTCCCTCAATTAGGCGGCCTGCAGGTTCACGGCGCTCGCACGGCCGCGCTTGTCATTCTCAAGCTCGTAGCTGATGCGCTGATCGGGATCCAAGGTGCCCATTCCGGCGGCTTCCACCGCGCTGATGTGGACGAACGCATCGGTGCTTCCGTCCTCCGGCTGAATGAAACCATAGCCCTTATTGCTGTCGAAGAATTTGACGATTCCAGTGATCATTTGATGTTTCCTTCTGCGGTGGACCGCTCATCGGCCCTCCAGTGGCTAGGAGAGGCGAGAAGAAGGAAAAGGAGCCGCAAAGCATCGAGAACCGTCTGATTGCGACTAGTAGCGAATTAGCACCTAGTGCACCTAGCTCCGGATCACAAGGTGACGGCATTTCGTGGAAAGCGGACAGTTGCAAGCGAGCCCACCATTTATCTGCTAAGCGGCCCTCACAATGAGGAGGGCCAGTATGCCGACATTTCAGAACCTCATTCCGAAATCGGTCGAGGGAGCTCCGCCAATTGGTCGCATCGTAAACATTGAGTTTCCGAGTTTTGAAGCGGCGGAGACATTCGAGACGTCGCCCGAGGCGCTTGCCGCCGGAGAGATTCGGCACCGGACTGCGACGAGTAGAATTTTCGTCGTGGAAGGTTGGAAGCCGCACCGCCGAGACCCGTAATGACTTGAGACTGTCGCCTTCAATGGCCGGAATGGGTCGGAACCCGCCGCGGCAAGTTTGGGTGGAAGGCCGCCATTGGCGGAAGTTATCTTTGCGGCCAGTCGAACCCTTGGTGGATAAGCGCGAGCGGCTCGCTCGCGGGGAGGTGATACATCTCCGTGGCTACGCTCTTGGCGAATTTGGCCGCATCCGGACACTCGACGCGGAGATAAGAAACTCCGTTCTCTGACTTCGTCGCGGCAACGAGCCCTTGAGAGCGGGCGAAGGCTTTGAATTTCTCTTGGTCCTCAATGTTTCTGGGAGCCAGGAGAACCCAGTCAAATCCCACCTTTCCACTCTCTGAAGAGACCTGAAGAGCCAACGTATCGTCATCAGACGGACGGTCAGGTGTATTGAACATCAATGCTGCCCATCTCACTGGCGCAGTCCCGCGAGAGAGCGCACCAACCAGGGCGGGAAGATCGCTTGTTGCAATCCCTGTCTCGTTCAGCACTCTGGGCATGCCCGTTTTGCCTCGATCCCACGCGAGGTAAGTGGACTTAAGTGGTCCCATGGCGAGAGCTGCAACGACGCCAAGGTCGACGCTGACAATCGCTGCAAGTAACTGCATCCACCTTTTCCGTTTCGCATTGGCCATGTGAGCGAAGCTATTATGCTTAGCAGCCTCGTCAATGCATCCCGCCTGCGATCTACGAGGATCCTTCAAACGTAAGGCATGGGTCAAAAGCTAGTGGCAGGAATGGGTCGAAAGTTGCCACTGGCATCGTGGGTGAACCTGCGCCTTGACGATGTCCCGAGACGAGCAGGCTAGCTACTCGGGTGCACTTCCCACCAATCCGGCCAATCCACTTTATGCGGAGTTCGCGTTGCTTCGACGACCGTATTCTGCTCGGCGATCGACAGTCGCCGGTCGCCCAGCCTTGATAGGGCGAGCTGCACAATCCACGGCTGTAACTGGTACTTCGCATTCTCAGAATGCCTGTTCAGCTTATGCGCCATGCCAAGCGCATCAAGCGCGCAACCGACGCTGCCGGGACTCACTGACCTCCAGACGATGGTAATATCCGGGAGATCGCATGCATGTCGCCTTGAGCGAGCGTCCTCGATCGCACTAAGCGACGCACGAGCGCTGGCGCTGTCGCCTTCCATTCCGCGCTTCGTGATGTGGAGCAAAAATGCTTCCGCTGCCGTCACACGGCGCTCTCGCCCATCCTCGCGAACGACAACGATTTGCCCGAGCAGATGATCGTATGGGATGTCCTTGCGCGTCCTCATCGGGCGTCCCTTTGGATTACCGCTCTGCCCCTTCTTGAAGCGTGTTTTAGTCGGCGGCTTGCGATAGCCGACTTCCTCCACCGTACTCGACTGCTCAGTCATGACGACGATTCCTCGGCCACTTCAATCGATCAGGATCGAGCGTGCAGCGATTGACTTCGTCGATCTGCGCCTTCTCCAGATGCCGGCGTCCCGGTCGACTGAGGGCCGTCTGGGTAGCCCAAGTTGCGAGCTTAATGCGGGCGGTGTCCCTGGGCTCCTCAATCCACTTGGGATCCGGTACCGCGATGCCAAGGAGCAGCATGGCTTCATCCGCGTTGCGGGGGTCCTCCTCCCAGCGAAAGCTGTAGGGCTTGTGGGCTGGCGGCGGCGCACGTTCGGCGAGAGCAAGCTCTCGCTTCTCGATCATTTTCAGGATGGCCCGTACGGCCATTTTGCTGCCCTTGAGCGCCGCCTGGTACGTCTTCAGCTCAAGGACCTCAGCGACGGTCAACTCGCGCTCCACGCCATTCTGTGTGAAAGTGAGGCTCTTGTCGAAGATGATGTCGAAGGCCGAGACATGCGGGCGACGTTTCTTCGGCCGTCCAGCAGGATTGCCAGTCTGGCCTTTGGCCCACCGGCCCGTCATGCGCGCTCCAGTTTGGGGCTGCCGCCGGTGAGCTGGACCCAGCGATCCACGGCGACATCCACATAGGCGGGATCGATATCGCAACCCCGAAAACTGCGGCCGGTGCGCTCGGCTGCGATGAGCGTTGTTCCCGACCCACTGAACATATCGAAGACGAGATCGCCGCGCCTGGTCACGTCCTGCAACGCATCCGCTACCAGTCCTACCGGTTTCACCGTCGGATGAAGCGCCAGGTCTTCTCGCCGGCTCCCCGCCATCGAATTGACCGAAGCATAGTCCCAGACGTTGGTGCGGTTTCGTCCATGCTTGCCGAGTTCAACGGCATTGAAGTGCGGCGCCGGGCCCACGCGATAGACGAAGACTAGCTCGTGCTTCGATCGATAAAGCGAACCCATGCCGGCATTGCTCTTGTTCCACACGCAAACATTCAGGAGTTCGCCGTAAATCTCTGCAGCAGCCGTGCTGAGCTCATCCATGTGCCGCCAGTCCATGCACACGAAATGGACAGCGCCATCGCGTGAGACTTTGGCCGCGGCGCCGAGCGTGTCGAAAAGGAAGTTTCGAAATTCCGACGTGCTCATCTCGCCCGACGCCATCGCGAACTCGCGGTGTCTGCCCGCAGCATTAGCGTGGCCGTTGATTTTCACGTTGTATGGCGGGTCCATGAATGCAGCGTCGATTGCAGCTCCCTCGCCCACCACATTTCGCAGGAATTCGACGTCGCGCCCGTCACCGCAGCCTAAACGATGCTCACCAAGGACCCAGATGTCACCCAGCTGCGTGCGGGGTTCGGAAGGTACTGCCGGAATTATCTCGTCGTCCGGATCGTTTGCGGCTTTCAGCACAACATCAATTTCACCGGACGAAAAGCCTGTCAGCGCCAAGTCGAAATCAACGTCCAGGCTGCTGAGGTCGCCGAGCTCCAGTTTGAGGATCTCGAGATCCCAGCCGGCATTGAGCGCGATCTTGTTGTCCGCAAGCCGCAGCGCCTTCTTCTGAGCATCACTGAGGTCATCGAGAAGGATCACCGGTACTGTCTCCAGCCCCAGCTCTTTTGCAGCTCGAAGGCGACCATGACCCGCGATCAACGTCCCTGCTTCATCAACAAGGACTGGGTTGGTGAAACCGAACTGCCTGATCGACTCAACGAGCTGCTGGATCTGGCGTTTGGGATGGGTCCGCGCGTTCCGCAGATCCGGCTTAAGCGCGCTGGTCGGCCGATACTCGACCGCCAGCTGGCGCACATAGGGGTTGTCCCTCGCGATGCTCTGGCTCATGTGCGGCGGAACATACTGGCAACCTTCCGCTAAGTCTATGACCCGAGGCTGCAAAGCTGTGGATTGTGGGGACGATTTGGGGCTGTCTGTTCTACCCCTGTTCTGCTGCATCGAGGGCCCTGATGCGCTTATCAAACCGCCTGTTTTGGCGAATTAGAACCCTGTTTTGGCAAGTAACAGGGAACGTGGCCTCGGCGCACTACCAACGGCGGAAAACAGCGGATCTTGCGATCGTCGCGATCCGGCGAGGGCTGCTAGGTCCTGTTTTGAAGGCCGATTTGCGAAAAATTCCCTGTTTCTCGGAAGAGACCGGTTATCGAGTGACTGGGTCGCGCACCACTCTGCTTATTGCAGGCCGGGCGACAGCAGTTCGCTCAGCTTCCGCGCCAGCTTTTCCGCCTTCTTTTCCGACCGGCATGCGATGAAGATCGTGTCGTCGCCGCAAATCGTGCCGACTACTTCCGGCTCTTCGCCGCGGTCGAGGACCACGCCGACCAGATGAGCCGATCCCGGCGGCGTCTTGATCACCACCATGGTCGCGGCAGGTTGGACCGAGCGGACCCAGTCGCGGAACACGGACGCTAGTTGCGGCCCTGCGTCGCTCCGCATTTCGCTCGGAAGCGAATAGCCGAGCTGGCCGCCGCGCCTGACCTTGACCGCGCCGAGTTGGTCGAGGTCGCGTGAGATGGTTGCCTGGGTGACGGCAAAACCCTGCGCGGCGAGCCGGTCGGCCAATTCCTCCTGGCTCGCAAGCGCGTCGGAACGGATCAGCGCCGCGATCGCTCTTTGTCGTCGTTCCTTCAAATCTGCCATCGCATGAATATGCATTAACTTGCATATTTATGCAAATGCGACGATAGGGCCGCCCCTCATGATTCGAACGGCCATCCTTGGAGCCTCAGGCTATGTCGGCGGCGAGCTGCTGCGGCTCATCGCTGCGCACCCCGAGTTGCGCGCGACGCGGCTGTTCGGCGACAGCAAGGCAGGCCAGCCGGTTGGCAAGGTCCACCCGCATCTTGCTGGAGCTCTTCCTGGCGCCGCGATCGAACGGTTCGAAGAAGCCGCGCTCGAGGACGTCGATCTCGTCTTCGCCGCGCTTCCGCACGGCCACAGCCAGCGCCTCGCCGCGACAATCTTGAAGAAGGACATTCCCTTCGTCGATCTCGGCGCGGATTTCCGCCTCGACGACTCCGCCACCTACGAGCGCTGGTACGGTCACGCGCACGAGGCCCCCGCCCTTCTCGGCAGCTTCGTCTACGGCATCCCCGAACTGAACCGGGATGCGATCCGGAGCGCGAAGGCTGTCGCGGCCGCTGGCTGCTACGCCACCGCCGCGATCCTCCCGATGAAACCGCTCCTGGATGCCGACCTGGTCGATCCGACAAGCATCATCGTCAATGCCGCTTCGGGCGTCAGCGGCGCCGGCCGCGAGGCCAAGGAAGCGACCGGGTTCAGCACGGTCGACGGCAGCTTCTCAGCCTACGGATTGCTCAACCATCGTCACACCGCTGAAATGGAAATGGCGTTGGGCGCGACGGTGCTCTTCACTCCGCACCTGGTGCCGATGACGCGGGGCATTCTCGCGACCTGCTACGCAACGGCGGTTGGTCCCTGTGACCCGCTGCAGGCGTTGTCCAATGCCTATGCGGATGAGCCCTTCGTGCATGTCACCGACGCACCGCCCGCAACCAAGTGGGTCAGCGGATCGAACGGCGTGCAGCTTACCGCGCGTTACGACGAGCGGACGGGCCGCCTGCTCGTTATCTCGGCGATCGACAATCTCGGCAAGGGCGCAGCCGGGCAGATGATCCAGTGCGCCAATCTCATGCTCGGCATCGACGAGAGCGCCGGGCTGACCACCATCGGAGTTTATCCATGAGCGTTACCGCGGCCGAAGGCTTCGTCGCGTCGGGCTGTCATGCCGGCATCAAGAAGCGCCGCTTCGACATGGCGATGATCGCGACCGAGGACCACGAGCCGGTTCCCTGCGCGGCCGTCTTCACGCAGAACAAGTTCGCTGCGCCGCCGGTCGAGCTCGATCGCGCGACGCTGCGAGCGAATGGCGGCAAGGCCGCGGCGATCATCATCAACTCCGGCAATGCGAACGCCGGCACCGGCAAGCCCGGCTACAAGGACGCGCAACTGATGGCGGCGGCAACGGGCGAAGCGCTGCAGGTCGCCAACTCGCACGTGCTGGTTTGCTCGACCGGCATCATCGGCACGCCATTGCCGATGGAGCCGATCCTGCACGCGACGCCGCGTCTTGCGAAGAAGCTCTCGGTCGATGGCGCGGACGATGCGGCGCGCGGCATCCTGACTACCGATCACACGCCCAAGACGGTGGTGATCAAGGGTTCGACCTTCACGCTTGGCGGCATGGCCAAGGGCTGCGGAATGATCGCACCGAACATGGCGACGATGCTCGCTTTCCTGACCACCGACGCCGAGGTCCCGCTCGAGCTGATGCAGAAGGCGCTGAAGGCCGCGTCCGATGCGACGTTCAACACGCTCAACGTCGACGGCGCGACATCGACCAACGACACCGCGATGCTATTGGCGTCGGGAAAGCGCGGGAAAGCCAACGCGGACGAGTTCGTGAACGCCGTCCTTGCCGCATGCAGCGACCTCACGATGCAGATGGCGCGCGACGCCGAAGGCATGACGCGGATCGCGCGGCTAACCGTCACCGGCGCTGCGAACGACAATGAGGCCCGGATTGCGGCCAAGAACATCGTCGAGAACAATCTCGTCAAATGCAGCTGGTACGGCGGCGACCCTTATTGGGGCCGCCTCATGGCCGCTGCCGGCTCGGCGGGTGTCGACATGGATGTTGCCAAATCGCGTGTTGCCTACGGCGGCATCACCGTCGCGAGGGGCGGTGCCGGCATTGAGCATGACGGCATTGCGCTTGCCCAGCACATGATGGGTGACGAGGTCGACATCGAAGTCCACCTCGGCGCCGGCAAGGCATCGGCGCGGATGATCGGGATCGACCTCGGCCCCGGATACATCAAAGAAAACAGCAAGACGTCATGAAGATCGTCCTGCTTCCTTCCGAAATCGCGACCGTCCTCGTCGAGGCTTTGCCATACATCCGCGAGTTCGCCGGCAAGTCCGTTGTGGTGAAATTAGGCGGCGCGGCGATCGATCGCGAATCCGACCTCGCGCTTGCGCAGGACGTGCTGTTGCTACGCAGCGTCGGCGTACGCTGCGTACTCGTCCACGGCGGCGGGCCGCAGGTAGACGCGATGCTTCGGCGCGTCGGCAAGGAGCCGGAGTTCCGCGATGGCCTCCGCGTCACCGATGCGGAGACGCTCGAGATCGTCCGCATGGTTCTGGTCGGAAAGATCAACCGCGACCTAGTCGCGACGATCAACAGCCAGGCGGGGAGCGAACCGGTCGCCGTCGGGGTGTCCGGCGAGGACGCAGGGCTGCTGACCGTCACGCCGGCTGACTCCGCATTCGGCTTCGTTGGCAACGTCACCGACGTGCGCGCGGAGCTAATTCATCGCCTGCTGGACGACGGCCTGACCCCGGTGATCTCCACGGTCGGCGCGGACGCGAGCGGGCAGCCGTACAACGTCAATGCAGACGAGGCGGCACGCGCGATCGCCGTCGCGATGCATGCCGAAAAGATCGTCTATCTGACCGCGGTTCCGGGCCTGCTCGAAGAGGCCAATGATGAGCGCACGCTCATTCCGCGCCTGACCTCCGCCGAGCTTCGCGAACGATTGAAATCCGCTTCGGTAGGCAAAGGGATGATCCCGAAGCTCAAGGCCTGCGCCGATGCGGTCGACCAGGGTGTCAATTTCGCGCACATCATCGACGGGCGCGTGCATCATTCGCTGCTTATCGAGCTGCTCACCGATCATGGTGTCGGAACGATGGTCCGCAAGGAGAAGAGCTGGTGAGGCATCTCCTCTCGATCCGCGACCTGACGGCAGCCGATTTGCAAGCGATCCTTGGGCTGTCGGAAAAACCGGCGCCACAGCCGCTCACCGGCAAGGGTGTGGCGCTCTATTTCGAAAAGCCGAGCGCGCGCACGCGCAATTCGATGGAACTGGCGGCTGCGCAGCTTGGCGGCCATCCCGTCTACCTGCAGCCGAACGAGCTGGGGATCGGAATGCGTGAAAGCGTCGCAGACGTGACGCGGACGCTCGCCTGCTATCATTCGATCATCGCGGCGCGGGTATTCGACCATTCGCTGCTGGAGCAGATGGCGGCGGTGAACGCGGCGCCGGTGCTCAACATGCTTTCGGCCACCGACCACCCGCTTCAGGCGCTTGCCGATCTGCTGACCATCAAGCAGCTTCTCGGCCGTATCGAAGGCGCTCGCGTCGCCTTCATTGGCGAAGGCAATAATGTGTCGCGCTCGCTTGCCGAGGCCTGCGTACTTGCCGGCGCTGAGTTCGTCATCGCCAGTCCGCCCGGACATGGCCTCGAAGGCGCGGTCCTCGATCCGGCTGAAGCCGTCGAAGGCGCGGATATCATCTACACCGACGTATGGGTCTCGATGGGCGACGAAGACAGCGACGAGCGCCGGGCTGCGTTCGAACCCTATCAGGTCGACGAGGCGCTGATGGCGCGTGCAAAGGACGCCTGGTTCCTGCACTGCCTCCCGGCGCGCCGCGGCGAGGAAGTGACGGCGCCAGTGATCGACGGGCCGCGATCAGGCGTGTGGAAGCAGGCAGAGAACCGCATGCACACGGCGCGCGGCGCGATGCTCTGGCTTCTGGATAAATAGGAGTTCGCCTGCCACGCTGACAGCGGCTCTTTGACGTGTCGAACAGGGCGGCCTTCCCGTGAGCCTAAAGTGACGGGTTTTGCGCCGCTCTCCGTGACAATAGTGACTTTAAGAACGGAACGATGACAGAGAACAAGAAACTGAAGGTGGTGCTCGCTTATTCCGGCGGGCTCGACACGTCGATTATCCTGAAGTGGCTGCAGACCGAATATGACGCGGAGGTCGTCACGTTCACGGCCGATCTCGGCCAGGGCGAGGAGGTCGAGCCGGCGCGGCGCAAGGCGGAGATGCTCGGCGTGAAGCCCGCGAACATCTTCATCGAGGATTTGCGCGAGGAATTCGTCCGCGACTTCGTCTTTCCGATGTTCCGCGCCAACACGCAATACGAGGGCGATTACCTGCTCGGCACCTCGATTGCGCGCCCGCTGATCGCCAAGCGCCAGATCGAGATTGCACGGCGGGTCGGCGCCGACGCCGTCTGCCACGGCGCCACCGGCAAGGGCAACGACCAGGTCCGCTTCGAGCTCGGCTATTATGCGCTGGAGCCGGACATCAAGGTGATCGCGCCGTGGCGTGAATGGGACTTCGCAAGCCGCGAGGCCTTGCTCGACTTCGCCGAGAAATATCAGATACCGATCGCCAAGGATAAGCGCGGCGAAGCGCCCTTTTCGATCGACGCGAACCTGCTTCACTCGTCGTCCGAGGGCAAGGTGCTCGAAGACCCGAGCGCGGAAGCGCCGGAATATGTGCACCAGCGCACGATCTCGCCCGAGGACGCGCCGGACAAGCCGACCCTCATCACCATCGATTTCGAGAAGGGCGATCCGGTCGCGATCGACGGCGAGAAGCTGTCGCCAGCCTTGCTCCTCGCGACGCTGAACCAGCTCGGTCACGACAATGGCATCGGCCGTCTCGACCTGGTCGAGAACCGCTTCGTCGGTATGAAGTCGCGCGGCGTTTACGAGACGCCCGGCGGCACGATCCTGCTGGCGGCGCACCGCGGCATCGAGAGCATCACGCTCGACGGCGGCGCGATGCACCTCAAGGACGAGCTGATGCCGCGCTACGCAAGCCTCATCTATAACGGCTTCTGGTTCGCGCCGGAGCGGGAGATGCTGCAGGCAGCGATCGACAAGAGCCAGGAGCATGTCAGCGGCCGCGTCACACTGAAGCTCTACAAGGGCAACGCGACGGTGATCGGGCGGACAAGCGATCATTCGCTCTACGACCAGGATCTGGTGACGTTCGAGGAAGGCAGCGGAAGCTACGACCAGCGCGACGCGGCGGGCTTCATCAAGCTCAACGCGCTGCGCCTGCGCACCATCGCGCAGCGGCGCCGGAAGCTAGAGCCCTAGCTCTTCCTTCGCCGCGGCAATCTGCTCGCGGACGCGAACGGGCGCTGTGCCGCCATAGCTCGTGCGGCTGCGCACCGAGGCGTCGACGCTGAGCACGTCGAACACGCGCTGGTCGATGCGGCCGTCGATCTGCTGAAGGATATCGAGCGACAAGTCGGCGAGATCGCAGCCGCGTTCCTCCGCGGACTTCACCGCGCTTCCGGTGATGTGATGCGCTTCGCGGAACGGCACGTCGGCTTCGCGCACTAGCCAGTCGGCGAGGTCGGTCGCGGTGGAGAAGCCTTGCGCCGCAGCCGCCCGTATCCGCTCCGGCACGAACTCGACGGTTTCGACCATTCCCGCGAGCGCCTGCAACGACAGCATCAGCAGGTCGCAGGCCTCGAACACCGGCTCTTTGTCGTCCTGCATGTCCTTCGAGTAAGCGAGCGGCAGGCCCTTCATCGTCACCATCAGCGAGGTGAACGCGCCGATGATCCGCCCGCTATGCCCGCGCACCAGCTCCGCCGCATCTGGGTTGCGCTTTTGCGGCATGATCGACGAACCGGTAGAAAATTGATCGGAGAGCTTCACGAAGCCGAACGGCGCGCTTGCCCAGATGATCAACTCCTCTGCGAGCCGCGACAGATGCAGCGAGCATTGCGCAGCGGCCGATAGGTAATCGAGCGCGAAGTCGCGGTCGGAAACGCTGTCGAGGCTATTCGCCGTCGGCCGCTCGAAGCCGAGCGCGTCAGCGGTGGCATGGCGATCGATCGGAAATCCCGTTCCCGCCAGCGCCGCTGCGCCAAGCGGGCTCTCGTTCATCCGTGCTCGCGCGTCGGCGAGGCGCGACACGTCCCGTCGCAGCATCTCGAAATAGGCCATCAGGTGGTGGCCCAGCGTTACCGGCTGCGCGACCTGCAGATGGGTGAAGCCCGGCATCGCCGCTTCGGCATGTTCCTCGGCCCGTTCGACCAGCGCCCGCTGCAGCCCGCGGATTGCGTCGACCGCTTCGTCGCACGCATTGCGCACCCACAAGCGGAAGTCCGTCGCCACCTGGTCGTTGCGCGACCGCGCCGTGTGCAGCCGACCAGCCGCAGGGCCAATCAGTTCGCCGAGGCGGTTCTCGACGGTCATGTGGATATCTTCAAGTTCCACTCGCTCGGGTACGCCGTCGCGCTCATATTCGGATGCGACCTGGTCAAGGCCCTCAAGGATGGCTGCCGCGTCGGCCTCGCTTAGGACGCCCTGGTCGCGGAGCATCGCCGCATGCGCCTTGGATGCCGCGATGTCCTCGCGCCACAGGCGTTTGTCGAAGCCGATCGACGCGTTGATGCGAGTCATCAGTTCGTCCGGCTTCGTGCCGAAACGGCCACCCCAGGTCCGTTGCGTATCAGGCTTGTCCGACATGGGTCCGCGTTGCCATGCAGGCCAAGGCGGGTCAAACCGCGAGCAAGGAGGACAAGATGGAGAGCGACGAAGACAAGCAGGCAATCGGCGCTGTCGTCGATGAGATGTACGCGATGATCTCCGGCCCGGCGGGTCCGCGGGACTGGTCGCGGCAGGAGAAGTGCTTCCTTCCGGAGGCGCGGCAGGTCCGCACCTGGGTCGACGAGCGGGGCCGGCCGCAGATGAAAAGCATGAGCCTCGACGATTATTCGCGCGACACGACGCCATTCTTCGCCGCCAACCCATTCTACGAGGTCGAGACCAGCCGCCGCATCGATCAGTTCGGCAACATGGCTCACGTGTGGAGCGGCTATGAAGCGCGGCGGGCACCCAACGATGCAGTGCCGGAACGGCGGGGCATAAACTCGATCCAGCTGTTCAATCATCCTGAGCTCGGATGGCGGATCATTCACATGATCTGGGACAACGAGCGCTAGAGCGCGGGAGCAGGCACTACCCGGCCGACGCATTCGCCAAGGCCGATGCGCGGCGCGCCATCGGCCTCGCACCAGGCGCGCAATGTCACCTCGTCGCCGTCCTCGAGGAAGGCGCGCATCTCGCCGTTCGCGAGCTGTATCGGCTGCTTCCCGCCCTGGCTGATCTCCAGCAGCGAACCGAGCCCACTGACGCTGTCGGTCGACAGCGTCCCGGTGCCGATCAGGTCGCCGGCCTGAAGGTTGCAGCCGTTGCTGCTGTGGTGCGCGACGATCTGCGCCGCGCTCCAGTACATCGCCGCGTCCGCAGAACCACGTGAGAGAATGTGCGGGGCAACGCCGCTGCGGCGCATCTGCTCGGTGGTCAGCGTCGCTTCAAGCTGGATGCCGAGCCCGCCCCGCTCGCGATCAGCGGCGTCGTCGAGGTAAGGCAGTGGCTGCGGATCGCCTGAAGGCCGCGGTGGCATCGGTTCGCGATATGGCGCCAGAGCCTCGGCGCTGACGATCCATGGGCTAACAGTAGTCAGGAAATTCTTGGCGAGAAACGGCCCCAGCGGCTGATATTCCCACGCCTGCAGGTCTCGCGCGGACCAGTCGTTGAGCAGGCAATAGCCGGCGATATGCTCGCCCGCTTCGCCGATCGGGATCGGTGAGCCCAACTCATTGCCGCGCCCGATCCAGATGCCGAGTTCCAGCTCATAGTCCAGGCGTCGGCTTGGGCCATATTCAGGCGCGTCAGCGTCAGGCGCCTTGCGCTGGCCGTTCGGCCTGACGACCTCCTCGCCGGAGGCCCGCACCGAGCTTGCCCGGCCGTGGTAGCCGATCGGCACATATTTGTAGTTCGGCAGCAGCGGATTGTCGGGCCGGAACTGCTTTCCGACGTTGGTCGCGTGATGAATGCCGACGTAAAAGTCCGTGTAATCGCCAATCAGGCAAGGCACGTGCATCCGGACCTCGCTCTGGCCGATCAACTGCGCTTCGACATCGTCGCGATAGCGCTCGTCGGTGAGAATTTCGATCAGCCGTTCGCGAAGCTCGCTCGTCGCCCCTTGCCCGCGCGCCAGCCAGCCATTGAGCACCGGCTGCTCCAGGTCCTCGCGCCAGCTTTCGTCGAGCAGATCAGTGATTGCGCAAAGGTCGAGAATATAGTCGCCAATCGCGACACCGGGACGTCGCCGCCCCTTCGCTTCGGAGAAGATGCCGAGCGGCAAATTCTCGATTGGAAAATCGCTGCCTCTGGCGCTGTCGACCCAGCTCATGGCAGCTTCGCTTTCGGAAAGCCGGTCCAGGCATTGTCGTAGTCGGGTTGCGCGCGATCGAGCGCGAATTGCGTCGGAAGGTACGGCCAGCAGGTCTCGACCATGAACGCCATCGTCCCCTCGATCTTCGCAGGCTTCAGCTCAGCCTCGCTCGCCTTGCGCCAGCTTTCGACGTCGGGGCCATGACCGCTCATCAAATTGTGTAGACTGAGGCCGCCCGGCTGGAAGCCCTCCGCCTTCGCATCGTAGGCGCCGTAGATCAGGCCCATCGCCTCGCTCATGACGTTGCGGTGGAACCAGGGCGGGCGGAACGTGTCCTCCGCCACCATCCAGCGCGGCGGGAAAATGACGAAGTCGGCATTGGCGCGGCCCGGCACGTCGCTCGGGCTGGTCAGCAGGGTGAAGATCGAGGGGTCTGGATGGTCGAAGCTGATGCTACCGATCGTGTTGAAGCGAGAGAGGTCGTAGCGATAGGGCGCGAAGTTGCCGTGCCATGCGACAACGTCGAGTGGCGAGTGATCGAGCGTCGTCGTCCACAGGCTGCCGAGCGATTTCTGGATGACCTCGGTCGAATCATCGATGTCCTCAAACCACGCCACCGGCGTTTCGAAGTCGCGCGGGTTGGCAAGGCCGTTGGAGCCGATGGGGCCGAGGTCAGGCAAACGCAGCGGTAGACCGTGGTTCTCCGCGACATAGCCGCGGCTTTCGCCCTCGACCTCCACGCGGAATTTCACGCCGCGGGGAATGAGGGCGACCGATCCGGGCGCGACGTCCAGCCGCCCGAACTCGGTCGCGATCATCAGCATCCCGGACTGCGGCAGGATGAGCAGCTCACCGTCTGCGTCGACAAACACGCGGCGATCCATCGATATGCTTGCGCGGTAGAGATGGACCGCAACCCCTTCGAGATCCTCCGGACGCCGGTTCGCCAGCATCGTCACCATGCCGTCGACGAAGTCGGCATTCGCCGGCAGGTCGCACGGCGGATCCCAGCGCAGGCGGTTCGGCGCCAGCGATTCCTTCGCCGTCCCCGGCGCAAACAGCTTTGCGCCGTCATAGCGCGTGAAGGGCCGATGGTCGGCGGTCGGCCGCATTCGATAGAGCCAGCTGCGCCGGTTCTCGTGTCGCGGCACGGTGAACGGGCTTCCCGATAGTTGCTCGGCGTAGAGGCCGTATGCCGGCCGTTGCGGGGAATTGCGGCCCTTGGGCAGCGCGCCCTCGACCGCCTCGGTTTCGAAGTGCCCGCCGAAGCCGCTCATGTAGCGAAGCGCGTCCGTCATGGGGCGGGCGTTACTGGTTCAGGGCCGGAAACTCAAACGGGCGCGGCCCAAGGACCGCGCCCGTGCACACGGGTAGGGACTCGCAACCCGCCCGTGCTCCTGACCCTCTCCGGTCAGTGTTGGTTGACGTTGACGTCGATCTTGTCGGGGACGTTGACCGTCGTGCTCTTGCCGAGGCCTAACTGGCCGCGGAAAAGGAACAGAAGGACAAGAACAACGATTATCAGCAGGACCACGGCAAGCACACCGCCGCCACCCCCGCCGCCGGTTTCGACTATCGTGGTGCGTTCGCGTTCCACATCGTCGTCGGCCATAACGAAACTCCCTGTTGCCGTTTTGATTGCGAAACGAACGAAGTTTGTCCCGGGCGGTTCCGCAGCGTTCTAGGAGAGCACATGAAGAAGATCGCCACCATCGTCGCATTGCTGTTGCCGTCCTGGGCGTGCACGCCGAGCAACAACCAGCAGCAGAATGAAGCGCCGCCGGCCGCGCCCGCTGCGCCAGTGGCTCCTGCTCCTCCTTCGCCACCGCCCGCGCGGACGGCACCCTCAGCGCCTGCTCCCAAGGAAAGCCTGCCCGAGCCCAAGGGCCCCATCGATCCCAAGAGCACCGAAGCCGCGGGGCAGGTAGTGCAGAGCTATGGTGCGCTCATCGAGCAGAAGCGCTGGAAGGAAGCCAACGCCCTGTGGGGGCATAATGAGATAGCGGCCAGCTTCCAGAAATCGCTCAGTTCATATCGCGAAGTGCATCTGGAGATCGGCAATCTCGGCCAGGCCGAGGGCGCCGCCGGGTCGATCTTCGTCACGATGCCAGTGGTCTTCTACGGCGTTGGCAGGGACGAAAAGCCGTTCCGCCGTCCTGCCGAGGTCGTGTTGCGACGGGTTAACGACGTTGACGGGTCGACCGAGGCTCAGCGCCGCTGGCACATCGATCAGATCAACTGGGGCGCCTAAAAGCTGTTCAGCGCCTGTGACAGGCGCTTGGCGTCGTCACCCGTGATAGGCTGGCCAGTAGCATCCGTTGCCGCTTCCGCATTGGTCGCATTCTCGTCGCCCTGCGGCGCGGAGCCGGCGACGTCATAGGCGAACCAGATGAAACCCGCCGCCCACAGCAGAGCCATCCAGCGGCTCTTGAACACCGTGCTGGTCTTCATCGGGATCATGAAGCCAATGTCGCAGTCCGCTTTTAAGAATTCGTTGCGTCCTCCCGCGTGACCTCCCGGTACGGGAAGCAGTCGCGGATGCGCGTATTGAAATAGATCCCTTTGGAGAAGGCGGCGCGGAACGTCTCGGCGACTTCCTCCGGCACGCCCGAATAGACATATTTCCTGCCGGTGGTGAACTCGACCCACAGATTGCCTTCGGTCTCGTCGTAGAAAAAGCGACGGATGACGGTCGAGGGCATGGAGCCCACAACGCATCAAGCGGCGTCTGGAGCCGGAACCGTCGATCGACTTTTGCTGAGCGCGGCAACCATGCCGCCGAGGGAGAGGATCGCGCCGGCGATCGTCAGCGGCGTCCAGCGATAATTTTCAAGCCAGGTCGAGAAACCCATGGCGATGATCGGGACGATGACGCTGGAATAAGCGGCCTTGGCCGGGCCGATGCGGCGGACGACCGGATAGTAAAGGCTGAAGGTGAGCACCGAAGCCGGAATGGCGAGATAGAGCACGCCGAGCCAATAGGCCGGGCGCGGATCGAAGGTCGGTGGGCCGGTCATTGTAAAGGCGATTGCACCATCGATTGCCGCCCCTGCCGCCATCGACCAGGCAAGTAGGGCGAACAGAGGATAGCGGCGCATCTCCGGCCTCGCCTGCACCACATTGGCAAACGAGGCGCCGAGCATTCCGATCAGCGTCAGGCCGATGCCGGCGAACACCTGGCCCGCCGTCGCGGCATGCTCCTGAAGCTCGTGAAGGAACAGCAGGACGATGCCGGACACGGCGACGAGCGAGCTCCACACGAAGCGCATCGTGGGCCGCTGGCCGAGGAAGGCCCAGCCCATCAGCGTTGCAGGGATGAGCAGCAGCGCGAACACGGTCGCAACGACACCCGAGGTGATGTGCCGCTCGGCAAGGTAGACCGCGTTGAAGTTGATGCAGAATTGCGTGAAGCCGAGGATGGTCGCTGCCACCAGCGCGCGATGGCCGAGGCGCAGGCTTTCCCCGCGCACGATTGCGACCAGCGCCATGGCGATTGCGGCGACGGTGAAGCGATAAGTCACCGACCATTGCGGCGGAACCGTGCCGAGTTGTCCGCGGATCACGATCCAGGTCGATCCCCAGATCGCGGTGAAAATGATGAAGGGGAGCGTGACCGACCGGAAGGTCGATCCGTGCGGTTCGCTCACAGCGTGGCGATGGCGGCGGCGAGCCGTTCCACGGGATCACCCTCTTGGTCCCAACTCGTCACCAGGCGGATCTCTCCCGGCCTCCAGTCATAGAAATCGAAGCCTTGCGAGCGCAGGTGGAGCGCTTCGTCCGGCGTGACGTGCAGGAACACTTCGTTCGCCTCGACCGGGTAGGCGAGGCGGGCTGGTACGGCCTGTGCGAGAAGTTGCGCAGTCTCGTTGGCGCGGCGAGCATTCTGCAGCCAGAGGCCATCCTCAAGCAGCGCGAGGATCTGCGCCGCGAGCATACGGCCCTTGGACGAAAGGTGCCCGGCGCGCTTGCGTCGCACCGCGACCTCGTCGAACAGCTCTGTCCGAAACAGGATCAGTGCCTCCGCATTGAGGCCGCCATTCTTGATGAAGCCAAAGGACATGGCGTCGACCCCTGCCCGCCACGTCACATCGGCGGGCCGCTCGCCGCTCGTGGCCAGCGCATTGGCAAAGCGGGCACCGTCCATGTGCAAAGCGAGGCCTCGCGCCCTTGCCAGCTCTCCTAGGGCCGCGACTTCGTGCGCGCGATAAACGAGACCATATTCCGTGGCGTTGGTGATCGAGATTGCGGCGGGCTGGACCTGATGCACATCCTTGCCGATCAGATCCAATGCAGTGGTGACGTTCGCTGCATCGACCTTCGCGCCCTCGCCCTCCAGCAACATCAGCTTGGCGCCGCCGGTGAAGAAACCTGGTGCGCCAGCCTCGTCCACCTCGATATGCGCGTCGCGGTGGCAAACGATGCTGCGATAGGGCGGGCACAGTGCGGCCAGTGCCAGGCAGTTGGCGGCGGTGCCAGTGGACACCCAGAGCGCTCGAACCTCGCGCTCGAACAGTGTCGAGAAAGCCGCGTCGAGACGCTGGCTCCATTCGTCGCCATCATAAGCCGTACTGCTCTGGTTCGACGCCGATATGGCCTCGATGACCTTCGGGTGCGCGGGCGCCGCATTGTCGGAGAAAAAGCGCATGCTGGCGCTCCAAGCGCAAGCAGCCACGCATGGCAAGTTATTGCGTCCGGCTAGGGCTGGTCGTCGCTCTCCGGCTTGCCGGTCAGCTGACGAGCCTGCGCCTTGCGCTTTCGCAAATTCTCGCGGAGCGCTGCAGCGAGCTTGTCCTGCCGCTCCTTGTCTTTGTCAGTCATGACAAGAACATGCCTCTCGCCAGCGCGGGTCGCAACGGGTTGACAGGGAAAGGCCCCTCCCCTCATAGGCGCCCGACTTCCGGACAACGTGCTGCCGTAGCTCAGTGGTAGAGCGCATCCTTGGTAAGGCTGAGGTCGTGAGTTCAATCCTCACCGGCAGCACCACCGGAAAGGCGATTTCAGTTCTTAGCGAGAATGCCGCTTCGGTTCCCGCTCCCGCAGCGGCTTGTCGCCGAGCGCGCCTTCGATGCCGCCGGCAATGGCATCGCCAATCCAGACGACAGCGCCGAGCAGCAGGACACCAAGGGCGAGTTGAAGTGCAGAAATCACGAGTCGTTCTCCGTGATTTTGCGTTTACCGACAATCGATTAAACCAGCAATTAACTCCGTGTGACGAACCGTCCACGTGTCGCAATATTGGACAGAACGTCGCTCAGCCGTGGGTCAAACGCGATCAACGGGTGCGCAGGCCTGGCTCAGCCAGGCGAGATCGGCGCCCGAAAGATTAGGCCCGATCCGCGCCAGCACATGCGTGTGATAGCAATTGAGCCATGCCAGTTCCTCGAGATCCAGCATCTCCGGGTCGATCAGGCGGCGATCGATCGGCGCGAAGGTCAGCGTCTCGAAGCCGAGCATTTCCTTCTCGGCACCGTCGATCTCCCGCGGGACGACGAGGACGAGGTTTTCGATCCGGATGCCGTATTCGTTCGTCTTGTAATACCCGGGCTCGTTCGAGAGGATCATGCCGACCTGAAGCGGCTCGTCGCCACCGCTCTGCGAGCTTCCGACCGGCGAAATACGCTGTGGGCCCTCGTGGACCGAGAGGAAGCTGCCGACCCCGTGACCGGTACCGTGCGCGTAATCCAGGCCCGCTTCCCACAGCGGGCGGCGCGCGAAGCTGTCGAGCTGGCTGCCGCGCGTGCCTTTTGGGAACACAGCCGTCGCGATCGCAATGTGGCCCTTTAGAACGCGCGTGAAGCGATCGATCATCTCCGCGGTCGGCTCTCCGATCGGAATCGTGCGCGTGATGTCCGTGGTGCCGTCGACATACTGGCCACCTGAATCGATCAGGTAGAGCGTACCCTTCTCAAGCTTGCGGTTGGTCTTCTCGCTCGATCGGTAATGGACGATCGCGCCGTTCGGACCGGCTCCCGAAATGCTGTCGAACGACAGGTCGCGAAGCTCAGGGTTCTCGCGGCGGAGAGCTTCGAGATGGTCCGAAGCCTTGAGCTCGTCGACGTCGCCTTTGGGCGCTTCCTCGTCGACCCAGCGCAGGAATTTGGAGATCACCGCGCCGTCGCGCTCCTGCGCGGCCTTCTGGCCGGCAATTTCGGCCTGATTTTTGATCGCCTTGGGCAGGATCGTGGGGTCGCGCATCGCGACGACCTTTGCGCCGGCCCGCTCGAGCGCTTCGAAAATGGCAGCGACCGCGCGCTCCGGATCGACGACGACGGTCTTCCCCTTGTAGTCCGCAAGCGCGCTCTCGAATTCCGAGCGCTCGTGAAGACGAACACCGTTGCCGAGATGCTGGCGTACTTCTGGACCGATCTTCTCCGACGCAACGAACAGGTCGGACGTCCCGTCTGCGTGAACAAGCGCATAAGCCAGCGCGACGGGCGTGTGGGTGACATCCTGGCCGCGAATGTTGAACGCCCAGGCGATCGAATCCAACGCAGACAGCACCGCAGCGTCGGCATGTTGCTTCGCGAGCCAGTCGCCGATCTCGGTGCGCTTTTCGGCAGCCGACTTGCCGGCATATTGGTCGGGCTGAACGATCAAATGCGCCTTCGACGCTTCCGGCCGGTCCTTCCAGATGTCGTCGATCGGGTTACGAACCACCGGCACCAGCTCGGCGCCGCGGCTGGCGAGAGCCTCCTTCGCCTTGCTCACCCAATCGCGCGTGTGTAGCCAGGGATCGTAACCAATGCGCGCGCCCTCGGCCGCATGTTCCTTCAGCCAATCCGTCGTGCTCGTTTCCGGCACCGACTGATAGCTCCACTCGGTCGGGCTAACCTGCTGACGAACCTGCAAGGTGTAGCGGCCGTCGACAAAGATCGCGGCTTCCTCGGGCAACACGACGGCCGAGCCGGCCGAGCCTTCGAATCCCGTCAGCCACGCCAGCCGCTGCGCATAGCTTCCGACATATTCGCTCATATGCTCATCGGTCAGCGGAACGACGAACCCGTCGAGCCGATCGGCCTTGAGCTGTTCGCGAAGTGCTTTGAGGCGGTCTGCGTAGGTGGACATGGGCGAAGCTCCGTTCGTTTCCACAGCTAGTCCAACGACCGACATTCTTAAAGACCTCGTGCTGGGGTAATGCGAAGAGATCATGACGTTCGACCAAACACTTTTCAGGGCCTTCGTTTTCAGCAGCATTTTTGCAGCATTGTTCTGACTGTCAGCGGCAATTTTCCAGGCCGCCACGCACACCCGCTGCGAAGCCAAGACCCAGAAAATTATTACCTAAGTTAAATACTTAGCGCATTGTCGCGCTGTTAATTGCCAAGATGGTAGCGCTCCCATAGGTAACCTCCGGTCGGTGCGGGCAGCGACGGCAATTGAATACCTGAGGATTGATCGCCGGTGGATAATATGTGGCTTCGCCGCCTGTCGGAATTCATTGTCCCGACGGCAGACGAGCTGGTGGTACTCGAAGAAGCGAAGAGCGACCGCCGCGAATTCAAACGAAATCAGCTTATCAGCGTCGAAGGGGCGCCGGTCCAGGAAGTCTATTTCCTGGTGGACGGCTGGGTCGAAAGCAGCGTCGGCGTCAATTACGGCCGCAAGCAGCTGACCAAAATCTACCTTCCGGGCGATTTTCCGGGGATGCCAAATGTCGCAATGGCACAAACGGCCGAGCAGCTCGTGGCGCTGAACAACGTCACGATGGACGTCATTCCCATCGATCGCCTGTCTCTCTTGTTCGAGAAAGCACCGCGCTTCGGCTGCATGCTGTTCGTTACGGCGCAGCAGGAGCGCGTGATGCTGATGGATCATCTCGCAACCGTCGGCCAGACGCTCGCGATCCAGCGCGTTGCTTCGCTGCTCCTTGAGGTTCATCGGCGCCTGGTCGCTTTGCAACCCGGGATCGGCAACGTTCTCGACTGGCCCTTGTCGCAGGAACGGGTCGCCCAGAGCACCGGGCTGACCAGCGTTCACGTCAATCGATCCTTCGCTGAGCTGACCCGTAGAGGCCTGGTCGCCCGCGCCGGACGCCAGATTACGTTGCTCGATCTCCAACGACTCGCCGAGCTGGCCGGCCTGCCGGAGCGCGATTTCGCCCAGCGCCCGAGCTGGCTCGCCACCTGCTGCCTGCCACGCGAGCGAGCGCTTGCGCGGGCGCCCGACAAGGTGCGTTGATGGGGAACAGGTGCGCACGCTCCAACGTTGGTGGGGCATGGCTATTCTCAGTTCGACACGAAAGCGGAGCGATGAGAAAGACGAGGCCGAGCGTCGTATTTATGACGCGTGCTCGCTGACCCGCCAAAACGGAATCACGCCGGAGCAAGCGCTCTACTTGCTCAAGCGAAGCGCAGCTCAAGGTGCTGCCGGCTGACGCAATTGCACAACAGCAGTCGAAAACTTTGATTCAGTATAGAGGCGATTATTGAAGTCGCTCGTTACTACGCTCGCATGAACGATGAAGTGATCAACGGTATTCGCAGGCGGGTGGAGCAATGTCGCCGCCTTGCAGGTCTCATCAACCACGCGGAAGCTCGCCAGACCCTGCTGCAGATGGCGAAAGAAGGCGAAGCGGACATCAAGCGTCTTCAGGACGAGCGCTCGGACGGAACACCACCGACGGCCTGACAGCCCTTTCCGTCACCGTCCGCCGCGCTAAAGCAGGCGCATGAACAAACCGGTTGAAACTTCCGCGCCGCCGCAAGCCGAGCAGCGCCCGTACAGCTACGAACGCCATGGGGTCACGGTCGAAGATCCGTGGCACTGGATCAGGGACCCGAAATATCCGGAAGTCACCGACCCAGACGTGCTCGCCTATCTGACGGCGGAGAACGACTATTTCGCCATTTGGGCAAAGCAGAACCAGCCGCTGCTGGATCAGCTGTTCGAGGAAATGAAGGGCCGCATCAAGGAGGACGACAGCTCAGTCCCGATGCGTGACGGGCAATTCCTTTATTGGTGGGCGTTCAAGCCGGGGTCGCAGTACCGGACCTGGTACCGCAAGCCGGTCGACGGCGGTGACGATCAGATCATCTTCGACGAGCCGGTTGAGGCAGAAGGCAAGGAATATTTCCGCCTCGGCGCGATCGAGCCGAGCCCGAACGGCAAGCTGCTGGCAACGCTAGTGGACGACAACGGCTCGGAGCGTTTCCAACTGCGCATCCGAGATCTCGCGACAGGCAAGGATATTGAGACCGTCACCGAGGTAGGAATCGGTTCTCCGGTTTGGACCAGCGACAGCGCCGGCGTCGTCTTCACTGAGGTCAACGAACATTGGCGGAGCTATCGCGCGCGCTACCACCGGCTCGGTGCCGCGCCGGATGCGGCCGTAACCTTGTACGAGGAAACGGAGGAACTCGGCTTCAGCGTCGGCGCCTACAAGTCGCACGACAAGAGCCTGATCCTCATTTCGACAGGCGATAACGCGACGAGCGAGGTGCGTTTCGTCTCGGCCGACGATCCATCGCAACCGCTGACGCTGATTTCCCGCCGCAAACCCACGCGCGAGTATCATGTCGATGCTGCGCACGGGAAATTGTGGATCCTCACCAACGACGACCATGTGAACTTCCGTCTGGCGGAGGCCGACCCGGCGAGTCCGGAGAACTGGCGGACGGTCATCGCGGGCTCCGACCGCGTCTACCTGACCGGCGCCACGGCTTATCGAGACCATCTTGCGATCAGCAGCCGGGTCGACGGGCTCGACCAGCTCGTGCTCCGCACCTACGCCGGCGAAGAAACGCGCATCCCGTTCAAGGAAGCTAGCTACACCGCTTTCTTCTTCGGCAATCCCGAGTTCGCGCCGGACAGCTATCGCGTTGGCTATTCGTCGATGGTCACGCCGACGACGACCTATGATTATCATCCGGAGACGGGCGAACTTGAGGTCCGCAAGGTGCAGGAGATTCCGTCGGGTTTCGACGCCTCCCAATATGCGACCGAGCGGCTGATGATCACCGCCCGTGACGGGGCGAAGGTGCCGGTTTCGGTCGTCTATCGACTAGACTTCAAAAAGGACGGCCGGGGAAAGCTCTTTCTCTACGGTTACGGCGCCTACGGGATGGCGGTGCCGCCGAGCTTCAATTCGAACCGAATCAGCCTGCTCGATCGCGGATGGGCCTGCGCGATCGCGCACATCCGCGGCGGCGACGACCTCGGTCACCAGTGGTTCCTCGACGGCAAGCTTGAGAAGCGCACGAACACGTTCAACGACTTCGTCGACGTGGCGATGGGACTGATCGCCGACGGTTTTACCAAGGCCGGCAACATCGCGATCAACGGGCGATCGGCCGGCGGCGAGTTGGTCGGCGCGGTGGTGAACACGAACCCGGAGCTGTTTGGCGTCGTCGTCGGCGACGTGCCCTTCGTCGACGTCGTCAACACGATGCTCGACGACACCTTGCCGCTGACGCCTGGCGAGTGGCCCGAATGGGGCAATCCGATCACCGACAAGGCGGTGTTCGATTACATGCGAACCTACTCGCCCTACGACAATGTGAAGGCGCAGGATTATCCCGCGATGCTGATCACCGGTGGCCTTACCGACCCGCGCGTGACCTATTGGGAGCCGGCGAAGTGGGCAGCGAAACTTCGGGCGACGAAGACCGACCACAATCTGCTTCTGCTGAAGATCAACATGGGCGCGGGTCACGGCGGCAAGTCGGGCCGCTGGGAGGGCCTGCACGAGGTCGCGGAGACCTATGCCTTCATGTTGACCCAGACGGGCAAGGATTGAGCCCCCCGGTCTTCGAAATGGCGCTGACGGCGGGGCCCGAGCACATCGACGAGCTCGGCCACGTCAACAATGCCGTATGGGTGCAGTGGATTCAGACCGTCGCGGTCGCGCATTGGGCTTCGGTCGCGGACGCTGCTCACAAGGACGCATATTTCTGGGTCGTGGTGCGGCATGAGATCGATTACCTCCGCGCCGCGCACCAGGGCGACCGGGTCACCGCGCGAACTTGGGTTGGCGAGGCCCCGAAGGGCGCGCGCTTTGACCGGCACATGGAGTTCTTGGGCGCCGACGGCAAAGTCTGCGTCCGCGCCAAGACGCAGTGGGCGATCATCGACAAGGCGGCGGGGCGGCCGATCCGCGTGCCGCCCGAAGTAGTGGCGCCTTTCATGGGCGCGGAGTAACAGCGGAAGCGATGCCCCGCCCGATCCTCTACGATTACTATCGTTCGTCCGCCGCCTATCGCGTGCGGATCGCCCTCAATCTCAAGGGTGTCGATTACGAAATCCGGCCGGTGAATTTGCTCGAAAGCGAGCAGAAGTCGGCTGAGTACAAGGCGCTGAATCCGCAGGGCTTCGTGCCAATGCTGGAGATCGATGGGCACCGGCTCACGCAGAGCGTTGCCATCATCAACTATCTCGATCTGCGCTATTCGATCCCGCCGCTGCTGCCCGCATCCGCGGCGGAGCGCGCTCACGTCGTGGCAATGGCGATGGCGGTCGCCTGCGACATCCATCCGCTGAACAATCTTCGCGTGATGAAATATCTAAAGAACGAACTCGGTCATTCGCAGGAAGAAGCCGACACATGGTACGCGCATTGGATCAGCGAGGGGCTTCCCGCGCTCGAAGCGATGGCGGCGCCTAAGGCGGGCAAGTTCCTGTTCGGCGATGCACCAACCGGGGCCGACGTCTGCCTCATCCCGCAACTTTACAATGCTCGGCGCTTCAACGTGCCGCTCGATAATTATCCGACATTGCTGCGCGCCGACGAGAATGCGAACAAGCTCGAAGCGTTCGCAGCAGCCCATCCTGACCGGCAGAAGGTGCCAGCATGAACCGTGTCGACAGCATCAATCGCGGCGTCGCCGACGCCAGACCGCTCGATTCAGTGGAAATCCCGTCGCTCGAGGGCAAGGTCAGCAATGAGGAATGGCAGATCCGCCTCGATCTCGCGGCCGCTTACCGGATGGTGGCCTATTACGGCTGGGACGATCTCATCTTCACGCACCTGTCGGCGCGCATTCCAGGGCCGGAGCATCATTTCCTGCTCAACCCGTACAATCTGATGTTCGAGGAGGTGACGGCCTCATCGCTGGTGAAGGTCGACGTGCAGGGCAATCCCGTCGACCCGACGCCGTTCATCACCAACCCGGCGGGCTTCACCATTCATTCCGCGATCCACATGGCGCGCGACGATGCGCATGCGGTGATGCACCTTCACACGCCGGCCGGACAGGCGGTGTCCGCGCACAATGAGGGCCTGTTACCGCTGACGCAGACGGCGATGCTGATCCGCGGTGATGTCAGCTTCCACGATTATGAAGGCGTCGCCGTCGACCTCGGCGAGCGCGAGCGGCTGGTCGCCGACCTCGGCGAAAAAAATGCGATGATCCTGCGCAACCACGGCACGCTCACCGTTGGAAAGAATGTCGGCGAATGCTTCATCCGCCTCTATTATCTGGAGCGGGCGTGCCAGGCGCAGATCATGGCGCTGTCCGCCGGCGAGGCGCTGAATAACCCGCCGCAGGGCTCACCCGAAGTAACGGCGCAGCAAGGCGCGGTCGGCTTGCCGCTCGCCGCCAACTTCCTCGCCTGGCCGGCTCTGAAACGGAAGGCCTATCGCCTCGACCCGAGCTTCGCCTCCTGATTTGAGCAGCAAGGCCGCCAGCGTCGGCGACTATCGCGCGCTCGCCAAGGCGCGGTTGCCACACTTCCTGTTCGAATATCTCGACGGCGGCTCGTACGACGAGGTGACGCTCCGGCGGAACGTTGAGGATCTGCAGTCGATCGCGCTGCGACAGCGCGTGCTGCGTGATGTTTCGTCGATCGATCTGACGACGGAATTGTTCGGGAAGCACTGGAAGCTCCCGGTAGGGCTCGGGCCGGTTGGCCTCTCAGGACTTTATGCGCGGCGAGGCGAGGTGCAGGCGGCACGAGCCGCTGGAGAAGCCGGCGTCCCCTTCTCACTCTCGACACTGAGCGCCTGCTCGATCGACGAGGTAGCGCAGGCGACAGGACCGTTCTGGTTCCAACTCTACATCGTCAAGGACCGCGAGTTCGTCCGTGACATGATCGCGCGGGCGAAGAAGGCTGGCTGCACGGCCTTGCTGCTGACTGTCGATCTCGCCGTCCCCGGCACGCGCTACCGCGATTATCGAACCGGCCTTTCAGGATCGCTCGCGGGCAAGGCGAACCGCATTCGCCAGGTCATGGCACGACCCGACTGGGCGTGGGACGTCGCGGTCAACGGGAGGCCGATGACCTTCGGCAACCTCGAACCTTTGATGGGTGCCGGCGCGGCGCTGGAGGACCTGATGGGTTGGGTTGGCCGCAACTTCGACGCCAGCGTCACCTGGAAAGACGTCGAATGGGTACGCGAGCAATGGGGCGGACCGCTGATCGTTAAAGGCATCCTCGATCCCGATGACGCGCGGGAGGCGGCGGCAAGCGGTGCGGACGGCATCGTTGTCTCAAACCATGGCGGCCGGCAGCTCGACGGTGCCTTGTCGACAGCCCGTGCATTGCCGCGTGTCGCGAACGCTATTGCCGGACGTTTGCAGGTGCTTGTCGATGGCGGGGTGCGTTCCGGCCTCGACGTCGTACGGATGCTGGCGCTGGGTGCGGATTTCGTGCTGCTGGGACGCGCCTGGGCTTATGCACTGGGCGGAGGCGGTCAGGCAGGCGTGGCACATGTCCTCAGCCTGATCGATGCGGAAATGAGGGTGGCGATGGCGCTTACCGGTGTCACCAAGCTTGCGGATATCGACAATCAGCTCCTCGAACGGAGCGGCAATCAGGCGACGCTTTGAGCCTCTGCGCCAGGCACGGCGACTTTGTCGCTATTGAATAATTGATCGACATCCGCCGCCGCCATCGGCTCCGCGAACAGATAGCCCTGCACCGATGAACAGCCGTGCGAGCGAAGCTCCATCAACTGCGCTGTTTCCTCGACGCCTTCGGCAGTTGTCTCGATGTTGAGCGCGTGCGCTAGCTCGGTGATCGCGCGGACGATCGCGCTCGCGCCTTCGCGCGTAAGCAGATTTTGAATGAAGCTGCGGTCGATCTTCAATTTGTCGAACGGAAAGCTCTGCAAGTAGCTGAGCGAGGAATAGCCGGTGCCGAAATCGTCGAGTGCGATGCGAACGCCAAGGCCGCGCAGCGAATGCAGCAGCTTGAGCGTCGTTTCGCCGCCATCGAGGAAAATCGATTCCGTGATCTCGATCTCAAGCCGGGCCGGCGCGAGCCCGGATGCGGCCAAGGCTGCAAGGATCGTCTCGTGCAGTGAACCGCGGTGGAATTGGACAGCTGAAACGTTGACCGCGACGCGCACATGCTCAGGCCAATGCGCGGCCTGCTGGCACGCTTCGCGGATGACCCAAGCGCCAATGGGGACAATAAGGCCGGTGTCTTCGGCGACCGGGACGAAATCTGCGGGCGAAATGAGCCCGCGCGTCGGATGGTTCCAGCGGATGAGGGCTTCAAACGAGCAGATGCGGTTCTGCTCGAGGTCGAACAACGGCTGGTAAAGCAGCTCAAACTCGCCGCGCTCAATGGCGAGGCGAAGGTCGGTTTCGATTTGGCGGCGCAGCTGGGCGCGTTCGTTGAGGCTCTCCTCGAAGAAAGCATAGGTGCCTCGCCCCGCCTCCTTGGCGCGGTAGAGTGCGAGGTCCGCATTGCGCATCAACGTCTCGCTGTCCGCGCCGTCTTCCAGTGCGATCGCGATTCCAATGCTTGTCGAGGGCAGGCATTCGTTGCCGTCGATGACGACCGGACGGCTCATTTCGCGAAGAATATCGCGCGCGAGCCGATCGATCGCGTCGCGGTCTTCGCCGATTGTTTGGAGAACGATGAACTCGTCGCCGCCGAGTCTCGCCACGAATTGGCCGCGCGCAGCCTGGCTAACACGATTGCCCGCCTCGATCAGCAGGGAGTCCCCCGCCGGGTGGCCGAGCGTGTCGTTGATCACCTTGAACTGGTCTAGATCGAGGCAGTGAAGCGCAAACAAGGTGCCGTTGCCCTCCGCCGCGCGGAAGAGATGATCGAGCTGCTGCTGGAACATCGTTCGGTTCGGAAGACCGGTGAGCACGTCGTTGAAAGCGAGCTGTGTAATGCGCTGCTCACGTTCGGCGATCTTGCCGACCATCTCGTTGAAGCTGTTGGCGAGGCGCGCGAGCTCATCCGTGCCGCGGACGGCGACCTGCACATGCTCACCCGAGGCGAGCCGGCCGGCGGCATCGTCGAGGCGGGCCAGCGGTTGCGTAATGCGCGCTGCCGCCTTCCAGGTCGCAAGGCCGACAAGGAACAGGCCGAGCAACGTCATGACGGCAAGTGCCAGCTGCAGCTTGCGGGCGTCGGCAAGCGCTTCGGCCTTGGGATACGCCAGAAGCAGAATGGCGCGCTCGTCGTCGCCAAACGCTGGAAGGGGCTTGGCCAAAGCGATGGAGGTGCGGTCACCGAGGCGCATTTCAAACGCTGAGCCGCTGCCGACACGATCTTGCGCCAGCCGCGCGGAATCCCCCTCGAGCGCCGCCATGCTTCCTGAGGCCTCAGCCCAGCCGCCGTGGCTCTTCGCGACGACGGCGGCCTGCAGTGGAATAGCGGATAGCCGCTCGAGCGCACGCATTTCGCGTTTGTCGAGGTCGGCGGCGAATACCACCCAGCCAAGCAAGGTGGGTGCCATGATCGGCGCAGCGACCAGCTGACGCGGACGGCCGCCGATGACCGAGACCCCGGTCAGGCGTCCGGCGTCGAGCGGGTCCCACAGGGCTTCGGCGCGCTCCTTCGCGATCGAAGGGTCCAGCGTCGATACCTTCCCATCCGCGGTAACGATGAAAGCGGTCCGCACTCGCAACCGGGCTGCGGCGTTACCAAGCGCCGATTGCATCGTCGCTTGGTCGCCGGTCGCAACGGCGGCGCGGAAGCCGAAGTCCCGGGACAGTAACTGTGCCGCATTCTGAAGCTCGTGCGCTCTCGTCTGCCACAGCCGGTCATAGACGGCGCCGCTCGACTGAAGCTGGCTCTCAACCTCGCGGGAGGCGGAGCCGGCGATGAAGGTCCACAGGGCCGCCGACACCCCCAGCATCGCCACCGCGAACAGCAGCGCGAACTGGACGGTGAGCCTGGCGGAGAGAGACCTGAAGGGCGGCATCGATCAATAATCCGCCATCGGCATGGATGGCGGCGGCCGCAGGCGGATCGAGAATGAGGCCGAACGCTGCGAGCCTCCGACCGCCTGTTGCACCACGCCGCCGGGCGCCCGCAGATAAGGGTGCCAGACCGTGATCCGGCTAGGTGCGTTGGGCGCGTCGGCGAAATTGACGAGGCCCTGCGCGTTGGTGCGTGCGGTCCAGGCGCTATCGGTCACGACGATGAATGCGCTCATCCCGTCATGGATGTTGCAGCCCAGCGCCACCACCCCGGGCTTGTCAAAGTGAACTGTCCGCGACTGGTCCTTGGCGAAGAGCTTCAACTCGAAGCGCTTGGCCGCGGAGAAAGAGTAAACGTGATGTTTGGTCGGATCGAAGTTCGGAAAGCTGATGTCGGCGCCGATCGGCACCAAGGTCAAAAAGGGATGAAACTGCAGGTTCTTCTGCGAGACGACGTACCGTCCGCCGGGCCGCCCTGGCCGCGCCCCGCTCGAAGGATAAAGCGTCACCACTGCATCGCGCACAGGCTTCCCGGCCGCATCGACCACGCGCACGCTTAGTGGAACAGCGGCGAGCGGCGCCGCTGCGCCGGCCAGCGCCAGCACAAGAATGATTCTACGCAACATTTGTTAGGATTAAGAGCTCAACGGTAAACGAGGCGGGTGTGAGATTGGTTACCAATGCATTCGCAACTGCGCCTGCAGCTGCGTCTGACGCTGGCACGGCTTGAGCCCGACTGCTTCGATGTCTTCGCGCCTACTCGAGACATGGAGCAGCTCGACGAAGCCGGTGAATGGCCCCAGCTCGTGATGCGCAGCGATCATCCCCGACCAACCCGTCTCGTCATATTCACTGTCGACGAGACTACCGCGATTGCCAGTGTCGAAAGCCTCTGCCCGGAGGGAAATGCGGGCAGAGCCGAATCGCCGCACCAGCATCACGAAAGCCGAGCGAAATCGGTTGTCGACCCAACGCCGTGTCGGCTCCAGATAGCCCATGCGCGTGCGGCCCTCGATCACCTGAGCCTTGAGTTGCGTCCGGCCGCCGAGATCCGACACTAGCGACAGATTGTCGAAAGCGGTCCGCCAACCCCATTCGAGATCGGCATTCACATCCTCGGGATCGGCGCGATTGTCGTAGCGGAAGAATTCCAGCCTGATCGGGATCGGCGGTTGCCAGGCGATCTTTGCGTAATAGCCGGGGCGATGCGCGAACCCACTGTGCACATCGAGCAAGGGGTGCGTGTACGGTGCCTGATATTCCTCCAGCTCGCCGTCGAGCGGAGGCAGCGGCTGGCGGCGGAAGGCCAGCGTCGTGCGGTCGTGAAGCGCCCATCCGCGAAAGGTCAGAAGGGTGCCGGACGTGTCGTTCGCTGCCAACACCGCGGCCGTTGCGCGCAGCTTGTGCTCGCCAAACGTCGCCACGGCTGTCCCCTCGATTGCAACAGGTTTCACTTCCTCACCGATCCAGCTGTTGATCGCTGACGGTGTGATGGAGTCCTTCACGTGCCAATCGGCGCCCTCATGCTCCAGGCTGACCGGCGGCCACATCAGGCCGGCACGGGCGGAGAATGCGAGATCGCTGCTGCCGCGCATCGGCCGGAAGCTGAGGTATGCCTGACTGAGGCCCCCTTCGGATCGGGCGCCGCCCTGAACCGAGCCTACGACGGTTGCCGAGAGCGACCAGCTGAATTGGGGCTGCCAGATCAGATTGAGGTTGCCGATTTCCGGTCGTGCTTGGAAATCGTCGCCCGCGCCGCTGGAGCGAAGCTTGCCATAGCCTCCCTCGAGCCAGCTCCGCTCCCCATCGACCAAGACGACGCGGGCGTCGCCCGTCAGCTCCAGCGTATCGGCGGTGAAGAGCATCGTATCGCCTTCCGCGCACACCGGCGCGCCCCATAGCGCGGCGAGCGCGCAGCCAAATGGGATCGCGCTGCCGATACGCAGGCGTCGAGCGACACAGAACATGGCCTGCTGATTATGCGTTCGTGGTTAAGATTATCCTCAGCACGAAGGCGGGCGGCGTCAGGCCGCGCGCGCCAGAAAAGTGGTCGGGGAGAGAGGATTCGAACCTCCGGCCCCTGCCTCCCGAAGACAGTGCTCTACCAGGCTGAGCTACTCCCCGACCGGAACCCGCACGTTACGACTGAGGGTCGCGGACGGGAGCCAAGGCTGCGGCTAGATAGAGGCGGGCTCCGCAGAGCGCAACCGCAATCAGCGGCCCAGCGTCTGCAGCCAATGTTCGACCCGTACGAACTTCTCGCGAGGGCTGCCGGGACGGGCGTTCGAGGTTTCTGTGTCCTCGATCTTGCGCCAGTCATCATAGTCCGTCGCCATCACGCCTCGGCTCGCGAGAATTGCCTTAAGGCCATTAGCACCTTGTCGATCCTGGGAGCTTCCGGCGGGCATCGCTGCAGCGATCTGGTCGGCGACCTCGTAACCGTCGGGGCGGTTGGTGCCGATCGTGCCGGTGGGGCCCCGCCGGGCCCAGCCGACTGCGTAAAGGCGATCACCGATGCGACCTTGCTCGTTCTGGAACTTGCCGCCGCGCTCGTCGTAGGCGACGCCTTCGATCGGCGGCGTAGAGTAGCCGATGGCGCTGATGATGAGAGACGCGGGCACTTCGTAGGTCTCACCCGTGCCGAGCGCAGCGCCGCTTTCGTCTAGCTGGGTGCGCTCGACGATAATCTTCTCGGCCTTTCCGTAGCCCTCGATGGCGACCGGTTTGGCGAAGAAGTCGAAGACCATGCGCTTTGGCTTCGAACCGTCAGGCGGCGATGCCGCGAAGCCCCGTAGTAGGGTGATCGACTTGCGATGGCCGGGTTCGAGCGCGTCGTCAGCTTCGAGCGGCGGGAAGTCCGCTGGGTCAACATCGGGCGCGGCCTGGGCGAGGTGGCCGAGTTCCCCCAGCTCCTTCGGCGTCATGGCGATCTGGTGAGGTCCGCGGCGCCCGAGGATGGTGATGGTACGGATGCCAGAGCGGTCGAGCGCGTCGAGTGCGTGCCCAACGATGTCCGAACCTTCGAACTCGCCGCGTGTCTTCGACAGGATGCGCGCGCAGTCGAGCGCGACATTGCCATTGCCGATGACGGCGGCATGCGCACCGTTCAGCGGCGGATCGAGGTCGGCGAAATCCGGATGGCCGTTGTACCAGCCGACGAACTCGGCCGAGCCGAAGACGCCAGGCAGTTCCTCGCCAGGAATGCCGAGCTTGCGGTCGTGCGGCGCGCCGGTGGCGAGGATCACCGCGTCATAAAGGTCTAGCAACTCAGCAACGGAGACGTCGCGACCGATGGTCACATTGCCAATGAAGTCGACGCCGGCGCTGTCGACGACCTTGTCGTAGCGCTTCGACACCGCCTTGAGAGATTGGTGGTCGGGCGCGACGCCGAAGCGGATTAGGCCATAGGGAACGGGATAGCGGTCGAGGATGTCGATGCGCGCCTTGTCGCCGTACGCCTTTTCGAGCGCCTCGGCGGTGTAGAAGCCCGCCGGTCCCGACCCGACAATCGCGAAATGCCGCATCCGCTCCTCCTTTATGGAGCGTGCTTAGCGGCAAAGGCGGGGACGCGTCAGCCCTTGGTGTGATCCTCGAGAAGTACGTTGCCCTTCTTCTGCAACGCGCCCGCGATCACGCCCGAGAACATGCCGAGCATGCCGGGAAGCAGCACCTTCACAACCACCTTCGTCTCCTGAACGTCGATGGTCGACTGGATGGAATCGCCCAGCGCCTGAATGCGAAGATTGAGCTGGTCGCCTGTCCAACCGGATTCGACGTGCGCGCCGCCCGGAATATGGTCGGTCAGGCGGTGGACGTTGTTCGCGATCCTGCGGCGCGCCTCGTCCTTGCCGAGGCTGTGCGGAAGGTCGACTTCGATTGGCTGTGACATAGATATAATACAGTGGGCGTCCGTTCAGCGCTTTTCAAGCGCGCCAAGGCGACTATCCTGCTGCTATGCGCCAGTTCGCCCTATTGCTTCTCGCCGCAGCCTCCGTCGCCGGGGCGCAGCCGCCAACCTGGGTGCCGGGTATGCCGTGGGCGCCGACCGAGCCATACATCACAATCGGGCAGGACGAGGCGGGCTATCGCAACTGGTTTCTGGCCTCGCCCGCGCACGCGACCTACGTAAAGGCGTTCAACAATTATCTGGCGACATACGGAGTCTCGGGCATCGTCCCGACCTGGCAGCTCCTGCGCACGGCGAGCGACTGGCAGAAGTGCGGCACCGCGGCGTTCGAGGTCCCGCCCTCCGAAGACTGGCCGAACATCGTCCAGACGCTCCGCTACGTCCGCGACAAAGTCATTCCAGCCGTCGGACCGGTCGAGCCGGTGTCGGTCTATCGCAGCCCGATGCTGAACAAGTGCGCCGGCGGGGCGCAGGAGAGCGCGCATCGCTTCATGCAGGCGGTGGACATGGTCCCGCTCAACCCGATCACGCGCGACATGCTGATCAGCAAGCTGTGCGCGGTCCACGCAACCAATGGCCAGCCCTATGGCGTCGGCCTCGGCTTCTATGTCGGTCTTCGCTTCCACGTGGACTCGCGTAAGTTCCGGACCTGGGGACAGAAGGACGATGGGTCGATAGCTTGCGCACGCAGCTTCGAAATGGTGCACGCCAAGGATCCGGTCACCGCCGCTTTTCCGAACGGCGTGCCGCCACCCGCGGACCCGCTTGCTCCGCCTCCGGCGCCCGCCCTTCAGCAACCACCCAAATCTTGACTTCTGCGGGCCTTGTGTTGCTTTACTGCAACACCATATCGGCCCCAACAGACAAGGGGTAGGCAGAACATGGATTTCGAAAAGCTCACCGATCGCGCGCGCGGATTCCTCCAGGCCGCGCAGACCATTGCCGTTCGGGAGCATCATCAGCGCATTGCGCCCGCGCACCTGCTCAAGGCCTTGCTCGACGACGAGCAGGGAATGGCGGCCGGGCTGATCGACGCGGCGGGTGGCGACGGCAAGGCGGCCAAGCGCGAGGCGGACGCCCTCGTCGCCAAAGTTCCGGCCGTCACTGGTAGCGGCGCGACGCAGGCGCCTGCGCTCGACGGCGACACCATCCGGATACTCGACCAGGCCGAGCAGATCGCGAAGAAGGCCGGCGACAGCTACGTTACGGTTGAGCGCATCCTGCTGGCGATGGCGCTGGCCAAAAATACCGACGTTGGCGGCGCGCTGGCTAAGGCAGGCCTGACACCGCAGAACCTCAACGCCGCGATCGACAAGCTGCGCGGGGGGCGGACAGCGGACACGCAGGGGTCCGAGGATCGCTACGACGCGCTGAAGAAATTTGCCCGAGACCTCACCGAGGCAGCGCGGGCCGGCAAGCTCGACCCCGTCATCGGCCGCGACGAAGAAATCCGCCGCACGATCCAGGTGCTCGCGCGCCGGACCAAGAACAATCCGGTTTTGATCGGCGAGCCGGGCGTCGGCAAAACCGCTATCGCTGAGGGCCTCGCGCTGCGCATCGCCAATGGCGACGTGCCCGACGGCATCAAGGACAAGCGCCTGCTTTCGCTCGACATGGGCGCGCTAATTGCCGGCGCGAAATATCGCGGCGAGTTCGAAGAGCGCCTAAAGGGCGTGCTCGACGAAGTTCGTCAGGCCGAAGGCGACATCATCCTCTTCATCGACGAAATGCACACGCTGGTCGGAGCCGGGAAGGCCGAAGGCGCGATGGACGCGGGCAACCTGCTGAAGCCCGCGCTGGCCCGTGGCGAACTCCACTGTATCGGCGCCACGACGCTCGACGAGTATCGCAAGTATATCGAGAAGGACGCGGCGCTTGAGCGGCGCTTCCAGCCTGTGTTCGTTGGCGAGCCGACGGTGCCCGACACCATCTCGATCCTGCGCGGGCTGAAGGAAAAGTACGAGCTTCACCACGGCGTGCGGATCACCGACGCGGCGATCGTCGCGGCAGCGACTCTGAGCAACCGCTACATCACCGACCGTTTCCTGCCCGACAAGGCAATCGACCTGATGGACGAGGCCGCGAGCCGGATCCGCATGGAGGTGGAATCCAAGCCGGAGGAGATCGAGAATCTCGACCGGCGCATCATCCAGCTCAAGATCGAGCGCGAGGCGCTGAAGAAGGAGCAAGACAAAGCGTCGCAGGACCGGCTCGCCAAGCTCGAGGAGGAGCTTGCGAACCTCGAGCAGCAGTCGTCCGAGCTGACCACGCGCTGGCAGGCGGAAAAGGAAAAGATCGCCGGCGAAGCAAAGATCAAGGAGCAGTTGGATGCCGCGCGGCTTGAGCTAGAGCAGGCGCAGCGCAACGGCGATCTCGCAAAGGCCGGCGAGCTTCAATACGGAAGCATTCCGGCGCTGGAGAAGCAGCTAGCCGATGCGCAGGTCGAGTCGAAGGGTGCCATGCTGCGCGAGGAAGTCACCGACCAGGATATCGCAGGCGTGGTCAGCCGCTGGACCGGAATCCCGGTCGAGCGGATGATTGAGGGAGAGCGCGAGAAGCTGCTCCAGATGGAGTCGCTGATCGGCGCCCGCGTTATCGGTCAGGAAGATGCGGTGAAAGCCGTCTCCGCCGCCGTTCGCCGCGCCCGCGCGGGACTGCAAGACCCCAACCGGCCACTCGGCTCGTTCCTGTTCCTCGGCCCCACCGGCGTCGGCAAGACCGAGCTGACCAAGGCCCTCGCTGAATTCCTGTTCGACGATTCCAGCGCGATGGTCCGCATCGACATGAGCGAATTCATGGAGAAGCACGCGGTCGCGCGGCTGATCGGCGCCCCTCCCGGCTATGTCGGTTATGAAGAAGGTGGCGTGCTGACCGAAGCGGTGCGGCGCCGGCCCTATCAGGTCGTTCTGTTCGACGAGGTCGAGAAGGCGCACGGCGACGTGTTCAATGTGCTGCTGCAGGTGCTCGACGACGGACGGCTGACCGACGGCCAGGGCCGCACGGTCGACTTCACCAACACGATCATCATCCTGACCTCGAACCTCGGCTCGCAATATCTGGCGGCGCTGGGCGAGGACGAGCCGGTCGAAAAGGTCGAGCCGCAAGTGATGGAAGTCGTCCGCGCCCATTTCCGGCCGGAGTTCTTGAACCGCCTCGACGAGGTCATCCTGTTCCACCGCCTGAGCGCGGGACACATGGGCCCGATCGTCGACATCCAGGTCGCGCGGCTGCGCAAGCTGCTTGAGGATCGCAAGATCACGCTGGAGTTGACCGACGCTGCGCGCGCGTGGCTGGGCCGCGTCGGCTACGATCCGGTCTATGGCGCAAGGCCGCTGAAACGCGCGGTGCAAAAGTATCTTCAGGACCCGCTCGCCGATAAAATCTTGGCTGGCGAGATCGCTGACGGTTCGACCGTACGCGCCGACGAGGGCGACGGTGGGCTGGTGCTGACCCCGGTCAGCGAACAGCGGGCAGCCGCCTGAGCCTCGACGTGCGGCGGCATCCCTAGCTAAGGGTGCCGCCATGGCGGAAAGCTGGCAGGACCTGTTGCAGCGCGCATCCCAGCTGCGCCAGGCGGGCCGCGTGGGCGAAGCCATCGACGCGTACAAGCGCGTGCTGGCCATCAACTCGGCGCTGCCGGCGGCGTGGTACAATCTCGGCTGGCTTCAAAAGCAGGCGCGCGCGTTCGACGATGCGTTGGCGTCTTATGATCGGGCGCTCGCGCTGAAGATCGACGGGCCTGAGGAAGTTCACTTGAACCGGGCTGTCATCCTGGCGGATCATCTGCAGCAGCCGGATGCAGCCAAGCGAGAACTCGATGCAGCGCTGGCGGCAAACCCGCGATATGCTCCGGCGCTCCTGAATCTCGGCAACTTGATGGAAGACCTCGGCGACCGGGCAGGAGCGCGGGATACGTATCAGCGCGCGCTGGAAGTCGATCCTCGGGATTCGTTGGCGCTGGCGAGACTGGGCGGCTTGTCGCTTGCATCTGGCCTTGACCATGACTTGGCGCAGCGATTGCGCGAGGCGCTTGCGCACGCGTCGGCGCCCGTGGAGCGGGCCGACCTGGGCTTTGCGCTGGCGGGCATGCTCGACGCCGCCGGCGAGTATGACGAGGCATTCGATGCTGCATCCGCAGCCAATGCGGCGAGCCGCGCTGCCACTGGCGCGCAGTACAATCGCGAGGCCGTGGAGCGCTTCATCGATCGATCCATTGCCGCGTTTCCATCGCCGGTTGCCGCCGATGAATCTCCAGCCCCGGTCTTCATCTGCGGCATGTTCCGATCCGGCTCGACGCTCCTCGAGCAAATCCTCGGCTCGCATCGAAAGGTGGCCGCGGCTGGCGAACTGGACCTGGTTCCGGCGCTCGCGGCGCAGATCCCCGACTATCCCAATGGGGTGGCCAATGCCGGAACAGGAGTGGTTGAACGCTGGAGAGAAACTTATCTCGCCGCCCTCCCGGTGCGGCTGTCAGCTGAGCAGCTCGTCACCGACAAGCGGCCGGACAACTTCCTGCACATCGGTTTGATCAAGACCCTCTTCCCGGCAGCGAAGATCCTGCACACCCGCCGGGCGCCGCTCGACAATCTTCTCTCGCTCTACTTCCTGCACCTCGATCCGGCGATGAGCTACGCGCTCGACCTGGACGATGCGGCACATTGGCTCGGCCAGTACCGGCGGCTGATGGCGCACTGGAAGGCATTATATCCCAGCGACATTCTCGACGTGGATTATGATGTTCTCGTCCGCGCACCCGAGGCGGCGGTCAGATCGGTGCTCGATTTCCTCGGTATTGATTGGGAAGACCAATTGCTCGACTTCCATCAGACAAGCGCGCCGGTGAAGACCGCCAGCGTGTGGCAGGTGCGCCAACCGCTCCACGGCCGTTCATCCGGTCGTTGGCGCAACTACGAAAAGCACCTCTTCCAGATCCGCGCGCTCAAAGCGCTGAACGAGGGTGATTAGCCGGCCGGCGCGCCGGTCGACGTAGCCTGGCGCTGCGTGTCCTCGAGAACACGGCGCTGCACCTCCCGCTCTAGTTGCCACTCCGCGGCGGTTTTGCAGACCTTCTTGCCGCCGAGCCGGCTACCCATTTCTTCCTGCCGCTCGCAGATGACCCTATTCGGATCCTTGGACTTGGCGTTGGTCCCCTGCGCGGGCTGCGTGCTATCGTCAAACGTGATCTGGGCCGCGGCCGGCGTTGCAACGACCGACGCAAGGGCCAAGAAAATTGCTGTTCGAACCATCACTTACTCCTAATCATAAAAACTTCGATCGAGCGTCAGCTCAGGGGCAGCTCTGCCCTTCCTGGCACCCAACGGACGTCCCGAAATGCTGGATCGATTCCACCGTCTCGCGATGCTCGCGCTTCTTCTCCGCCCACTGGGCAACAGTCAGGCATACGTTGCGCGCGCCGAGACGCGTTCCGGTCGTCTCTTGCCGCTCGCAGACAATGCGATCGGGATTGCCGGTCTTTGGCAGCTGATTGGCCGCCTCCAACGATGTCACCTGCGCGGTCGCCGGCGTGGCGACTATAGCGAGCATCATCATAAGCTTGCGGGTCATCCGACGACTCCGTCAGTTCAGGGACATATTCCATCATGGATTGCGGTTTCACGCAATCTCGCGCGATTTCAGGAACCTGGCGCGCGCCCCGCAGCGACGTCAAACGCAACGGTTATGCGCTCGCCTTCATCGAATTTCCGGGTCCCGTGCCACATCCACGAAGGAAAGAGGGCCAAAGTCCCGGGCTTGGGCTCGATGAAGCGGTGGGGCTGAACACCGACACCAAGTTGGGCCTGCGGTTCTCCCAAGGTGAGCCAACCTGCCTTATCTTTCCCGAAATCGTCCGGCAGCACGACGTAAAATGCCGAGCTTAGCCAGCCCATCGGATGAACATGATTTGCATGGTTGCCTCCACCGACCAGCCTGACCGACCATGCACCGTTGAAATCGACCTGCTTCGGTCGCCAACGGAGAAGGGGATGACGGGGATCAACTGCGGGCAGCTGTGCGGCGTGTTCGGCGACGACAGAGCGGACAGCATCGCGGAGAGCAACGATCTCTGGCTCTATCCGCTGGAATAAGTGGCCGTCAGTCTGCGTTCCGCCGCGGACCGACTGGCCGAAGAACTGGCTTTTCGACACATGCAGTCGGCGAAGCGTATCGGCGAGCCGGTCCATTGCCGGGAGCTTGTCCGTAATGTCGTAGACCCCAACGAACCTTTGGTCTCCCTCCAGCCAGTCGGATCGCGAATCGCCGGTCATGCGCCAGGCGGTCGCGGCATACGCCCAGAACAGGTCTTCGTCGGACGATCCCAGCCACCGATCGATCACCGAGCTGGCCTCGTCTGGCCGACCGGCCCGGATGAGATGCCGGACGCGCCACATGTCGATGTTCGAAAAGTTCAGCTCGGCGAGCTGGCTGAAGAGCGGGTCAGCTTCGGCGATATTGCCGCTTTCCGAAAGCGCCGCGACCTCGTGGGAGCTGAAAAGGATATGATCGCCGAACATCCGGCGACCCTCGGCAACGCGAGAGAAAACCTCTTCGAAATGCTCGGCCTCGAGGAGGGCGGCGAGCTGCTCTCGCCTAAGTTCGAGGCTGTTCGGATGTTGGGCAAGTGCTTCCTCGAAGCTGCGCGTGAAGCCTTCGCGCTCACCCTCGGCCCAGCGTAGGTTTGCGAGCAGAACGTGACCCTCTGTCCATAGCGGGGAGCGCCTTAGGACGGTCTCAAGTCCCGCAAGGGCTTCCGCCGACCTGCCGATGGCAGAAAGGGACGCGACAAGACCCCTGGTCACATCCGGATTGTTCGGGGCCAGCTTCAGTGCACGGCCAAATGCGTCAACGCTCGGCAGCCCTGCCTCCAGCAGCGTCCGCGCATAGCCGTGGGCGATTAGCGGCTCGGAGGGCGCCAGCTCGGTCGCACGTTTAAGTGCCGGAATGGCAAGGTCGCGGCGCTCCTGTTCGCGGTGGATAAGGCCTTTGACGTGCCACAGGCGGGCATCGCTTGGCACAAGCTTCAAAGCGCGATCGACATCTTCAAGCGGGAGCGGCGTATCAAGCATCTTCAGCGACTTAATCGCCCGGTCAAGAACCTCTGCTGGATCGACGGTTCTGGCGGTGACGACGGTCATGCGCTACCTGCGAAAGTTGCGCCACTATTGCCGATGACTGCCGCGACAGTGCGGCGATCTCCGCTGCTGAGCGCGGGCGCCCAGAGATCGATGATCAGGACGACGCGAAGCTCGTCACTGTCGTTCCACGCCTCATGCTCGATCGTGTCGTCGAAGACGAACGCCTCGCCAACGTTCCACTCGCGCGTCGTGTCGCCGACCCGGAAACCGCAATTACCCGGCACGATGAGCGGCAGGTGGCAAACGAGGCGCGTGTTTGCAACGCCCGTGTGCGGCGGGATGCGGGTGCGCGGTGCCAGCATAGAAAACATCGCGTTAGGCGACGCGCCAGGCACCTCCGGCTGATCCATGTGAGAGATTGCCTCGAGCGTGCGCGGGCAATGTCTCGCATTCTGCTCAATCCGGCGGCCGTTCTGAAGCAAATGGATCGCCGTCCACTTGGGATTGTGGTTGAGCTCTTTCCATTGCCGCATCGGCACGCGGTCCGGATACTGAATGTAAGGCACCATCTCGGCAGCTTCGGCCGCGATCAGCGCATCGAACTCCGCGCGGATATCGCCCACTGCCTGCTCGAGGATCGGCAGCGCCGGGAACATATCGCGGTCGTAGAACTCTATTTCCGGCAGGCCCGGAAAATGGAAATCGGACGGTTCCTGGTGATGATGGCGCGTGTTGCGCGTGCGGTTGGTGATGAAGCGTTCGGCGCGCACTCGCTCGGCGGGCGACAAGTCGGATGGAAGGCCGCTCGCCAGGCGCCCGCCCAGCTTGAGCCGCCAGTCGTCACGGCGCTTGCGGGCGTGGGCGACGGCCGCCTGCCACGGCCCCGGTATCTCTTCGTCCGGATGGATTTGCGCGAGCGCGTTGCCGTATTCTTCACCGGCATTGGGATCGCCGAGGTTGTCGAGGATGACGGCACGCGCCAGCAAGGCAGAGAAGTCCAGAGGCGCGAGAGCCAAGGCCCGATCGATTGCCCCTAGCGCGGCCTGAAGGTCGCCGGAAATCTTGCACATGGCGGATAGTTTGGTCCACAGCGCGACCGAGCTCGGACCTGCGGCTGCGGCCTGCTCGAGCAACGCTCTGGCAGCATTGAAATCCCCCGCTGACGCGGCCGAGTCGGCCTGCTGCTCAAGTGTCTGCATCTGAACCATTGCTCTCATCATGCCGAGGCGCAGGCGAAATGCAAAGAATGTCTAGCGAACGACTAGGCGGCTGGGAATCGATCGCGGATCCATTGGGAGAAAACCCATTTCTCGCCGGAAAGCGGCGGGCGGCCGGCGTGGAGCGTGCGTGGATCGGGCGCCCCTTCGCGCGTGACGTTAGCAAAGAACAAGGCATCGCCAGTTTCCGCGCGGAAGTTCA